>JAAZUU010000171.1 GCA_018624035.1 Rhodobiaceae bacterium | reverse complement strand
GATCGCGCCCGAAAAGCTCGCCGGCGAGACCGACCGGGATGGCTATCTTGCCGCGACGAAGGCGTTTCTCGACAAGGTGCAGGTCGAGGACCGGCATGTCGTCGAGGGTATTTTCAATGGCGCGGCGTCACCGCTTGGCGTGCCGGGGCCGCTCAGCTGGCTGGAGCGCGGCAACCATGAATTTGCGCAATATCTGGCGCGCCAGCTATGCGACCGGTGATTTACGGATGACGGGCGGGGCAGCAACATGACCTTTTCAATTGTCGGACATTGTGCCCGCACTGGTATGGCCGGGGTCGCCATCACCACCTCAAGCATCGCTGTCGGCAGCCGCTGTCCGCATGTGCGGGCCGGCGCCGGCGCGGTCACAACGCAGAATGTCACCGACCCGTCCATCGGACCCGAGGTGCTGGCGCTGCTGGCGGATGGCCTGGCCGCGCCGCAGGCGGTCGCGAGGGTGATGGAAGGCCGTGCGCATGCCGAATATCGGCAGGTGGCGGCGGTCGACCTGTCGGGCCGGGTGGCGCATGTTACCGGCAGTGAAATTCTGGGTACATATGCGGTGGCGAGCGGAGCGGGATGCGTGGCGGCTGGCAATCTTCTGGCGACGACCGGGGTGCCGGCAGCGATGATCGCCAGCTTCGAGGCTGGCGGGGTCACGCATCTTGCCGAAAGGTTGCTGGCGGCGCTGGAGGCTGGCATTGCCGCCGGTGGTGAGGAAGGCCCCACACATTCGGCGGCGCTGCTTGTCGCGCATGAACAGAGCTGGCCGCTTGTCGATCTGCGGGTGGACTGGACCGAAGACTGCCCGGGCCGGGCCCTGCGGGCGCTGTGGCGGGATTATGAACTGCAGATGAACGATTACAGCCTTCGGGCCCTCAACCCCGCCGCCGCGCCAAGCTATGGCGTGCCGGGGGATGAATAGCGCGTTACCAGATAGACGCCGGCACTTGTCACGCAGAACCCGAGAATCCCGAGAAGGGTCAGCGGCTCGTCAAAGCCGATGGCGGCGATGACGGCGGTGACCGGCGGCACCAGAAACATCAGCGATGACACCGCCGCCATACTGTCGCGCCGGATCATCACCATCAGGATCAGATAGGCCCCCATCGACACCATCAGCACCAGCCATCCGAGCGCCAGCAGGAAAGGCGGCTGCCAGTCGATCCGTGGCGGCTCTATGGTGGCGCAGATCACCAGGAAGAAGACCGTCGCGGCAAGCGACTGGATAAGGTTGCCTGCCAGCAGATCGATCCTGCCGCCGATTTTCTTCTGCAGCAGCGTGCCGGCCGTCACCGCGGCAAGCCCGACCGTCACCGAAGCAAGGCCGATCATCGGCATCGCGCCTCCCATTTTCGGCAGCAGCACCAGAACGACGCCGGTGATGCCGGCCAGCATGCCGGTGATCTGGACCGGCCGCAGCTTTTCACCGAACAGGATGATGGCAAGGCCGGAGGCAAGAAGCGGTTGCAGCGAGACAATCAGCGCCGAGATCCCGGCCGACAGCCCCCGCGACAGGGCGAAGAAAACGCTGCCAAGATACAGTCCGTGCAACAGCAGGCCGACAAGGGCTGTCAGCGCGATCACCGGCCTTTCCGGTCTCGCTGGCGGGGATCGGCGCCAGCGCCATAGCGCCAGCATGATCAGGCCGAACAGGCAGCTGACAATGCCGAAGCGCAGCATCAGCATCGCAAAGGGTGTCGCATATTGCACCCCGATCTTGGCGGTGACAAAGGCGGACGACCACAACCCAACAAAGATGAGCGGCAGAATGACCCGGTAGAGCATGGTCAGCCATTGGCCCTGATTTCGTGAGCGATCGCGGCGCCGAAGGCGGCTTGCGTTGCGGCGCTCCAGTGGATCGGGTCGCGTGGTGATGACACGGCATGTCGATTGCCATCGATGAATCCGGCACCGGCCGCAATACAGGCCTCGCGCATCACGGGCGGCAGAGCCTGCGAGGTGGCGCGCCCACCGCGCCATTCCCGGTGGCGGATCCAGTCCGGGTCATCGGCCCGTTCGCCAAGTTCGGGCGGGCAGATGACAGTCACTGGCGCGGATGCCTCGCCATGCCACCCGCCGGGACCGGCGGCGGTGTCGCGGATGATCGCCAGCAGCGCCATCACGCCGGCGGTGATGGCCGGTGCGTCACGGCCGAAACGTGCCTTCAGATCATTTGTGCCAAGCATCAGGATGATGTGATCGAGAGGCTGCTGTGACAGCAGAATGGCGCGCAGCGGGGAGTGGCCATTGCACCAGGCGCCTTCCTGCGGGTCATCGATATTGGTCGTGCGGCCGGGAAGACATTCCTCGACAAGCTCGATCTCGCTGCCGGCCTCGCGAAGATGCCGCGCCATCATCACCGGCCAGCGTTCGGGGTGCCGGGTTCCCGACCCGTCATCAAGATACCCCCAGCTGTTGGAGTCGCCATAAACAAGAATGCGCAATTCTGAACCCGTCCATCACCAGTCTCGCCGGTGAAGAGTGCGCGGGATGAGCGGTCAATGCAAGCCGCCCGCGCGCATGCCGGCGAACCGTCCATATCCGAGGCGATAGACCGCCTGAAACAGGGTGAAGAACAGAACCGGGATGAGAAGCTGCAGCATCGTGGCAATGCCGGCCATGGAACGGCTGCCGCCCGAGGCGAGTGCCATCGCCTCCAGAGTCATTGTCGTGATCCGGCCGGCGCCGGCAAACAGGCTTGGCAGATACAGCGCCACCGATACCGCTGTCCCGACGAACAGCGCGGTGATGATGGCGGGTGTCAGCATCGGCAGGGTCACGCGGCCATAGCGTCGCCATCTGCCGGCACCAAGACTGGCCGCGATCCGGTCATGACGTTTGTCCAGCGATGCCGCCGCCGGCGCCAGGATCAGCCAGACATAGGGCAGGATGAACAGCATGTGCATCCAGATCATCGCCAGCCAGGTGCCATCAAGCCGGGTGACGGTCAGCATCATCTGCAGCCCGGGAACAAATCCGGCTTGCGGCAGCAGGATGGGCGCGAAGATCCAGACCTGCCAGAGGCCGGTGCGGCTGTCCGGGCGCGCCACCGCAATCACCATCAGCGCCAGCGCCACAGCGATGAGCGATGCGGCGGCAGCGATGATAAGGCTGGCCACCAACGCCGGGGCGAGATTGTCCGCACGCATCCAGAACCGCAATGTCAGCGATTCCGGCAAGGCGGCCGGAAAGAACCAGGGCCCGGCAACCGACCACAGCGCCGCCGCGACCAGCCCGGTACAGCCAATGACAAGCGGCACCGTCGCCAGCCCCGTCAGCATCCCGACCCAGACTCGCAAGGTGGAAAGGCGAGCCCCGCGGCGCCGCTGCCATGCCAGCGCGCGGCCACAGAGCCATTCCCCGGCGCGCCAGATCGCCAGGGCGACGATGGTCACTCCGATCTGCATAACCGCCCCGAAAGAGGCTGGCAGGCGCGCCGCAAGCTCTGCATCCTCGAACCCCTCGACAATCAGCACGGCCAGCGGCGGTGGCAGCATCGGGCCAAGAAGGCGCGGCATGTCGACAACCGACAGGCTGAAGGCAAGAACGGCGAATACCGGCAGCCTGATGCGTCGATAGACAAGGGGAAGGACAATACAGACCCAGCTTGCCGCGCGCCCATATCCCAATGACATGCCGGTGGCCAGCAGCCGTCGGACCGGCAGGGTGGCGAGGGCGGCAAGGCTGACAAGGACCAGAAACGGCACTTCCTTGATCAACAGACCAAGACACAGCGCCGCCCCGCTGCCATCGGGGACAAGTGCCCATAGGGGTGGCCGCTCGAGCCCGGTCAGGCCGGGCGAGACAAGCCGCATCAGCCATCCCGACGGTGCCAGCAGGAACAGCACGCCGATGGCCACCGCGCTGTGGGGCACGGCGATCAGCGGTCCGGCAAGGCGGCGAAGCCAGCCGGCCCCGCGCGCGCCTGCGAATGTGATGACAAGCGCAAAGCTGAACAGAAGGGCAAGTCCCGTCGCGCCAAGTCCGGTGACCAGCGATGTCATGCCGGCGCGTGCAAGACCCGGCGTCGCCAGAAATGCGCGCGCCGGGTCAAGTGATGGTGTGACAAAGCCAAGCGGCGGGAACAGGCCGATTGCCGGCCCCAT
>JAAZUU010000170.1 GCA_018624035.1 Rhodobiaceae bacterium | reverse complement strand
GATCGGCCGGCATATGGCCCATCGCCTCTGTCTCGCGCAGGATATATCCCTGTCCCCATACCGTGTCGATGCTGACACCGCGGGCACCGGCCACTTCCAGCTTGCGGCGAAGCTTGCAGATGAACACGTCGATGATCTTCGGCTCCGGCTCGTCCATGCCGCCATAGAGATGGCTGAGAAAAGCTGTCTTGCTGAGGACCGATCCCCTGCGAAGCGCAAGAAACTCGACAATCCGGAATTCCTTGCCGGTCAGCGAGAGCGGCGCGCCCTCGACCAGCGCCAGGTGGCGGTTCAGGTCGACTTCGAGATTGCCAACAGAGACGGTTGCCGAGCTGTGGCCATGCGTGCGCCGGATGATGGCATCGAGATTGGCAAGAAGTTCAAACCTGTCGAACGGTTTGGTCAGATACCCATCAGCACCGGCGCCGAGCGCGGCGATCTTGTCGTCCGTACTGGCGTTGCCGGACACCACGAGGATCGGGACCGGGATGTGATTCTTGCGAATCAGGCGCGCCAGCCTGGTGCCGTCACCGTCCGGGAGGTTGATGTCGAGCAGCACCGCGTCGATGTTGTTATGCTTGAGTTCAGCAAGGGCGGTCTCGATGTTGTGTGCCGTCGACTGGAAATGGCCTGCTTCTTCGAGCGTCATGCCCAGAACATCGGCGACAACCGGATCATCTTCTACAATCAGGATATGCATGGTGTATTCCCACATAATATTTGACAGTCCTGGTCCGATTCTTCTAACGGTTTTTCCGGCCGATCAGCCTGTCGGAACCCCCGCCTTGATCGTTAAGCAAACCGTTATGTACCTTGTCCAAAGCCTCAATTCACATATGCGTGATTTACTTTTTAGTAATAATAACGATGAGTTAAAAGCCCTTTTTTAGAATTCGCATCACAAAACAGCGCTTGAAGGGCATTTGATTTTTGTGTAATCCCATGCCGACACGTCCCGGACGATTCGTGAAATTGGCTGTCAGCCTTGTTTTTCTGGAATCAGGTTGCGGGACAGACGAAGCAAGAACGCAGCGGACATTCAGTCTTTGAAACGGATGATCAAATGACCGAAAAAGCAAAAAAGACCGCCCCGGGTGCCAGAAAGACAAAAAAATCGACTGCGAAATCTGTCAAGTTGGTCAGCACAAAGACTGCTGACAAGAAGGTGAGTGGCGTGACAGCGACAGCGATCCTGTTGCCGGAGGGGTATCGTCCCAGCGAGGACGAGGAATTCATGAACCCGATGCAGCTTGCCTATTTCAGACAGAAGCTCGAGAACTGGCGTACTGAATTGCTGGCGGAAGCCACCGAGACGATTACCGACCTGTCGCAGGAAAATCTCCACCGGCCGGACCAGATGGACCGGGCGCAGATCGAGAGCAACGCCGCCATCGATCTTCGCACCCGCGACCGCGAGCGCAAACTGATCCAGAAGATCGAGGCCGCGCTGCGCCGGATCGATGAAGGCAGCTACGGCTATTGCGTGGAGACGGATGAACCGATCAATCTGCGCCGGCTGGAGGCCCGCCCGATTGCCTCGCTGAGCCTTCATGCGCAGGAACAGCATGAACGCATGGAACGCATTCACCGCGATGACTGATCCGAAGGCGCCGGTCCGGCAGGGCCGACGTCCCGGTTTCGGTCCTTCATGCAGGACACATGACAGCCCGCCGGTCCCCCGGCGGGTTGTCTTTTGTCTTGACCAGATGTGCCGGACCGTTGATTTCAGACCGTCCGCCGGACAGCAGCCGGACTGCCGGTCGCAACACCTGGTTTCGAAAAAATAGAACAAAACATGAAAATGTTCTTGAAACCGGAACAAAACAGGTACACACTGTGAGCAGCTTGGTTGACCGGACAGGACAAGCAGACAGGTGACATCGTCCGGTCATCCCGTGTCGGCAGTGTGTGGCTTTCGGGTCGCAACGTCACAGGTCAACAAGAGGGCCGGCACGCATTCGGATCATCCGGGGCCGCGACAGGCGGTACCCACCCGGTCGGAGCCGTCTGCAAGGTGACTTTCCCACAGGAGAGTTTCCGCATGGACAGGGTTCGGCGGCTGTGCAAGAAGGAGGACTGACATGGCTGGAGTCGTGGTGGACCTGCAAATGAAGAATGACGACAAGGCGAAGGCGCTTGAAGCTGCCATTGGCCAGATTGAAAAGGCGTTCGGCAAGGGCTCGGTGATGAAGCTCGGCCAGCGCGAGGCGGCGGCCGATGTCCAGGCGATCTCGACCGGATCGCTCGGGCTCGATATCGGGCTTGGCATCGGCGGCTTCCCGAAAGGCCGGATCGTCGAGATCTATGGTCCTGAATCCTCGGGCAAGACGACATTGGCGCTCCATGCCGTGGCCGAAGCGCAGAAGGAGGGCGGCAATTGTGCGTTTGTCGACGCCGAACATGCGCTTGACCCTGTCTATGCGCGCAAGCTTGGCGTCAATATCGACGAGCTGTTGATTTCGCAGCCTGATGCCGGCGAGCAGGCGCTGGAGATTGCCGACACGCTGGTGCGCTCCGGCGCGATCGACGTTCTGGTCATCGACTCGGTGGCGGCGCTGGTGCCGCGGGCCGAACTCGAGGGCGAGATGGGGGACACCCATGTCGGTCTTCACGCCCGGTTGATGAGTCAGGCGCTCCGCAAGCTGACCTCGTCGATCGCGCGAAGCAACTGTCTGGTGATCTTCATCAACCAGATCCGCCTGAAAATCGGTGTGATGTTCGGCAATCCCGAAACCACCACCGGCGGCAATGCGCTGAAATTTTATGCTTCGGTCCGTCTTGATATCCGCCGTATCGGCGCGATCAAGGATCGTGACGAGGTGATCGGCAACCAGACCCGCGTCAAGGTTGTCAAGAACAAGGTGGCGGCACCGTTCCGCACCATCGAGTTCGACATCATGTATGGCGAGGGAATCTCGAAGATGGGCGAGCTGCTTGATCTTGGCGTCGCTGCCGGCAT
The DNA here is from genome assembly GCA_018624035.1 of Rhodobiaceae bacterium. GTDB lineage: Bacteria > Pseudomonadota > Alphaproteobacteria > Puniceispirillales > Puniceispirillaceae > UBA8309. Next base: position 1,167 of record JAAZUU010000170.1, on the reverse strand, counting down.
TGTCGAGAAATCCGGTGCCTGGATTTCCTATAATGGCCAGCGGATCGGGCAGGGGCGTGAAAATGCCAAGAACTTCCTGCGCGAGAACACCGCCCTTGCCGATGAAATCGAGGCCGCCATTCGCCAGAATGCCGGGCTTGTCGGCGACCAGATGCTTGACCAGTCGATAGCCGGATCACCCGAAGCGGCGGTGCCTGAGTCACCGGATGAACCACCGGCTCCCGGTGATGGTTCGGGCGCGGCCCCCGGCGCCTAGGGGACATCCTGACAGCATCCGGCCCAGCATTGTGGACAGACAACAGCGAACCCCGCCCGAAGCGTACCGGGCGGGGTTTTGCACTTTGCGCCAACTGCGCCTCGCAAGCGGCATGTTTGGCTGGACATGGGACGCGCGGCGCGCGTAAAACAGGCGTCGCCATGTCGGGCGAGACTCTGTAAAGGCAAAATGTCATATCGAGTTTTGGCTGGCATCCCGTATTTGCAGCCACAATCCGTCGACAAGCGCAGGACCCCGCGATGAGCAGCGTGAATGATATAAGAAAGGCCTTTCTCGATTATTTTGCCGTCAATGGCCACGAGATTGTCGATTCCAGCCCGCTGGTGCCGCAGAACGATCCGACACTGATGTTCACCAACGCCGGTATGGTGCAGTTCAAGAACCTGTTCACCGGTGTCGAGACACGTGGCTACAACCGCGCTGTGACATCGCAGAAATGCGTTCGCGCCGGCGGCAAGCACAATGATCTGGAGAATGTCGGCTATACGGCGCGCCACCACACATTTTTCGAGATGCTCGGCAATTTCTCCTTTGGCGATTATTTCAAGGAACACGCCATCGAACTTGCCTGGAACCTTGTGACGAAGGAATTCGGCCTCGACAGCAGCAAGCTCCTTGTCACCGTCTATCACGAGGATGACGAGGCGGCCTCATACTGGAAGAGGATTGCCGGTCTTGGCGATGATCGGATCATCCGTATCGCGACCTCCGACAATTTCTGGGCGATGGGTGATACCGGCCCGTGTGGACCCTGTTCGGAGATTTTCTATGATCATGGTGATCACATTCCGGGGGGACCGCCGGGCTCGCCGGATGAGGATGGTGACAGGTTCATCGAAATCTGGAACCTCGTCTTCATGCAGTTCGAGCAGCTCCCGGACGAACGTATC
>JAAZUU010000169.1 GCA_018624035.1 Rhodobiaceae bacterium | reverse complement strand
GCGGCATCGGCGGCTGGTTCGAGGGCGTCCGCCGGAACCGCAGATTCATTCAGAGAAGCGAGGAGAAGTTGGGTGACGCTGCTAGAAACTCGTAACCTGAGCAAGAGCTTTGGTGGCCTGCAGGCCATCGACAAGGTCAGCCTGAAGGTTGAGCCAAACACGATCCATGGGCTGATCGGGCCAAACGGATCTGGCAAATCGACCTTCTTCAATCTGTTGACCGGCGTCTACCAGCCTGACGAGGGAAGCCGGATCAGTTTCGACGGGGTCGACATCACGAACAGCCCGGCCCATGCCATCGCCGGTCTGGGGCTGGCAAGGACCTTCCAGCTTCTGCGTCTTTATGGCGAGCTGAGTGTTCTCGACAACGTCATGGTGGGATATCACCCGCACACGAAATACGGGCCATTGGCGCCGCTGTTCAACGGTGCCGAGGTGCGACGCCAGGACAGTGCCGTCAAGGAAGAGATGGAGGAGCTTCTCGAATTCATCGGCCTTGCCGATCATGCCGAGATTCCGGCAGCCGAGTTGTCCGGCGGCCAGCGCCGCCTGCTGGCGCTCGGCCGGGCCATCGCGATGCGGCCGAAAATGCTGCTTCTTGATGAGCCGGGAGCGGGCCTGTCGCCGGTCAATGTCGACAATCTGATGGCCACCATCATGACATTGAAGGAGCGCTACAACCTGACGATTATCGTTGTCGAACATATCCTGAAAGTGGTGATGTCGACCTGCGATACGATCAGTGTTCTCGATCACGGCCAGAAGATTTCCGAAGGCACGCCGGAACACGTGAAGAATGACCCGGCGGTCGTGGAGGCCTATCTCGGGCGCGAGATGGCGGATGAGGATATCAGGGCGGCGATGGACGCCTAAGGCGGAGGTGCGCGGCCAGATGGAAGGTGAGTTTGCCGGCATAAGGTGGAAAACAAATGACAGGACGCTTGTTCTGACAATCGACCGCCAGGATCGCCGCAACGCGCTTGACCCGGACGCCCATCATCAGCTTGCCACTCTGTTTGACAACTTTGCCGGCAGTGACTCCCATCTCGTTGCCGTCGTGACCGGTGCCGGTGACCGGGCCTTTTGTGCCGGTTCCGACCTGACAGTGAAGGCCGGACTTGATCGCGCCAATCTGCCGGATACCGGATTTGCCGGTCTGGCGGAACGTTTTGACCTGACCAAACCGGTAATTGCCGCGGTGAATGGCGATGCCATCGGTGGCGGGATGGAAATCGTGCTTGCCTGCGATCTGTGCGTGGCTGTGCCGTTGGCAAGATTTGCCCTGCCGGAACCGCGGGTGGGGCTGGCGGCAAGCGGGGGGCTTCACCGGCTGGCACGGCAGCTGCCACGGAAATGGGCCATGGAATTGGCTTTGACAGGCCGCATCTTCACCGCTGACGAGGCCGCCGCCATGGGCGTTGTCAACCGCATCGTGCCAGCGGGTGACGGGTCGGGCGGCGCGCTTGCCGCGGCGATGGAGATGGCCGCGATGATCTGCGAGGGTGCGCCGCTGGCGGTGCGGGCCACCAAGGAAATGATAGTGACCGGCCTTGATCAGCCAGCGCTGGAGGCCGCCTATGCAGCCCGTTATCCGACCTTCGAGGCCATGTTGGAAAGCGATGATGCCGCCGAGGGACGCGCCGCGTTCCTGCATAAGCGCAAACCGCAATGGCGGGGTAGATAATAACAGCCGGACCGCAGGTGCGGGAAAGGATGCCAACGCGATGACAGATCGTTCGGACACGTTGAGAACATGTATCGCAACTGTTTCAATCGCCGGTGACTTTCGTGAGAAGCTGGCGGCGATTTCACGGGCCGGTTACACCGGCATCGAGATATTCGAACAGGATTTCGTCGCCTTTGACGGCGCGCCGGTGGATGTTGGCTGGCTGGTCGCCGATTACGGTCTCGAGATCATGCTGTTCCAGCCTTTCCGCGATTTCGAGGGGTTGCCGGAGCCCTACCGCAGCCGCGCCTTTGATCGCGCCGAGCGCAAGTTCGATCTGATGAACAAAATGGGATGCGACCTTGTTCTGGTCTGTTCCAATATCGCGGCGGCGGCGCTTGGCGGCATCGATCGCGCAGCCGACGACTTTGCCGAGCTTGGCGAGCGCGCCAGCAAACGCGGCATCAGGGTTGGTTTCGAGGCGCTGGGCTGGGGTCGTCACATCAATGACCACCGGGATGCCTGGGAAGTCGTGCGGCGCGCCGACAACAGCCATGTCGGGCTGATCCTCGACAGTTTCCACACTCTCAGCCGCGGCATCGACCCGCAGTCCATCCGCTCGATCCCGGGCGATAAGATCTTCTTCGTTCAGCTTGCCGATGCGCCGAGGATCGATATGGATCTGTTCTACTGGTCGCGCCATTTTCGGAATATGCCGGGCGAGGGTGACCTGCCGGTGGTCGATTTCATGCGCGCAGTCGCCGCCACCGGCTATGACGGTCCGCTGTCTCTGGAAATCTTCAATGACCAGTTTCGCGGTGGCAGCCCGGTAGAGATCGCCCGTGACGGGCATCGCTCGTTGATGGGGTTGATGGATGATGTGCGGCGCAGCGAACCCCACATCCGCCTGCCGGCACCCGAGATGCCGGCGCGCGCGCCTTGCAGCGGTGTCGAATTCGTTGAATTCACCACCAGCGAGGAAGAGGCGACAGAACTCGCCGGCTTTCTCTCGGTGATGGGTTTCACCCATGCCGGCAATCATGTGTCAAAGCAGGTGGCGCACTGGCGTCAGAACGATATCAACATCCTGATCAATACCGAGGAGTCCGGTTTTGCCCATTCCGCCTATCAGACACATGGCACCTCGGTCTGCGATATCGCGCTGCGGGTCGATGATGCGGCGCGGACCATCGAGCGGGCGCGCATGCTTGGCGCCGAGACGGTGACAACGCCTGCCGGTGAGGGCGAGTTGTCGATCCCGGCGATCCGCGGCGTCGGTGGTGGCATGGTCCGCTTTATCGATGAGACCGGCGACCTGGCAAGATTGTGGGAGATCGACTTTGCGCCGGTCGCCGGGGCCGGGGATGTCTCCGGTGTCGGATTGCGACGGGTGGATCATCTCGCGCAGACGATGAAATACGAGGAAATGCTGACCTGGACGCTGTTCTACACCTCGATCCTCGATACCGGAAAGGTGCCGATGGTGGATGTTGTCGATTCGGGCGGGCTGGTGCGAAGCCGCGCCATCCAGAATGACAGTGGCAAGCTGCGGGTGACGCTGAACGGCGCCGAGAACCAGAACACGCTTGCCGGCCACTTCATTGACCGGACCGTTGGTGCCGGTGTGCAGCATATCGCCTTTGCCTGCGATGATATCTTCGTGACAGCCGAGGCACTTGCCGCGCGGGGATTCGAGGTGCTTGCCATGTCGCCAAACTATTATGATGATCTTGGCGCGCGCTTCGGTCTCGATGAGGCGTTTCTGGCGCGCCTTCAGACCTTCAACATTCTCTATGACGAGGACGCGCAGGGACGCTATTTCCAGTTCTACAGCCGCCGGCGTAGCAGCGAGGTCTTCTTTGAATTTGTTCAGCGGACAGACGGCTATGATGGCTATGGTGCTGCCAACGCCCCGTTCCGGATCAGCGCCCAGAAACGTGAAATGAAGGGCCCGCCCTTTGCCACTGCGACCGGCATTTGATGCCGGGGCGAGATGGCTAGTCGGATTTTGGCGTGAATTCTCGATAGGGCCGCGCTGTGGCCGGGAGCTCGCGCCGAATGAAATGGTTCTCGTTTTTGAGCTGACGTCTCAATGCTGGCCACATCTCGACAAACCCGGCGGCGATGGAGGGCGACGGCGCTGGCAAATCATGCCTGATCAACCGGTGAAGCTTGGGCAGCGCGTGGAAGGGCACCTTCGGGAACATGTGATGCTCAACATGGTAATTCATGTTCCAGTAGATAAAGCGCGAGACCGGATTCATATGCACCGTACGCGAGTTCAGCCGGTGGTCGACGACATTGTCGGCCAGACCGCCATGCTGCAGCATGCCGGTCATGACATGGTGCCAGGCGCCGTAGAGACGCGGCGTGCCGACAAGCAGCACCGGCACCCAGCTGCCAAGCGAGATGGCGGCGGCGATCGTGCCGGCATAGATCAGCACCCAGATTCGCGCGATGCGGATGACCTTCGGGTGGTC
>JAAZUU010000086.1 GCA_018624035.1 Rhodobiaceae bacterium | reverse complement strand
GTGCAGGATGGCGCGCCGTTCCGCCCCGTCCATGTCGCGCCAGGCCGGAAAGGCGTTGGTTGCCGCCCTCGCCGCCTCGTCAATATCCGCCGCGTCACCCCGCGCCACCGTCGCAACCCCATCCTCAATCATATGGGCGAGACACTGTCAAACGTCCTGCCGGACCGCGCCGGACAATCCGCCCCGCCAATATGATTGAGGATGGGGTGGTCGCGGAACGGCGCCAGAAACGCCTGCGCCTTTGCAAGATTGTCAGCCAGGGCCATGGGGACTCCAGAAGTCTGTCTGGCCAAAAGATTGACTTTGACCATGACTGTGATTTAATTCACATGTTAAGTAAATGATCAGGCAAACAACCCGGCAAGTCAATAGCCCCCCGACACGGGAAACCGACCATGGCGCATCTGAGTTTTGAATATTCGGCCAATCTGGAAGCCGATCTGGATCTACAGGCATTTTGCGACCAGCTGCGCGACGCCATGGTGGATTCGGGTGTCTTTCCGCTTGGCGGCATCCGTGTTCGCGGCACGCGGGTCGATGTGGCGACCATCGCCGGCGGCGAGGATGAACCCGGCTTCATCGACATGACGCTGCGCATGGGCATGGGGCGTGAGGAGGATGTCAGGCTGGCCGTGACCGAGGCAATCTATGCGGCGGCGGAAAGCTGGCTGAAGCCACAGATCGCCGACCGGCCATTCGCGCTGTCGCTTGAGGTGATAGAGATCGCATCCCGTTTTTCCGAGAAACGGTTCAACACGATCCACACATTCCTGAAGGAAAGCGGGGCACGGCGTGGCTGACGCGCCGCGCTATGATGACTCGCTGACCATCGCGCTGCTGCGCGCCCGTGACGCCGTCACCGCGCAGTTTCGCGACCATGTCGGTGCGGCTGGACTGACACTCCAGCAATGGCGGGTGATCCGGGCGCTTGCCGGTGGCACGGCGCTCGACACCACGACGCTGGCGAGGCGCTGCGTGATTCTGGCCCCGTCACTGACCCGTATTGTGCGTCATCTTGGTGATTCCGGTCTTGTCGAGACACTGGCGTCGCATGACCGGCGGCAGCGGGTGATCAGACTGACGCCGGAGGGCGAAGCACTGTTCACAGAAATCTGGAAGGTATCGGAACGGAAATACGCCGCCATCGAGGATGCCTTTGGCCAGGATGAGCTCCGCGATCTGGTGATCAGCCTGAATCGCCTTCGCGCCTGTCTGGAACCGGACCGGGCAATCGGGAACGCGGGCGTCTAGTCGTTCCGGCCATGATAGGCCAGATACCAGTCCACGAAACGCTTCACGCCGTCCCGCACATCGGTGTCGGGCGCGAAGCCGACCCACTCCGCCAGTTCGCAGGTGTCGGCACTTGTCATCGGCACGTCCCCCGGCTGCATCGGCATCATGTTCTTCTTCGCCGTGATTCCAAGCGCCGATTCCAACGCGCCAATGTAATCCATCAATGGCACCGGATTGCCATTGCCGATATTGAAGACGCGGAACGGCGCGCGCGAGGAATGCGGATCGGGCGCCTTCGGATCGAAATCCGGGTCCGGCGTGGCGGTCTTGTCCAGCACCCGGATCACACCCTCGACGATATCATCAATATAGGTGAAGTCGCGCACCATCTCACCATTATTGTAGACGTCGATGGCCTCGCCCCTGAGCATCGCGGCCGCGAATTTGAACAGTGCCATGTCCGGTCGGCCCCACGGGCCGTATACGGTGAAGAAGCGAAGGCCTGTCGTAGGCAACTCAAAAAGATGGCTGTAGGTATGCGCCATCAACTCATTCGCCTTCTTCGTCGCCGCGTATAAGGAAACCGGATGGTCCACACTGTGATGCTCGCTGAACGGCATCTGTTCGTTGCCGCCATAGACCGATGACGAGCTGGCATAGACAACATGAGCGACCCCGTTATGCCGGCATCCTTCAAGGATATTCATGAAACCGGCAAGATTGGCATCGACATAGGCGTGGGGGTTCTCCAACGAATATCTCACGCCGGCCTGCGCCGCGAGATGGATCACCCGATCAGGTTTTTCGGCAGCAAAGATATCGGCCATCGCATCCCGATCCTCGATCGAGATCATATGATTCGTGAAATTGGGATGGTCCGCGATCCGCGCCAGACGGCTTTCCTTAAGCGACACCTCATAATAATCGTTCAGATTGTCAATGCCGACAACGCTGTCACCGCGCGCCAGCAACCGTTCAACACAGTGCATGCCGATAAATCCGGCGGCGCCTGTTAAGAGAATTTTCACTGCCTACACCCTTTCCCGGACCTTGATGGACCGATCACACCATACCGCCGGGCTTGCCACCGTGCCGATAGGGTATGACCGAAATATTCCGGCCGATCTGGATTGTCATCAGATCCTCGGCAACCACCACCGTGCCGTCATATTCACTGGCAAGTTCCGTCATGACATCATTGATCGGCACCGGGTCGGGAGGAAGCAGCACAAGATGTGTCAGCATGGCAAGCTTCGGCCGTGTCTGCGCGAAGACCCGCCCGACCTCGGCCGGCGTGGCGTGGTGGTCGATGGCCACCTTCACCGCCGGAAAGTTGGCCAATGTTGTCGCGCTCGCCGCTGCCACCTCATGGACGAATACATCCGCGCCCTGCGCCTGCGCGATCAGATTTTCATTGTAGCGCGTATCGTGGCTGTGAACAAAAACACGGCCGCCATATTCGACCCTGAATCCGTAGGCCGGCCGAATGAATTCCCCGTGATCGACCTCGATGGCGCGGATCACAAGCCCGTCACGGTCATAGACGACACCCTCGATATATTCATGCGGGATGATCCGCATATGCTCGGGGTCGATTTCATTGTCGGCGACGCGAATTGCGCGGTCGGGACCGGTCGCCAGCCAGGCGCCATCGGCGATGTCATGGACTCCCGGCGGGCCATGGACCTGCAGCGGCGCGTTCCGCCCACCGAATTTCTGCGGGATGCTGCCAGTCATCGCCATGTCGAACAGGCCGGCATAGTGATCGGAATGGTAATGCGAGATGATGATCGTATCGACGCAGCCCACCCCTAGGCCAATCTGCGACAGGCGGATGGCGGTCCCGCGCCCACAGTCGATAAGGACACACTGGTCACCGGCCTCGATCAACGTCGATGTGCCAAAGGCGTTGATCTGCGGGTTGGGAATGCCGGTTCCCAGAAGCGTGACCTTGAGAAGGTCGCCCTGCGAAGTCGTGTCAGTCATTGTCACCCCCGATTCAACGCGCCCATGACAGATGCCGCCACAAGACAGCACGCCTGCTTCCAGCACGCAAGCCCCGATCCTGTGGATCTGGCGCACAATGCTTTTTTGGTGGCGCCGCGAGCCCCCCGCCGGTAATCATGCCGGGGCATGACCCAGACACAGCCCGTGAGGAGCCGCCAATGTCCGATGTGTTTATCTGTGATGCCCTGCGTTCGCCCATCGGCAGGTTCGGCGGCGCGCTGTCCGCCGTGCGGGCCGATGATCTTGCAGCGCACCCGATCAGGGCGCTGATGGCGCGCAATCCCGACCTCGACTGGACGGCCGTGGATGAGGTGATCCTCGGCGCCGCCAACCAGGCCGGCGAGGACAACCGTAATATTGCGCGGATGGCCTTGTTGCTGGCGGGCCTGCCACAAAGCGTGCCGGGAATGACCGTGAACAGACTGTGTGCCTCGGGCATGGAGGCCGTCATCGCCGCCGCCCGCATGATCAGGGCCGGTGAAGAAAGCCTTGTCGTCGCCGGCGGGTCGGAAAGCATGAGCCGCGCGCCCTTTGTCATGCCGAAGGCGGACAGCGCCTTTTCGCGCAAGGCCGAAATCCATGACACGACGATCGGCTGGCGCTTCGTGAACCGGCAGATGAAGGCGCTTTACGGCACCGATTCAATGCCGGAGACAGCCGAGAATGTCGCCGAAAGATGGAAGGTCAGCCGCGCCGACCAAGATGAATTCGCGCTGCGGTCACAACAGAAGGCCGGCGCCGCGATGGCCAATGGCCGGCTGGCCGCCGAAATCGCCCCGGTGGTGATCCCGCAACGCAAGGGGGACCCGGTCACCGTCGATACCGACGAACATCCGCGTTCGCAGACGACGCCGGAGCAACTTGCCAAGCTGCCTACACCCTTCCGCGAGGGCGGGTCTGTCACCGCCGGCAATGCCAGCGGCGTGAATGACGGGGCCGCCGCGATGATTATCGCCGGTGCCGACGCCGTCCGCACGCATGGGCTTGTCCCGCGGGCGCGTATCGTCACCGCCGCCGCCGCCGGTGTTGAACCCGCCGTGATGGGGATCGGGCCGGTGCCGGCGACACGGCGTGCGTTGGCGCGGGCCGGCCTTACGATCGCGCAGATGGATGTGATCGAGATCAATGAGGCTTTTGCCGCACAGGGGCTTGCCTCGATGCGCGAGCTTGGCATGGCGGATGATGATGACCGGGTGAACCGCAATGGCGGTGCCATCGCGCTTGGCCACCCGCTGGGGATGAGCGGGGCCAGACTGGTGATGACGGCCACCGAGGAACTGCAGCGTCTGGATGGCGCGCGTTATGCCCTGTGTACGATGTGCGTCGGCGTCGGTCAGGGAAGCGCGATCATTCTGGAGATATGTTGAGGATCGATAGCTGAATGCGGATCAGGCTGCCACGATGCCGGAATCGTCATCCTTGGCGAAATGCGGCATCACCTCTTCGGCGAAATACTGGATCGAATCCATCGTCTCATGAGGGTCGCAGCCGAAATTCACATTCATGATGATCCGGTCGACACCCATTTCGTCATAGGTCGACAGCTTGTCGATCATTTCCTGCTTCATGCCGATCAGAAGGCTTTTCGCCAGCTGGTCGATGGGCTGGCGCCGCGGCAATGCCCGCACGACACCATTATCGACAAACCCGGGGCCGCCATAGACATTCTCGAACCGCCCAAGGAAGGCATGCGCCATCTGGATCCGCTCGCGCTTTTCCATCTCGCTGTGACACATGAAGCCGACACGAAGCAGGGTCAGGGAGGTCTCTCCTGCGTCACCAAGTTCATCCTTGCCGCGATTGAACGCCGCCACCTGGTCACGCAGAAAAGCTTCATTGCCGGGCTGCGGCGTCGTCTGGACGTGATATCCCTGCCGCGCGCAATGGTAGATGGCATCGGGATTGACCGCTGCCATCATCATCTGCGGTCCACCCGGGTTCATCGGGCGCGGCATCACAGTGATCGGGCCGAATTTGTAATATTTGCCATCCCATGACACCTCCTCCTCATTGAGGAGCGCGCGCAGGACCGCCAGTGATTCATCGAACCGCTCGCGGGTCTCGTGCATCGGGATGCCGAGATTCTCCATCTCATAGGGGAAATTGCCGCGACCGACGCCAAGCAGAAGCCTGCCTTCGGTAAAGATGTCGGCGACGACAACCTCGCCGGCGAACACCCGCATGTCACGGATCGGCAATATAGTGATGGCGGTGATGATCCTGATCTGCTCGGTATGCGCCGCGATCTTGACCGCGAACTGCAACGGCGCCGGCATCATCAGGCAGTTCATCAGATGATGTTCAGTTATCGTGACCGAATCGAATCCCAGCCTGTCGGCAAGCATCGCCTGTGCGATCATGTCCTGATAGACGCGGTCGCCACCATACGACTTGTCGGGGTAGTCCGCCGATAGCTGAATACTGAATTTCATTGATCCCCCTGACCGGGGCGCAAAGCCTCGATCAAACGTTAGAATATACCTAAACTGCGATTACGCCAACAACAAAGGCGGTGCGGCTAGGCGGTGTTCGCATTCGCCCTTGAGGCTCGTAACCCGCCTATGGATCCGCGCGCCACATAATCCGCCACGATCAGCGAGATCAGCCAGCCTGTCGTGACAGCGGTCGCGATGCCGACCCAGACACCCAAAACGCCAAGATCGTAAATCATCACATAGACATAGACGAAAAAGGCGACGCCGAAGGCCTGCCGGTACACACCGATCCAGAACGTCCAGATGGGACGTTTGAGCGCCTGCAGGAACGAGTTGATGGCAAACAGCATCATGTAGATGGGCAGAATGAATCCGTCGATGCGAAGATAGCTGACGCCAATTCTGATCACTTCCGGATCATCGGTGAAGGTGCGCATCAACAGCGGCGAGGCAAAGAACAGAATCGGACAGGCAACCGCCATGAACATCCAGCCGAACTTCCAACAGTCGAAAAGCGCCTGGCGTACACGCTCATGCTGGCCGGCCCCGAAATTCTGCGCCGCGATCGGCAGCAGCGCGCCGGTGAGGCCGAAGACCGGCAGCAGGAACAGCTGTTCAACCCGCAGCGCGACACCGTAAGCCGCCACCGCCGATGTGCCAAAGCTCTTCAGATAGAACTGGACGATGAAACCCGCCGACATCATGACAAACATGGTCATCGCCACCGGCAGCATCTGCCGCGCGATCGCACCATAGGTGCCCAACTCGGGCCAGAAGCAGGACCGTGTGACGCCGGCCATCAGATCAGTCTTGAACAGCCGCAAGATCACATAGATCATGATGCCGGTCTGGCTGAGAACCGTGGAGACGGCGATGCCGTCAAAGCCCATTCCGCCCCAGACCCCGGGAATGCCGAAGACCAGTAGCGGGTTGAGCGCGATATTGGCGAAAAAGGCGGCGATCTGGCCGCGCTGCATCGACACGGTATCCCCCTGCGACTGCAGCAGCCCGTTGACCCCGAAGGCCAGAATGAACCCCGGCATGGACAGCAGCAGAACCTGCAGATACCGGGTGCCGGCGTCACGATATTCACCCTCGGTCGAGACAAGCTTGATCAGTTCCGGCCCGATGAACCAGGCCGCGACCATCAGAGCCACGCTGATGATGACGCCAAAACCGATGCCGCGCGCGGCGACGATGCGCGCCTCCTCATCCTTTTTCGCGCCGATGGCGTTGCCAACCAACGCTGTCATCGCCGAAGACAGGCCGAAACCGAAGGTGATGAACAGGAAAAACGCCTGGAAGGAAATGGCAAGACCGGCCTGCGCGGCAGTGCCGATGAGACCGGCAAAGAACACGTCCACGACATTGTAGAGCGTCGTGAACACCATGCCGATGGCGGCCGGGACGGCAAGCCGCCGGAAATGCTGCGCCAGCGAGCCTTCGGTCAGATCATAGGTTTGCGCCATGTAGAGGGACCTCGGCCATCGTCGGATTGTGGGGGCAGATGATGTCTTGATGACAATCCGCGGGGCCGGCCGGACTATGCGCCCAGGCCGGTGAAAAGTCCATGTCCGGTGATGCGATTATTCAGCCGGAACACGGTCAAGCCGCTGCGAGTCCGCCTGGATCGGCAACAGCACCCCGGCCATCACCACAAGCACCGCCAGTCCGCTCATCAGGCTGAACAGCGCCGCCATCTGATAGCCGGCCTGGAGAATGGCACCGCAGATCGGCAGCACCGATGCGCCGATGGTCAGATTGACCATGAATTTCACGCTGAGAACACGGGCCCGCCAGCTGTCGGGAACATAGCGGGACAGAATTGTATCGGTGATCGGAATCTGTCCGAAGACAAAACACATCGCCACCAGCATGGCGAAGAACAGCGCGTAATCGGTGAAACGCGCCGCCAGCGCGACAAACACCACCTGCCCGATCCCGATCGTAAACAGCACCCATTTCGGAGCCACCCGGTCGATCAGCCAGCCGACCCCAACCTGGGTGAAGGAGGCCACCGCATAGACAATCGAGGCCAGCAGCCCGGTCATCGCCACCGAGGTCGAGATGTTCGGCAGCGAAATCTCGAAATAGCGCGGCACGACAAAGGTCATCGCCCCGAAGATGAAGCCGCCACTTGCCGTCGACAGCAGCATCGCGCCAAGCGCCATCCGCCAGCCCGGCGCAAAGCCGGTGGCCTGACTGCCGCCGGCATTCGCAGCCGGCCTCGCCTCGTCGGCAAGCGCCATGATGAAGAGGATGCCGTAGCCGATGCAGAACAGGCCAGACGCGATGAAGCAGAGCCGCCAGTCACCAACGGTCAGCAGCAGCCCGATGATCAGCGGCGCCGCTGCCACACCCATATTGCCGAAGACGCCGTTGATCCCCAGCCGCAGACCGATGCTGCGGTTGCTCTTGATCAGCATCGCGATCCCGACCGGGTGATAGATCGCCGCGAATACGCCGATCAGGCCGATCGCCGCGCCAAGCTGCCAGACAGATTGGGCGAGGCCGGCCAGAATGGCGGCGACACCGATCCCGAAATGATAGACAACCATCAGCAATGAGCGGGAATAGCGGTCGGCAAGCTGCGCCGCGACCGGGGCCATGCCGCCGAACAGTACAAAGCCGGCGACGCCATAGATGATGATCTGTTCATAACCAAGGCCGAAATACCGGCCGGCATCATAGGCCGCCTTGGCAAAGACAAGCATGATGAAATGGTCAAGAAAATGACTGATATTCAGATAGATATCTGAAATCGTCTTTGACCTGATAGCGCTTGTCAAATTCATTCTGTGCCGCCTGCGCTCAGTTGCATGCCATCCCTGTCACGGTTATACCAGCTTACATGACCTTACCAGTGAATAACACGGCTTCGCATAACCACTTGGCAGAGTTGGTTGCCGCACGTCGGGATTGTCGGTAGCGTCGGGTGACGCTGAAAGGAAGTCAAGTCATGGAATGTTGCGGCCCTGGATATGCAAGCCCAAGCGAGGCGATGAAGGCCCCGCGCGAGGAAATCCTCTACACCATCGCGATATATACCGGCACCGGCATCCAGAAACCGGATTATCTGTGCACGATTGACGCCGACCCGGACAGCCCGACCTATTCGCAGGTCATTCACCGGCTGGAAATGCCGAATATCGGCGACGAGCTGCATCATATGGGCTGGAATGCCTGTTCATCCTGCTTCGATGACGGGTCGATGAGCCGCAGCTATCTGCTTGTGCCGGGAGTACGGTCATCGAATATCTATATCGTGGACACCGCTACCGACCCGCGGGCACCGCGCCTTCACAAGACCATCAAGGGCGCGGACATCAAGTCGAAGACCGATCTGTCAGCGCCTCACACCGTGCATTGCCTCGGCTCGGAAATCATCATCTCGATGCTTGGCAATGCCAAGGGCGAGGCTCCGGGCGGCTATCTGCATCTTGACCGGGAGTTCGAGATTCTGGGACGCTGGGAAAATTCGATGGGTGACATCCCGTTCGGATATGATTTCTGGTACCAGCCACGCCACAATGTGATGGCGTCATCGGAATGGGCGGCGCCAAACACCTTCATGCCGGGCTTCGACCTCGAGGAGGTTGGCCACCTGAAATATGGCCGCCGGATCCATCTCTGGGATTTCGAGAAGAAGGAGCCGCAGCAGACCTTCTATCTTGGCGAGGACGGGCTGATCCCGCTCGAGGTGAGATTCCATCACGACCCGGACAGCACGCACGGTTTCTGCGGCGCCGCCCTGTCATCCAACATCATTCATTGGTGGAAGGACGGGGCCGGCGACTGGCAGTGGGAAAAGATCATCGATGTCGATAATGAGCCGCATCCGGAATGGCCGATCCCGGTTCCCGGGGTGATCACGGTCATCCTGCTGTCGATGGATGACAGGTTCCTGTATTTCTGCAACTGGCTGCATGGCGATATCCGGCAATATGACATCTCCGACCCGCATAACCCGAAATTGACCGGCCAGGTCTGGATGGGCGGGCTTTTGGGCAAGGCGCCCGAGGTCAATGGCCTGCAGATCACCGGCGGGCCGCAGATGATCCAGCTGTCACTTGACGGCAAGCGCCTCTTTGTCACCACCTCGCTGTTCAGCACCTGGGACAACCAGTTCTATCCGGAGATCCGAACCAATGGCGGCTGCATGCTAATGGTGAATTGCGATACCGAAAATGGCGGCATGACCATCGATCCCGATTTTGCCGTGGATTTCGGCAAGGAGCCCAACGGCCCGTCGCGGTGTCATGAAACCCGCTATCCTGGCGGTGACTGCACAAGCGATATCTGGCTATGACGACAATCACGCTGGCCAACCGGGGCAACGCCACCTTTGAAGTCACCGGCAGGCGCCCGCTTCTTGACGAGCTTCGCGATCAGGGGGTCGATCTTCCCTTCGGCTGCAAATATGGTGGCTGCATCACCTGTGCCGCCAAATTGATCGAAGGCGAGATCGACCAGCGCGCGCAGGTCGCCCTGAACAACAGGCAGATTGCCGACGGATATGTTATCCTGTGCGTGGCGCGGGCCAGAACGGACTGTGTCCTGGAAATCGGCACCGAAAGCCATGACCGTCTGTACCGCAACCCGTTTCTCGATCCGCTGGAGCCGCATGAGCTGAAGGCTGATATCGCCACCGCAAAGGAGACCCCGGATGGGCTACATGAATCATGATGAGCCTTACGGCGAGGACTATATCAGGGATATCCTGTCTTCGGTGAAGACCATCGCCATGGTCGGTGCCAGCCCGGACAGGACGAAATTCAGCTATGGCGTGCTGCGCGTCCTTCATGAGACAGGCTATGACATCATTCCGGTCAATCCGCGCCCCGGGCTGGAGGAGATTCGCGGCCTGAAAGTCTATCCGTCGCTTGCCGAAATCGATCGGCAGGTCGACATGGTCGACGTATTCCGCAAGCCGGAGGACCTGCCGGGGATCGCGAAGGAAGCCATCGACATCGACGCGAAGGTGCTGTGGGGCCAGATCGGCGTGGTCAATCACGAGGCCGCGCGGCTGGCCGAGGATGCCGGCATGAAAGTCGTCATGAACCGCTGCCCGAAAATCGAACTGTTCCGCCCGTTCTGGACACCAAAGCTTCATCTGGGGATTTAGACCCTGCCCCGAGGCGGGCGGCTGCACCCGATTTCTAGCGTTTGACGAACCCCTGCCCCTGAAGGAATGCTAGCATATGCGGCCGGCCCTCGCGGCCAAGCAGACCGGCCATCTGTTCTGACCACCCTTGCGCCTTCTGATTGCTGGTGCGCGCCGCGTAATAGGCGCGCATCTCCTCATCATAGCCAGCAATCGCCTCGGCCTCGCCATCGGTGCTGTAGCTGTTCTGTTTCAAAATGACGGACAGCGGCAGACGCGGCTTCACTTCGGGGTCCTGATCCGGATAGCCAAGGCACAGTCCGAAGACAGGATAGACCTGCTGCGGCAGATCGAGGAGTTCGGTGACCCGCGCCGGATTATTGCGAAGCGCCCCGATATAACAGATGCCAAGCCCGACGGATTCCGCCGCCACGACCAAATTCTGGGCATAGAGCGCGGTATCCACGGTGGCGATGATGAATTGTTCGGTCAGGCCCTTTGCGGCCTCGCCGCCATGCTGCTCGCAGCAGCGCATGGAGCGGCTGAGATCGGCGCAAAAGACCAGGAATTCGGGCGCTTCCTCGACATAGCGCTGGCCACCCGCCACCTCGCGAAGGGCGACGCGTTTGTCGGGATCGGTGACGCGGATGATCGTCACGCCCTGCAGAAAGCTGGAACTGGCCGCCGCCTGCGCCGCTGTGATGACGGCTGTCAGTGTGTCGGCCGGCACCGGCGCGTCGGTGAAGCGGCGAATGGACCGGTGGCTGTTCAGAAGATCGATTGTCGGGTTCATATGTCTTGTACTTTCAGTCATGAGGGACGGTGACGGACCACCCCCTGCTAGCCCATTTCGCGTCGATGTTCAAATGTCATGCCGTGAAATCGCGGCGCGGCGATTTTCCTCGTTTCGCCTGCAGTCTCCAAAAGCTATGCTGAATGCCTTAAGTTAGCAGAAAGGGGCACCCTTGCTCGACGACGCCTCCAACATTGAAGCAGATCACGCCACCGACAGCATCGCGGTGTCGGTCTGGCGCGGTGACGCATACAGCGGCGAATGGGAGAGTTTCACTGTCCCGCGCCAGCCAAGCCAGACGGTGCTGGACATCGTCACCTGGATCCAGCAGGAGGCCGACCCGAGCCTCACCTACCGGTTCGCCTGCCGTGTCGGCATGTGCGGGTCCTGCGCCATGATGGTGAATGACGAGCCGCGCTGGACCTGCCGCACGCATGTCGGGCGGGTCGTGAAGGACGGCGCCATCAGCATCGCCCCGCTTCGCAACCTGCCGGTGATCAAGGATCTTGCCACCGATATGGACCCGTTCTTCGACAAATGGGTGAAAGCCGAGGCAACACACCATCCATC
>JAAZUU010000085.1 GCA_018624035.1 Rhodobiaceae bacterium | reverse complement strand
GTGAGTTGCCCTGAGAGAACCGGCCTGAGAGAATCGGCCTGAGAGAATCGGCCTGAGAGAATCGGCCTGAGAGAATCGGCCTGAGAGAATCGGCCTGAGAGAATCGGCCTGAGGGAGCAGGCCTTCGTGTTCAGGTCGGTATATCGCCCGAAAGGGGCGGATTCCCGCTTGCCTTGGGGTGACGTCCTGTCCTTTACTTTCTGCTCGGTATTCTCATCACTTTTGGAGGTCCTGATGAAGAAATTGCTTGTGGTGGCCATGGCGTCGGCGCTTGTCGCGACACCTGCTATGGCTGCGGACGTGAAGATCGGCGTTCTGCTCGGCTTCACCGGTCCGATTGAATCGCTGACGCCTGACATGGCGTCCGGCGCCGAACTCGCCATGAAGGAAGCCACCGATTCAGGTGCGTTCATGGGTGGAGGGTCGGTAACATCTGTCCGTGGTGACTCGACCTGTGTTGACGCCGCCGCGGCCACTGCCACGGCCGAGCGTCTGATCACGTCTGACGGTGTCAGCGGCATCATGGGCGCAGACTGCTCCGGCGTGACCATCGCCACGCTGCAGAATGTTGCCATGGCGAAGGGCATCGCGATGATTTCGCCGTCGGCGACCTCGCCGGCGCTGTCCGACATGGAGGATTCAGGCCTGTTCTTCCGCACCGCCCCATCCGACGCGCGTCAGGGCCAGGTTGTGGCTGAAATGCTGATGGAAAAGGGCATCAAGTCCGTTGCCATCACCTACACCAACAACGACTATGGCAAGGGTCTGGCTGACAGTATCCAGATGAATTACGAGAAGCTCGGTGGCGGCGTGACGATCAACGCGGCGCACGAAGAGGGCAAGGGTGACTACAGCGCCGAGGTTGCGGCCCTGTCGCAGGCTGGCGGTGACATGCTGGTTGTTGCCGGTTATCTCGACCAGGGTGGCAAGATGATCATCCAGTCGTCGCTTGATACAGGCGCGTTCGACAGTTTCTTCCTGCCGGACGGCATGATCGGTGATGCGCTGCCGGCGGCGATCGGTCCGGATCTCGACGGTTCGATCGGCACGCTGCCGGGAACCGACAGCCCGGGTGCCAAGATGCTTGACGATATGGCCAAGGCCGCAGGCTTCAACAACGGCCCGTTCACGGCCGAGTCCTATGACGCTGCCGCGCTCATGATCATGGCCATGCAGGCCGCCGGTTCGAGCGACGCGTCCGCCTACAAGGAAAAGGTCATGATGGTGGCCAACGCACCGGGCGAGAAGATCTACCCCGGTGAGCTTGGCAAGGCGCTGAAGATCATCGCCGGTGGCGGTGATGTCGATTATGTCGGTGCTTCGGCTGTCGAACTGATCGGTTCCGGCGAGTCGGCAGGAAGCTATGCCGAGATCCTGATCGACGGTGGCAAGAACACCACCGTTGGCTACCGCTAGGGTCCAGACATCAATGAACGGCCCGGACCTTTTGTCTGGGCCGTTTTCTTTTATGCATTCTGTCCTGAATATCTGTCCGCTCTGATGCCTGTGCCGGTGCCACATGATCGTCGTTGAAAACCTGTCCAAGCATTTTGGAGGCATCAAGGCTGTCGACAATGTCTCGCTGTCGATCGCGCCGGGTTCAATTACCGGGCTGATCGGCCCGAATGGAGCCGGCAAGACCACGCTGTTCAATGTTATTGCGGGCCTCTATAAACCGACATCGGGCCGGGTGCTTCTGGATGGTCAGGACATCACCGGGCTGCCACCGCATGATTTGTTCGCCAGGGGCATGTTGCGAACATTCCAGATTGCGCATGAATTTTCTACGCTCACCGTCCGCGAGAACCTGATGCTGGTCCCGGGTGGCCAGTCCGGCGAACGGCTGATGGACGCATGGCTGCGCCCGGCCAGGGTCCGCGCCGAGGAAGTCGAACTTCGCCGGAAGGCCGATGAGGTGATCGAGTTCCTGCAGATCAGCCAGGTGGCCGGTGAACTTGCCGGCAATCTGTCCGGTGGCCAGAAAAAGCTGCTGGAACTTGGCCGGACCATGATGGTTGACGCCAAGATCGTGTTCCTTGACGAGGTCGGGGCCGGCGTGAACCGGACATTGCTGCGGACCATCGGGGATGCGATCCAGCGGCTGAATCGCGAACGTGGCTATACCTTCTGCATGATCGAGCATGACATGGACTTCATCTCGCGGCTGTGCGACCCGGTCATCGTGATGGCTGAGGGCACCGTTCTTGCCACCGGCACGGCCGAGGAGGTGCGCGCCAATGACGAGGTCATCGAGGCCTATCTTGGCACAGGCCTGAAGAACCGGCCACGCGCGGGAGCGGTCTCATGAGCTTTCTGATCGGTGAGGAGATGGTCTGCGGTTATGGCGGCGCCGATATCCTGCATGGCTGTACCATCGGCGTCGAGCCGGGTGAGATTGCCGTTGTCGTCGGGCCGAACGGGGCTGGCAAATCAACCGCCATGAAGGCGATGTTCGGCATGCTGGGGCTTCGCGAGGGGCGGGTGCTGCTTCAGGGTGAGGATATCTCGCATCTGAAACCGCAGGAACGTGTTCTGCGCGGCATGGGGTTCGTGCCGCAGACGAACAATGTCTTCACCAGCATGACGGTCGAGGAAAACCTTGAGATGGGGGCGTTCATCCGCCGTGACGAGATCACCGACACGATGCAGCAGGTCTTCGAGCTGTTCCCGATCCTGCATGACAAACGCGCCCAGCCGGCGGGGGAATTGTCGGGTGGCCAGCGCCAGCAGGTGGCGGTCGGCCGGGCACTGATGACACAGCCGAAGATCCTGATGCTTGACGAGCCGACCGCAGGTGTGTCGCCGATTGTCATGGACGAGCTGTTCGACCGCATCATCGAGGTGGCGCAGACAGGGATCGCCATCCTGATGGTCGAGCAGAACGCCAAACAGGCGCTGAACATCGCCGATCGTGGCTATGTTCTGGTGCAGGGACGCAACGCCTATACCGACACCGGCGCCGCCTTGATGGCCGACCCCGAGGTGCGGCGGGCGTTCCTGGGAGGGTGAGATGAGTGATGTGCTGAACGCTCTGGTGATCCTCGCCAATTTCGTCATCGTGCCGGGACTTGCCTATGGCAGCCAGCTGGCGCTTGGCGCGCTCGGGGTGACGCTTGTCTATGCGGTATTGCGGTTTTCCAATTTCGCGCATGGCGAGACGATGGCGATTGGCACCATGTTCGTGATTCTCGCCACCTGGGGACTGCAGAGCGCCGGTATCGGCTTCGGCCCGCTGCCGACGGCGCTGCTGGCGCTTCCCGTCGGCATTTTCGCCGCCATCATCCTGTGTCTGGTGACGGACCGGCTTGTCTATCGTTATTACCGTCGCCAGAAGGCCTCCGGGGTAATCTATCTCATCGTCTCGGTGGGCGTGATGTTCGTCTATAACGGGTTGATCAGGTTTGTCATCGGCCCGCGAGACCAAGTCTTTGCCGATGGTCAGCGCTTCATCATGAAGGCGCGGGAATTCAAACAGATGACCGGGCTGAATGAGGGGCTGGCGATCAAGACAACCCAGGCGGTGACTGTTGTCACCGCCATCGTGACGGTCGCTGCGGTATTCTGGTTCCTGAACCGCACCCGCACCGGCAAGTCGATGCGGGCCTTTTCGGATAATGAGGATCTGGCGCTGCTGTCCGGCATCAATCCGGATCGGGTCGTGATGATCGCCTGGATCATGACGGCGGCGCTGGCAACCATCGCCGGCACTCTGTACGGACTGGATAAGAGTTTCAAACCCTTTGTCTATCTGCAGTTGCTACTGCCGATTTTCGCCGCTGCCATTGTCGGTGGAGTGGGCAACCCGATCGGCGCGATCGCCGGCGGTTTCGTCATCGCCTTTTCCGAATTGTTTGTCACCTTTGCCTACAAGCGGGTCGTCACCTATCTGGCGCCGGAATCGATGGCGCCCGACACGCTGGTCCAGTTCCTGTCGACGGATTACAAATTCGCCGTATCCTTTGTCATCCTCGTGATTGTCCTGCTGGTCAGACCGACCGGCATTTTCAGCGGGAAGTCGTTATGAGCAACTCGGTCCGCAATCTGTCCCTGTTCGCGCTGATGGCGCTGCTGTTCATGACAGTCGGCTTCGTGCAGAGCTGGGATGTCTCGCTGACATTGCTCAATATGTGCATCATCTCGGCCATCATGGCGCTTGGTGTGAATATCCAGTGGGGCTATGCCGGGCTGTTCAATGTCGGCACCATGGGCTTTGCCGCGCTTGGCGGGCTGGCCGCGATGCTGGTGTCGGTGCCGCCTGTGGCCGGTGCCTGGCAGGCTGGCGGGGCCGGCATTTTCGGCGGGCTTGTCGCGGCGCTGCTGACGGTGGCGGCGGGTGTCTATGCCTGGCGGCGGACGCTGCATCTGGGCCGCCGCCGCTACTGGCTGACCGGCCTTGTGGTATTGCTCGGATATGTCGTCATGCGGGCCATCATCGATCCGGCCGTGGAAGCCATCGAGGCGGTCGATGTCACCACTTCCGGATTTCTCGGCGGGCTGGGGATGCCGATCATTCTCTCCTGGCTGGTCGGCGGCCTTTTCGCCGCCGGCGCGGCCTGGGTCGTTGGCAAGATCTCGCTTGGTCTTCGCTCGGACTATCTGGCCATCGCCACACTCGGCATTTCCGAGATCATCATCTATTTCCTGAAGTTCGAGGACTGGTTGACCCGTGGTGTGAAGAATGTCACGGGTCTGCCGCGCCCGGTGCCCTATGAGGTCGATCTCAAACAGTCGCCGGTGTTTCAGTCATGGGCCGGCGGACTCGACATGAGTATCGACACGGCCGCCTCGATTACCGTCAAGCTGTGCTATGCCGGGCTGTTCTCGGTTGTTCTTCTGGTGGTTCTGTATCTGTCAGAGGTGGCGCTTCGCTCGCCCTGGGGACGGATGATGCGGGCCATCCGCGACAATGAAACCGCAGCCGCGGCTATGGGCAAGAACGTCACCCGTCGCCATCTGCAGGTCTTCATCCTCGGCTCCGCCGTTGTCGGAGTTGCCGGTGCGATGCTGACGACGCTTGACGGTCAGTTCAGCCCGCCAACCTATCAACCGCTTCGTTTCACCTTTTTAATCTGGGTCATGGTGATCATCGGCGGGTCGGGCAATAACTGGGGCGCGGTTCTTGGCGGTTTCATCATCTGGTTCTTCTGGATCGAGGCCGAGCCCATCGGCCTGTGGCTGATGGGAGCGCTGACCTCGGGCATGGCGCCCGACCACTGGCTGCGCCTGCATCTGATCGAAAGCGCCGCGCATATGCGGCTGCTGACGATGGGTCTGGTGCTGCTGCTGGTGTTGCGCTTCGCCCCGCGCGGACTGATTCCCGAGGTCAAACGCTGATCTGCGAGCTGCCGAGGACGGTGTGCCGATGTCTGACAGACTTGCCAGCAACCCGCCGAATGCCCTAAACATGATCGCAGATATCAACGGCGCATCTCGCCACTGAAAGGTCATCCCATGCTCGAGAAGTTCCAGCCCGTCCCCCCTGATCCCATCCTTGGCCTTGGTCAGCTGTTCGCCGCCGACACGCGCGACGGCAAGATCGACCTCGGGGTTGGAGTGTTCAAGAATGCCGCCGGCAACACGCCGATCATGAGCGCGGTCAAGAAGGCCGAGCTGCGTCTTCACAACAGCCAGACTACAAAGACCTATAAGGGGCTTGCCGGTGACGAGGCATTCCGCGATGCGATGCGTGTGCTGGTCCTTGGCGATTGTGTGTCCGCCAACCGTGTGGCGACGATCCAGACACCCGGCGGCACCGGTGCCATTCGTCAGCTCTATGAGGCGATCAAGAAGATCAATGGCGAGGCGACGCTGTGGCTGAGTGATCCGACATGGCCGTCACATATCGGCATCGCCAGGCATATGGGCATGCAGATGCGCAGCTACAGCTATTTCGACAGCGCCAGCAGCACGGTCGATTTCGACGCCATGATGGATGATCTTGCCGGTGTACAGCCCCAGGATGTCGTGATGCTGCATGGCTGCTGCCACAACCCGACCGGTGCCAACCTGGACGCGGCGCAATGGGATGCGATCACCGACCTGATCCTCGAAAAGGGGGCCATTCCTTTCGTCGATATCGCCTATCAGGGGTTTGGCGACGGTCTTGACGCCGATGCCGCCGGGCTGCGGGCCATGGCGGCACGTGTGCCGGAAATGCTGATCGCGGCGTCATGCTCGAAGAATTTCGGTCTGTATCGCGATCGTGTCGGCTGCGCCATTGTGATCTGCGAGAGCGCGGACCAGCATGAAGTTGTCAGCCGTAACCTGGCCGTGTTGAACCGTCTGAACTATTCCTTCGCGCCTGATCATGGCGCGGCGCTGGTGGCGATCATTCTTGGCGACACGGACCTTCGCGCCGAGTGGGAGACCGAGCTTGGCGAGATGCGTGACACCATGCTGACGATCCGCCAGAGCCTGGCGGACGAGCTGCGCCGGCAATGCAATACCGACAGGTTCGATTTCATCGCCTCGCATCGCGGAATGTTCTCGCGGCTCGGGCTCGACAAGGACAGTGTCGAGGCGCTTCGCGAGACGCATGCCATGTATGTCGTCGGTGACAGCCGGATCAATATCGCCGGCCTGTCCGGTGGGCGGCATGAACCGTTTGCCGCCGCTGTTGCCAAGGTGCTGGTGGCCTAGATCACGACTGCCGAGGTGCGGCGTATCAGGGGAACAGGCCGATGACGCAGGCAACAGCGAGAACGGGTGGCCAGCTGCTGATGGACAGCCTTGTCGGCCTTGGCGCAACGCGTGGCTTCGGGGTTCCGGGGGAATCCTATCTTGCCGTTCTCGATGCGATGGTCGACCACGCGAATATCTTCGACCTGATCCTGTGCCGTCAGGAGGGCGGGGCCGCCTATATGGCGGCGGCGTGGGGCAAGCTGACCGGCATGCCGGGCCTTTGTTTCGTCACGCGTGGTCCGGGTGCGACCAACGCCACCGTCGGCATCCATACGGCGATGCAGGATTCGCTGCCGATGATCCTGTTTGTCGGGCAGGTCGGGACCGATGTGAAGGGCCGCGAGGCGTTTCAGGAGGTCGATTACAGCGCATTCTTCCGGCCACTGGCGAAATGGGCCGTCGAGATTTACGATGTGAACCGCCTTCCCGAGATCATCAGTCGCGCCTGGACGGTGGCGCTCAGCGGCCGGCCCGGCCCGGTGGTGGTGGCGCTTCCCGAGGATATGCTTGTCGCCATGTCCGAGGCCGAACCGTGCGGCCCGGTGGTGATTCCCGAACCGGCACCGTCGGCAGCCAATGTCAGTGCTATCGCCGACAGGCTTGCCGCCGCCGAACGCCCGGTCATCCTTCTTGGCGGTACACGCTGGACCGAGGACTCCGCCCGCGCCATAGAGGGGTTCACCACCGCCAATGATGTTCCGGTTGTCGCCGCCTTCCGGTTTCATGACATCATCGACAATGATTGCCCGGCCTATGTCGGTGATGCCGGCGTGGCGATGAACGGCTATATGAAATCGCTGCTTCGCGAGGCCGACCTGATCCTGGCGGTGAATATCCGCTTTGGCGAGTTGACGACAGATGGCTACAGCCTGTTCACCGCACCGCGCATGGCGGCGACGTTGATTCACAGCCACGCCTCGGATGACGAGATCGGCAAGATCTATGCGCCCGACCTGCCCATCCATGCCGGCCCGAACGCCATGGCCGCCGCGCTGGCGACGATCAAGCTGCCTGACAGCGCCGCCCGCACGGCGTGGTGCAAGGCGGCGCGGACCAACTATCTGGCTTCACTGGCAGCGCCGGCACAGCCCGGTGACGTCGATATGGGTGCCATTATCGCGCGGATTCAGGACACGCTGCCGGCGGATGCCATTGTCACGCACGGGGCTGGCAATTTCGCGATCTGGCCGAACAAGTTCCTGTCCTATGGGCGCGGTCAGAGACTTCTTGGCCCGCAAAGCGGGTCGATGGGTTTCGGCCTTCCGGCGGCGCTTGCGGCAAAGGTTCATGACCCGTCGCGCTTTGTTCTGTGCTTTGCCGGTGATGGCGATTTCCAGATGAACGGCAATGAGCTTGGCACCGCGCTGCAGTCGGGGTTGAACCCGGTGATCCTGATCATCAACAACAGCAGCTACGGCACCATAAGGATGCATCAGGAACGGCATTATCCGGCCCGCGTGTCAGGGACCGAGATCGTCAATCCGGACTATATGGCCATCGCGTCAGCCTACGGATTCCACGGTGAGAGAGTGACCCGTACCGATGAATTCGCCGCCGCATATGAGCGCGCCTGCGCCGCGCCCTCAGGGGCGATCGTCGAGATTGTCACCGCGACCGAGGCCATTTCGCCGCGCACCACCATCAGCGCGCTTCGCGCCGCCGCCGGGGAGTGACGGGCCAGCGCAAAAGCGGCCCTGTCCGCATGATCAATGTCCATGCCGAGGGCGAGCTTGGCTATGTCGTGACATCGGGCCTTCCCGATATTCCGGGGGACAGTATCGCCGACCGGCTTGCCTTTCTGAATGATGGGGACGGCGCGTTGCGCCGCCATCTGATGCTGGCGCCGCGCGGCAATCCGGCCTGTTCGGTGAATCTGCTGATGCCGCCGGTGGACCCGCGCGCCGACGCCGCCTTCATCATCATGCAGCCTGATCGTGCACATGCCAGTTCCGGGTCGAACAGCATCTGCGTGACAACAGCGCTTCTGGAAACCGGCATGGTGGAAATGCGCGAGCCCGAGACGGTGGTAAGGCTGGAAACGGCCGCCGGCCTCGTCACCGCCCGTGCAGAATGCCGCGACGGCAAGTGTGTTCGCGTGCATCTCGACATGGTGCCTGCCTTTGTCGAGGCGCTGGACGTGCCGCTGGCGACCGGCGAATGGGGAACAATCACCGCCGATATCTGCTATGGCGGGGTGTTCTACGCGCTTGTCGATGTCGGGCAGGTGGGGCTGACAATCGCCCCCGAACACGCGGCGCGGCTTGCCGAGACCGGCATGGCACTTCGGACAGATTTGAACCTGGCCCATCAGGTCGCCCACCCGGAAATTCCGACCATCAGCGGCATCGCCTATGTGATGTTCCGGCAGGCGCTGGCGTCAGGTGAAACACGCACCGCCACCGTCATGCCGCCGGGCAGGCTTGACCGCAGCCCCTGCGGCACCGGGTCATCGGCGCATCTGGCAGCGCTGCATGCGCGGGGAAGGATTGCCGTTGGCGAGACCATCACCACATGCTCGGTCATCGACTCGCGCTTCGAGGTGACGCTGACCGGCGTGACCGACATTGCCGGGCAAACGGCTGTGCTGCCACGGGTCAGCGGGCGCGGCTGGCGCTTTGGCGAGACGGTGATCGATGCCGACCCGACCGATATCTTTGTGGACGGATATGCGGTAAGCGATGTATGGGGCCCGGCCGCAGGCAGCCTGAACCCGTCATGAAAATGAAGATGAAGATGGATGAGAACAGGGAGCAGGGTGGATGACCGCCGATCTTGATGTTGAATTCGTTCGCAGCCAGTTCCCGGCCTTTGCCGAGCCGTCGCTGGCCGGTCAGGCCTTCTTCGAGAATGCCGGCGGGTCATATACCTGTCGTCAGGTCATCGACCGGCTGTACCGCTTCTACACGCAGCGCAAGGTCCAGCCCTACAGCGCCTATGCCGCCAGCCACTCCGGCGGTGAGGAGATGGACGAGGCGCGGTCGCGGCTTGCCGCGCTGATGAATGTCGAGACGGATGAATTCAGCTTCGGTCCCTCGACAAGCCAGAACACCTACGTGCTGGCACAGGCCTTCGCCGAAACGCTGGCCGCCGGAGACGTGGTGATTGTCACCGAGCAGGATCATGAGGCCAATAGCGGTGCCTGGCGGCGTCTGGTGGCGCGCGGCATGGAGATCCGCGAATGGCATGTCGATCCGGAGAGCGGCCAGCTTGAAATCGACCAGCTTGCCGATCTCCTCGACGAGCGGGTGAAGCTTGTCTGTTTCCCGCATTGCTCGAACATCATCGGGCAGGAAAACCCGGTTGCCCGTATCGTCGCGATGGCGCATGACGTCGGCGCCGTGACCTGCGTCGACGGGGTCAGCATGGCGCCGCACGGCTTTCCCGATATCGGCGCGCTTGGCACCGATATCTATCTGTTTTCCAGCTACAAGACCTATGGGCCGCATCAGGGGATCATGATCGTGCGGCGCAACCTTGCCGACAGGCTGGCAAATCAGGCACATTTCTTCAATGCCGGCTGGCGCACAAAGCGATTCACGCCGGCCGGCCCGGACCATGCGCAGGTGGCCGCCGCCGCCGGCATGGCGGATTATGTCGACGCGCTCTATGAGCATCATGTTGGCGGAGAGGCCGGACCTGCGGAGCGGGCGCGTGTGGTCACCGCGATGCAGCGTTCGCATGAGGATAGAACGCTGGCACCGCTGCTGGAGTTCCTTGGCAGCCGAAATGATGCGCGTATTCTGGGCAGTGGCCGGGTTGGCGGCGAGACCGGTCGTGTGCCGACGGTGGCACTCCATACCGCTCGTCCGGCGGCCGGGGTTGCCGCTGCGCTTGCCGACCATGGCGTAATGGCCGGGGCCGGTGATTTCTATGCGGTGCGGACCATCGGCGCGATGGGCTGCGATGCCGAGGCAGGGGTGTTGCGCCTCAGCTTCGTGCATTACACGACCGATGCCGAGGTCAGGCAGCTTATGGACGGTCTTGACGCCTGCCTGTGACCCGCGGGGTGTGGGTTGTGGGGTGTCGGCCGCCTTGGGCCCGGCCCTGTCCTGCTGCGGTGTCCACGGCATCGAAAATATGGCTGGCAAAAGCGTGCCTGTGACCGTATCGTAGCGTCGATTCAATGCGCACATCGGAACTTTCCCTAAATGTTAGGCGCCTGCAAACTCAATGGCTTTGGCCAGGGACAGCATATCGATGATTGATTTTGACGAGGTGATCGACCGCCGGGGAACCCATTCCCAGAAATGGGACGAGATGGGGCGCTATGGCGTGCCGCTGGATGCCGGCATCCCGCTATGGGTGGCGGATATGGATTTCCGCACCGCGCCGCCGATCAATGAAGCGCTGCAGCGCATGGTCGATCATGGCGTTCATGGTTACTACGGCGATGATTCCAGCTTTCGCGCCGCCTTGGCGGCCTGGATGAAACGTCGTCATGACTGGCAGATAGAGCCAGAATGGGCGCTGCAGACTCATGGTCTTGGGAACGCGCTGGCGATGATCATTCAGGCCTGTTCGGCGCCTGGCGAGGGGGTGATCGTCTTCTCGCCTGTCTATCACGCCTTCGCACGGATCATCAAAGCCAATGACCGGCGGACGGTTGAGTCATCGCTTGTCGTGCGTGACAACCGGTTCCATATGGACCTTGATGCGCTGGAAGCCGCGCTCACCGGTGATGAGAGGCTGCTGTTGCTGTGCTCGCCACACAATCCGGGGGGACGGGTCTGGACCGCCGATGAGCTTTGCGCCGTGGCCGATCTTTGCCTGCGCCATGACATCATTCTTGTCAGCGACGAGGTTCATCACGATCTGGTGATGCCGGGGCATCAGCATCATATCACCGCCAAAGTGGCACCGCAGGTCAGTGACAGGCTGATCACGCTGGTGGCGACAAGCAAGACCTTCAATATCGCCGGTATCGAGACCGGCAGCATGCTGGTCCCCGATCCCGCATTGCGTCAGCGTGTGGCGAAGGTACGCGCCGCGATGTCGACCTCGAATAACCGCTTTGGCATGATCATGGCGGAAGCCGCCTATAAGGGTGGCGATGAATGGCTTGATGCGCTGATGCCGTATCTCGACGCGAACCGGCGGCTTTTCAACACGTCCATTGCCGCCATTCCGGGCCTGTCTGTGATGGATCTCGAGGCGACCTATCTGGCCTGGGTTGATTTTGCCGGCACCGGCATGTCGCGTGACGAGTTCACGAAAAGACTGGCCGACGCCGGCCTCGCGGTCAGTGCAGGTCACACTTTTGGGCCCGAGGGCGAATTATGCATGCGTTTCAACATCGCCTGTAGGCGCGCGCTCCTCGCCGAGGCGATGGAGCGGCTGACAGAGGCCTTTTCAGACCTTCAGTAGGTTCAGACCTTCAGTAGGTTCAGACCTGCACTACATCTTCTCCTGTTTTCATACTTTTTGTCATTTCTTCTTTTTCTTTAGGATTGATAGCAGACTGAGGGCCAATCTTTAGAGT
>JAAZUU010000017.1 GCA_018624035.1 Rhodobiaceae bacterium | reverse complement strand
GGATCATCGCCCGCGCATAGGGGCCATATGAACACCGGCAGAGCGGGATCTGATTCATGATGGCGGCGCCGTCGACAAGCCAGCCGATGGTGCCGATATCGGCCCAGCGCAAGGTCGGATAGTTGAAGATCGAGGAATATTTCGCCGTCCCGTCGAGCAGCTCCTCGGTCATCTGCTCGCGGCTGACGCCAAGCGTCTCGGCGGCGGAATAGAGATAGAGACCATGCCCGCCCTCATCCTGGACCTTGGCAAGAAGCGAGGCCTTGCGACGAAGCGATGGTGCGCGGGTGATCCAGTTGCCTTCAGGAAGCATGCCGACAATCTCGGAATGCGCGTGCTGGCCGATCTGCCTGACAAGGGTGCGGCGATAGCCTTCCGGCATCGCATCATTCGGCTCGATCTTCTGCTCGTCATCGATCCGCGCCTGGAAACGGGCGAGAAACTCCTCATCCTCGACAGTGCGCCCGTCGGCGCCGATCAGTCCTTGCGAATACATGGCCATTGGTCCTTTCCGTTCAGATCGCCACCCTTAAATGGCGACCATGGTCAGCAGCTCATAGCGCGCCACGAGATCATCCTCATGGTCGCGAAGTTCAACATGCCAGCGCACCTCGCCATAGTCGTCGGTGCGTCTGGTCTTGCGTTTGACCGTCAGATGGACGGTGATGTCGGTGTCGGGGGTCACCGGCTTCTCGAAGCTCAGCCCGTTCAGCCCGGTATTGGCAAGCACCGGACCCGGCGCCGGGTCGACAAACATGCCGGCGGCAAAGCTGAGAAGAAGATAGCCATGCGCGACAATCCCCGGGAAGAACGGGTTGTCGGCCGCCGCCTCGGCATCGGTGTGGGCATAGAACCGGTCGCCGGTGAAATCGGCGAAATGCGCGATATCCTCGGCGGTGATCCGACGCGGCCGGGTGACCAGCGTCTCGCCGACTGCCAGATCGCCGAATCGGCGACGAAACGGGTGCGCCGGTCCCTCATGCGTCGGGCTGCCGGCAAGCCAGGTTTCACCAGCCGCCGACAACAGGGACGGCGGGCCCTGCAGGGCGGTGCGCTGCATGTAATGCTTGACCGCGCGAATGCCGCCAAGTTCCTCGCTGCCGCCGGCCCGGCCCGGCCCGCCATGCACCAAATGTGGCAGCGGCGCGCCATGGCCGGTGGCCTCGGCCATCGAGTCGCGGTTGTTGAAATAGAGTCTGCCATGATGGCTGGCACTGGCAGCCACGAACCGGTGCGCCAGCGCGACATCCCGGGTTATCACCGAGGTGACAAGCGCGCCGCCGCCGCGATTGGCAAGCACCGCCGCATGGTCGGCATCGCGGTAGGGCATCAGACAGGCCACCGGCCCGAAAGCCTCCCGTTCGTGAAGATGGACCGCGGCGTCGGGATCGGCGCAGTCAAAGATCGTCGGCGCGACCCAGGCGCCACCCTGCAGATTCTCGCCTGTCAGATGCGGGACCTCGTCGCCGATGATGCGGCGCGCCTCGTCGGCGAACAGCGCGCAGGCACCAAGAACATCCTGCTTCTGGCCGGCACCGGCCAGCGCGCCCATGCCGACTTCCTTCAGACGCGGATCGCCAAGCCTCACCTCGCCAAGCCGCGCCGCCAGCGCCTCGGCGATCGGGCCGCGAAGCTGTTCCGGCACCAGAATCCGGCGAACGGCAGTGCATTTCTGGCCGGCCTTGGCGGTGATCTCGGTCACCGCCTCCTTCACGAACAGATCGAATTCCGGGTCGCCGACCGCGACATCGACGCCAAGGATGGTGGCATTCAGACTGTCCTGTTCGGCCGCGAACCGGACCGAGTTGCGAAGAAGGTTCGGCGTGCCGCGAAGCGCCAGCGCGGTATCGGCCGAGCCGGTGAAGCTGACCGCATCCTGCGGGCCAAGCCGGTCCAGAAGCGGGCCAAGCCTGCCCGAGACGAACTGCACCGCGCCCTCGGGAAGACAGCCCGATTCGAGGATCATGCGAAAGGCCGCTTCGGCAAGATAGCCTGTCACGGTGGCCGGTTTGACGATCGCCGGCATGCCGGCAAGCAGGGTCGGGGCAAGCTTTTCCAGCATCCCCCAGACCGGAAAATTGAAGGCGTTGATATGGATGGCGACGCCCTGCAGCGGCGTGCAGACATGCTGGCCGACAAAACTGCCGCCACGCGACAGCATCTCGACATCGCCATCGAGATAGACATGCGAATCCGGCATCTCGCGCCGACCCTTGGAGGCGAAGACAAACATCGTGCCGATTCCGCCATCGATGTCGATCCAGCTGTCGGATCTTGTCGCGCCGGTGAGATAGGAAAGCTCATACAGCTCGGCCTTGCGATCTGACAGATATTGCGCCAGCGCCTTCAGCATCCGCGCCCGGTCATGAAAACTCATCGCGCGCAGCGCCGGTCCACCATGCGCCAGCGCATGCTTGTACATCGCCATCACATCAGGCGCGCCGGTGCCGGCATGACCGATCACCTCGCCGGTGAAGGCGTTGTGAAGCGGTGCCAGGCCGTCCTGCGGTGTCACCCAATTGCCGGCGACGAATGACTGAACCTGCATCAGGCTCATGACCCTGTCCTTCCCTCGCGGTCCTTCCCTCGCGAGAGCCGGCCGGTCGAGGACTGCCTCACGATTGCTGACATTCCTATATTATTGACCGACCGGTCAGTCTATGTAAAGCCATTCCTGCCTCACATGCCATCAGGCCGTCATCAAGCGCGGCGATGATGGCATGATGAAACGCAGGCCCGCCGTGACCGCAGACATTTTTTACTGGTCAGTGACCGGGCAGCATGCCTAGGCTTCGGGTCTTGAAGCAGTCCATTCCGGAACAGTGGAGGCAACTTATGAGTGACACCATTCTTGTGACGACTGACGGGCCGTTGCGGATGGTCACGCTGAACCGGCCGGACAAGCTCAACGCCTTCAACGAGGAGATGCATCGTGCCTTTCGCGCGGCACTTGAAGCGGCGCGGGATGATGATGACTGCCGCGCGGTTCTGCTGACCGGTGCCGGGCGCGGCTTCTGCGCCGGCCAGGATCTTGGCGACCGCGACCCGGCAAAAGGCGAGGCACCGGACCTTGGCGAGACACTGCGCCATTTCTACAACCCTCATATCAGGCTGATCCGGGAGATGCCGAAACCGGTGATCGCGGCAGTCAACGGCGCGGCGGCCGGCGCCGGTGCCAATATCGCGCTGGCCTGCGACATCGTTCTGGCGGCGCGCAGCGCGAAATTCCTGCAGGCATTCGCCCGCATCGGACTGATCCCGGATGCCGGCGGAAGCTGGTCGCTGACCCGCCTCGTCGGGCCGGCGCGGGCCCGCGCGCTGGCGATGCTGGCCGAACCGCTGCCAGCCGAGACGGCCGCCGAATGGGGATTGATCTGGAAGGCGGTTGATGATGACCTGCTGATGGCCGAGGCGCGGGACATGGCAGGCAGGCTCGCCAATGGCCCGACCACCGGCCTGGCGCTGACAAAACAGGCGATTCTGGCGGCGGCGACCAATGATCTCGAGGCACAGCTTGACCTCGAGGCCGAGTTGCAGGCGCGCGCCGGTGCCACCGATGATTACCGGGAAGGTGTCACCGCCTTCCTTGAAAAACGTCCGCCCCGTTTCACCGGACTTTGAGATGACACCCTGCCATGACCTTTGACCTGACGAGACTGCCTGACGATTTCATCGACAACCCGCACCCGCATTACGCGGCGCTGCGCGAACATCATCCTGTTTGTGAAATGGCAGGTGGCGGGCTGTTTCTGTCACGCCATGCCGACCTTGTCCGCGTTTACAAGGACCGCCGGACCTTCTCCTCGGACAAGAAGGTCGAATTCTATCCGAAATTCGGTGATTCGCTTCTCTACCAGCATCACACCACCTCGCTTGTCTTCAATGACGCACCGCTTCATACCCGCGTGCGGCGGGCCATTGCCGGCGCCCTGTCCCCACGTGCCACCGCCGGTATGGATGTTGTGGTACAGCGGCTTGTCGACGGGCTGATCGAAGATCTTGAGGTGCGCCACCGGGCCGGCATGCAGATCGACGCTGTGGCGCATTTCGCGCAGAACATCCCGATCGAGGTGATTGGCAATCTTCTGGCCATTCCGCGGGCCGAGCGGGCGCCGCTGCGCGACTGGTCGCTTGCCATCCTTGGCGCGCTGGAGCCGGAAATCTCACCCCGGCAATTCGAAGATGGCGAGATGGCGGTCCGCGAATTCCTGGCCTATCTCGAGGCGATTGTCGCGCGGCGGCGCGACGAGGGGGTGGATGATGCCAGCGATATCATGGCACGGCTGATCCGCGAGACCGGCGAGGCCGGCGAGGATGCCAACCTGTTGCCGCATGAACTTCTTCAGAACTGCATCTTCATCCTGAATGCCGGCCATGAAACAACAACCAACCTGATCTGTTCGGGAATCTTCCTGCTGGCGCAGCGCCCGCAGATTGTTGCCCGTCTGGCCGAAAATCCCGAATTGTGGCCGGCCGCCATCGAGGAAATCCTGCGGATGGAGAGCCCGAACCAGCTTGGCAACCGTCGCGCCGTCGCCGATTTCGAGATGGGTGGCCGGGGCTGGCCGACCGGCACATTGGTCACGCTTGGCATGGGCGCCGCCAACCGCGACCCGCAGGTGTTCGACCAGCCTGATGAATTTCGTCTCGACCGCGGCGACAATCCGCATCTTGCCTTTGCCGGCGGGGTGCATGTCTGCGCCGGCAACAGCATCGCGCGAATCGAGGGTCAGATCGCACTGGCGAGCCTGTTTGGTCGCTGGCCTGATCTGCAGGTGGCTGCTGGCATGCGGCGCTCGCCGCGGGTCCGGTTCCGCGGCTTTGAACTGATGCCGCTGACGCTGGCCGGCGGGGCATGAGGACACTGGACTTTGCGCCACGAAGCAGGGCATGGTGACACAATATCCAGGGGGTCGCCCAGCACGGCGCGGCAGATCAGAATACAGGGCCGGGAGGACAGCGTATAATGGACAAGCGCAATCTGATTGTGATGGTGAAATGCGAGATCGGACGCACCTATGATGTCGCGGCCACGCTGGCCGACCTTCCCGAGGCGCCGATCGTCTATTCGACGTCGGGCGACTATGATCTGTTCACCATGTTCCGGCTCGATAACAATGATGATATCGGCCATTATGTGTGCGAGAGCATCCAGAAGGTGGATGGCGTGCGCGACACCAACACCATCGTCTGCTTCAACCCGTTCACCAAGGATCGGGGCATCTGACAGATGCCGTCCGACGCCCTGCCGCCAGCACCTTTTGAAGCTGCCTGGCTTGATTCCTTTGCCGAGCTTTTCAGCCTGTGCGGGGCGCGGGCCGACGAGACGATAACCCTGCTGACCGAAACGCAGAGCCGGCAGATCAATATCGGTCTGGCGCGTGAGGCGTTGCGCGCCATGCGGTTGCCCCACCGGGTCGTCACCGTGCCGGGCAGGCCGCCGCGCCAAGGCCCGATCATTCGCTCGACCGGTGCCTCTACGGCACTGACCGGCGAGGAGGCGGCGATCCGCGAGCTGTGCGATTCGGACCTTGTCATCGATTTGACGGTCGAGGGGCTGATGCACGCGCCGGAAACCGCCGGCATCCTGCAATCCGGGGCGCGGATCATGACGATCTCGAACGAGCATCCGGAGATCCTGTCGCGGCTTCGCCCCGACCCGGCGATGAAGGATGTCGTTCGCGGCGCCGTCGCCGCCTGCCGCGCCGCCACGACGATGACCGTCACCTCACCCGCCGGCACCGACCTGACCGTGGCGATGAGCGACATTCCGACAGTCGGCGTCTGGGGCTGGACCGACCGGCCGGGAACGCTGGCGCACTGGCCCGGCGGCCTTGTTGTCAGTTTTCCGCGCAAGGCCAGTTGCAACGGCACCATCGTGTTTGCCCCGGGCGACATCAACCTGACCTTCAAGCGCTATTTCGAAAGCGAGGTGCGCTGTGTCGTGCGTGATGATTTTATCACCGGGATCAGCGGCGACGGCACCGATGCGCATCTGATGAAACGCTATCTCGAGGGATTCAACGACCCGCTTGCCTTCGCCACCAGCCATGTTGGCTGGGGGCTCAACCCGGAGGCGCGTTATGAGGCGCTGACGATGTATGACAAGGCCGACCTCAATGGCACCGAGTTGCGCGCGCTTGCCGGCAATTTCCTCTATTCGACCGGTGCCAATGAATTCGCCGGGCGCTTTACCGAGGGCCATTTCGACCTGCCGATGATGGGATGCACCATCAGCCTTGATGATATTGTCGTAGTACGTGACGGCGTTCCGGTATGACCGGCCCCGCAACAGCCATGGAACGGCTGACCGCCGCCGGCATCAGCTTTCTGGTTGGTGGTGACCCCGATAACAAGGCAGGGGCGCCGGCGCTGGTCTGTCTTCACGGTATTGGCGGCGATGCGACAAGTTTCCGTGCGCAGATCGACGGGCTGGCCGGACCGGACCAGCCCGTGCTGTCCTGGGACATGCCGGGCTATGGCGGGTCGGCACCGCTGGCAGCGATGGATTTTGCCGCGCTGTGCGATAGGCTCTGCGCCGCGCTGGACGCGCTGGGCATGGTCCGTGTCGTCATCGCCGGCCAGTCGATCGGCGGCATGATCGCGCAGGAGATGGCGATCCGTCATCCGGACCGCGTTGCCGGGCTGGTGCTGATCGCCACCGTGCCGGGTTTTGGCGGACGCGATGACAGCTTCCGCAATGCCTTCCTTGCCGCGCGGCTGGCACCGCTTGATCAAGGAACCGGCATGGCGGCGCTTGCCGCCGAGGCCATATCGGCGGTTCTGGGCCCTGCTGCCGACAGCACCATCCGAGATGAGGCCGTTACGGCGATGGCGGCCATTCCCGAGGCCGCCTACCGGCAGGTTCTGACAACGCTGGTCACTTTCAACCGGCGCGAGGACCAGCATCTCATCACCTGCCCCTGCCTGTTGATTGCCGGCGGCAAGGATGACAACAGTCCGGCACGGGTGATGGAAAAGATGGCGGACCGTCTTCCGGATGCGGCATTGCTGGTGATTGAAAATGCCGGTCATCTGGTGAATAGTGAAGCCCCTCGGGACTGCAACAGCGCCATCAGCGCCTTTCTGCAGCGCCTGCGGGGCAATGGCATCAACAATCGAGACCGGTGACAGGATGCATGACGGGGGTACATCACGGTTCGACGGGCAGCTTGTCGACGCACCGATTTTCGATCCGGACAGCTGGAACCTGACCGATTTCGAGGCGGCACTCTGCGCCGAGACACGCGCCCTGGCGCAGGGGAAATTTGCGTCGCGCGCCGCCGAGATCGACCGCGATGCGCGCTTCCCGACCGAGAATTACGCCGATCTGAAAGCGCATGACCTTCTTGGAATCTGCATTCCCGCCGCGCATGGCGGGCGCGGTGCCGATCTGCGGGCCTATATGCTGGCGGCTGCCGAAATCGGTCGCTATTGCGGGGCTACCGCGCTGACCTTCAACATGCATGTCAGTTCCTGCCTGTGGACCGGTGTTCTGGCCGACGGTGTCGATATGAGCGCGGCGCAGCGCGCGGAACATGCGACCATGCGGGCCCACCATTACAACCGCATCCTCAAAGATGGCGCGATCTACGCACAGCCCTTTTCCGAGGGCGGTGACGCGGCGGCCGGCAAGGCGGCATTCGGCACCACCGCTCTGCGGACCGATAACGGCTGGATCATCAATGGCCGCAAGATCTTCGCCTCGCTGTCGGGCCATGCCGATTATTACGGCGTGTTGTGTACCGAGCTCGACACGCCGGACAGCCGCCCGTCCCGCGCCAACACCATGTATGTGGCTATCCAGCGCGACACCCCGGGTGTGTCCGTCGAAGGGCATTGGGACCCGCTTGGCATGCGCGGCACCGTGTCGAGAACGCTGATCTTCAAGGATGTCTTCATCCCGTTCAGCGAACAGCTGATGCCGCGCGGCGTCTATTTCAACGCCGCCAGGCAATGGCCGCACATGTTCATGACCCTGACGCCAAGCTATATGGGAATCGCGCAGGCGGCCTATGATTTCACGGTACGGTATCTGCGCGGCGAGATGCCCGGCACGCCGCCGGTCAAGCGCCGCATGTATCCAACGAAACAGCTTGCCGTCGCGCAGATGAAGATCATGCTGGAACAGACCAAGTCTCTGTGGTTCCAGTCAATCAGCGAGGCGCGCCCCAACCCCGGCAAGGAATCGCTGCTGCGCGCCTGGGCGGCGCAATACAGTGTCATGGAGAACGCCAACGAGATCGCGCAATTGGCGATCCGCACCTGCGGTGGCCAGGCGATGCTGAAATCGCTGCCTCTGGAGCGGCTCTATCGTGACAGCCGGTGTGGCGCCCTGATGCTGCCCTGGACGGCGGAGCTGTGCACCGACATGCTTGGCAAGGGCGTATTGTACGAGACCGGCGAGACCGACGAGGACCAGGCCTAGGGTGCTGGACCGCCGGATCGACAGCCTGGTGGCGGGGCATGCCACCGCGACCCCGCACCGGACGGCGCTGACCTGTGAGGGTGCGAGCCTCGATTACGCGGCGCTGGAGACCGCCGTTGCCGCCATGGCGGGATGGCTGGCGGCGCAGGGAATCACCGCCGGCGACCGGGTCGCCCTCTATGCCCGCAACCACCCCGACAGTTTTGTCACGCTTCTGGCCGCCTCGCGCCTCGGCGCGATGATGGTGCCGCTGAACTGGCGACTGTCGCCGGCCGAGCTGTCCTGGCAGATGGCTGACGCCGCGCCGTCACTCCTGATCCATGGTCCGGACTTCACCGAGATGGCGACAAGGCTGGCGACGGAGTCAGCCTGCCCACGAATCGCGCTTGGCGGCGCGCTGGAGGAGGCATGGGACGGCCATCACCTTGCCGAGGCGGATGGTACGGGCAGCCCCGACGCCGAACTGATGATCGTCTATACCTCGGGAACGACCGGCCGGCCGAAGGGCGCGGTGCTGGCGCAGCCGGCGATGATCGCCAACGCCGTGATGAGCCATGACGCCTATGCGATGCGGCCCGATGACGTGGTGCTGAACATCCTGCCGCTGTTCCATGTCGGCGGGCTCAACATCCAGCCTCTGCCGGCGCTGCTTCTCGGCGCGCATGTGGTCATCGCGCCGGCCTTCGACCCGGCCGCCACGCTGGCCCTGATCGACGGCCATGCCATCACCCAGGTCACGGTTGTGCCGACGGTGCTGGCGGCATTGCTGGCGCAGGAGGGCTGGCTGACAGCAAATCTGGCCAGTCTTCGCATGATCGCCATCGGGTCGACCGACGTGCCGGTACCGCTGATCGAGGCGGTTCATGACCGCGGCATTCCGGTTGTGCAGGTCTATGGCGCCACCGAGACGGGGCCGACGGCGATCTATCAGACCGCCGATATCGCCTTTGAAAGCGCCGGGTCGATCGGACGCGCGGGATGCGCCTGCGAGATCCGCATCACCGGCCGGGACGGCGCCGAGATGCCGGTCGGCGAGGTTGGCGAGATCTGGGTTCGCGGCGCCAATATCCTGACCCGCTACTGGAACAACGAGGCGGCCAGCCGGGCCAGCATCACCGATGGCTGGTTCCATACCGGCGACATGGCGCGGATCGACGATGCGGGGCTGTACTGGTTCGCCGACCGGTTGAAGCATGTCATCATCTCCGGCGGCGAGAATATCTATCCGGCCGAACTGGAACGCGTGCTTCGCGACATGCCGGGGCTGGCCGAATTCACCGTCGTCGGACGCGATGATGAACGGTGGGGCCAGGTTCCCGTGATTGTCGCGGTGCGCGCCGACGAGACGGTCACCGGCGATGCCGTGCTGGCGCATTTCGACGGGCGGCTGGCCCGTTTCAAGCTGCCGAAGGATGTGCTGTTCGTCGCGGCGCTGCCGCGCAACGCCCTTGGCAAGATCGTCGCCGACGAGGTGCGGGCGCTGTTAGAGGCCTGAAGTCGATCCTCAACCCGACGTTTCATCCCGCCGGCCGGTCATCGCCCTACCCCATCATCGAGGGCAGGAACAGCGCGATCGACGGCACCGCCGCCAGCAGGATCAGCCGGATGATGTCGGCCACCCAGAACGGCGTCACGCCCTTGAAGATCGTGCCGACCGACACATCCTTCAGCACGCCTTTCAGGACAAACACATTCAGCCCGATGGGCGGTGTGATCAGGCTGATCTCGGTCACCACGACAACCAGGATGCCGAACCAAATCAGGTCGAAACCCAGACTTGCCACCACCGGCGCAAAGATCGGCACGGTCAGCAGGATCATCGACAGCGATTCGAACACGCAGCCAAGCAGCACATAGATCAGCAGGATGATGAAGATCACCCCGAGCGGCGACAGATCGAACGCGGTCACAATGCTGATCAGCCCGTCGGGAAGGCCGGCCCGGTTGACGAAATTCGAGAAGATCAGCGCACCGAACAGGATGAAGAACAGCTTTGCCGTGGTGATGGTCGTCTCGCGAAGCACCTGCATCAGCGCGCCGTCACGAAGCGCGCCGCGCCGCCAGGCAATCAGCAGCGCGCCGGCAGCGCCCATGCCCGACGCCTCGGTCGGGGTGAACATGCCGGCATAGATCCCGCCAATAACGAAAATGAACAGGCCAAGCGTTGTCCAGACATCGCGAAGGGCGAGAAACCGCTCGCGCCAGTTCGACCGTTCGCCGGCCGGGCCAAGCGCCGGATTGCGCGTCACAACGAACACCACCGCAAGAATGTAGAACAGAATGCCGAGAAGACCGGGAAGCACGCCGGCGACGAACAGCTTGCCAACCGACTGTTCGGTCAGGAAACCGTAGATCACCAGCATCACGCTTGGCGGGATCAGGATCCCCAGCGTGCCGCCAGCGGCGATCGAGGCGGTGGCCAGTGAATCATCATATTTATAGCGCCGCATCTCGGGCATCGAAACCTTCGACATCGTCGCCGCGGTCGCCAGCGAGGACCCGCAGATGGCCGAGAACATGCCGCAGGCGGCAATCGTCGACATGGCAAGGCCACCACGCCGATGGCCGAGGAACACATAGGCGGCACGGTAGAGTTCGCGCGCCATGCCGCCGCGTTCGACAAGAAGACCCATCAGGATGAACATCGGCAGCACCGACAATTCATATTTCTGGCCGGAATCGATCACCAGCCGCGCGGCGTTGGAAATCGCCGCCCGTTCACTGGCAAGAAGCGAGAAGCCGACGCCGCCGACAATGCCGAGCGCGAGGCCAAGCGGCATCCGCAGGAAGGCGAGGAACAGCAGGGCGGCAAAGCCGATCAGCGAAACAATCATGAATCAGTCCCCCGGTGCCCGGCCACCGGTTTCATCGGGCAGCGTCTGTCCCGGCCGCAGCAGCAGGCGAAGGCCGCGAAAGCCGGCAAAGACCGCCGACAGATAGATCATGGCGGTGATCAGGCTGACAATGAGATAGCGCGGGATGTGAAGATAGATCGTCTTGTCGCCATCTTCCCAGGCACGCACCGCGTAATCGAACACCCGGTCGGCGACGATGAAGACGGCGATGACCGTAGCAACGCTGAAAACCAGACCGACAACCCAGCCGAACCAGCCCCTTCGCACGAAGCTGAAGAGATCGACCACAACCTGGTCATCGCGCAGGAACATCGCCGGCAGCGAGAAGAAAATGGTGCCCGCCATCGAGATCTGCACAAGTTCCGTCGCGCCCACAACCGGCGAGCGGAAAAAATAACGGCCAATCACATCGACGCAGGTCAGCGCGACGAGCCACAACAGCACCAGACAGGCCAGCATCAGACAGATATCGGCAATCCTGCCGGCGATCCGATTGAGCCGTGCGACCAGCGGATGGTCGTTGGCGACATCATTCATCGTCGTCATTCTCCTCGCCGGCGCCGCGCCTTGCAGCGCCGCGCGTCAGTTTTCCCAGAACCCGAATAGCAATTGTTGGCCTGACAACCAACCCGGTTTCCGCCTTTTTTCAACTTGCGCGATCCGCCCTTACCCTGGAGAACCCGGCTTTCGCCGCATAGCCTGACACGATCGCCTTGCGATTTTCATAGCTGAGCACGTCATCGACATTGTCAAAACCGGCCGGGGCCAGCTTCTCGACCTCGTCGATCACGCCTTCGGGCCCGCCCTTTCTGTTGTTCACGACAATCTCGGCAGTGACCGGCAGGCGCTGCTTTTCATAGAACCAGAGAGCGGCCCGCGGATGTTCGGCCTGTTGCAGCTGGTCGCTGAGGCAGCGCGCGTCGAGAATGGCCTGGCTGGCGCCGT
Organism: Rhodobiaceae bacterium; assembly: GCA_018624035.1. Taxonomy (GTDB): domain Bacteria; phylum Pseudomonadota; class Alphaproteobacteria; order Puniceispirillales; family Puniceispirillaceae; genus UBA8309. The sequence continues at coordinate 20,038 of JAAZUU010000017.1, read as the reverse complement.
TGGAGCCAACCGGATACATCGGATGCGCGGCATCCCCAAGCAATGTCACACGCCCGAAGGTCCATCGTGGCAGCGGGTCACGGTCGGCCATCGGATATTCGAAAATCCCGTCAGTCGCCCGTACCAGACCCTCAATGTCGAAATCCGGGATGGCGAAACGCAGCGCGTGCGGCAGCACTGTCGACAGCGACACACCACGCGACCAGTTATTGTCCGGCGGCGGTGTGATTGCCGGATCCTTTGTCCGGATATTGACCACCCAGTTCATCAACTGTCTGCCATCCTTCGGTGTGTCGATCGGATACAGCACGAATTTGCCGCCAAGCCCGCCCCCGATGGCCATGCTTTCACCATCACGCCAGGACGGCCATTGCGATGCGCCGCGCCACATCATGACGCCGTTCCAGCTTGGGCTTGCCTCATCGGGATAGAAGATTTTCCGGCCACAGGAATGAATGCCGTCGGCACAGACCAGAATGTCGCCCTTCGCCGTCATGCCGCCGGCCCCTTCCAGGGTGTCGACGAAATTCGCCGTGACACAGGCTTCATTCTGCACGAACCCGGCAAGACGCCTGCCGGTGACAACCGTTTCGGGACCGGCGCGTTCGATCAGCGCGTCATGGAGAAGTTTCTGCAATCTGCCACGATGGATGGAGAATTGCGGCACCTCGTGACCGGCATGCATGCCGCGCAGTTCGGACCAGACCTCCTGGCCGGACTTGGTGAAATAGGTCAGGCTGCGGGTTCGCAAGCCGACCGAATCCAGCGCGCCGAGAAGGCCAAGCGCCTCGAGTTCACGTATGGCGTGTGGCAGGATATTGATCCCGACCCCGGCCTCGCGGATTTGCGCGGCGGATTCGAACACCTGCACGTCGATGTTCCTGGCCCGCAGCATCAGGGCGGTGGTCAGGCCGCCGATCCCGCCACCGGCGATGATGACCTTCATGTCAGCCGTCCTCGGGCGGTGGCAGGAAATCCACCTCATGTTTGGCAGACAATTCGACGACCTCGGCCGGGTTGGCCGTCGGCCCGAGATTGTGAATGCCCCAGAACAGATCATAGAGCTTGCGCGCCGGTGACACCCAGAACAGGCATTTGTTGGTTCCTTCCGAATTGTTGAAGATGCCGTGCGGAATGCCCCGCGGCAGCCGGATCAGGTCGCCCGGCGTGGCGATGGCCTCCGAGCCGTCGAGAATGAGATCGAACTTTCCCTCGAGAACATAGATGAACTCGTCCTGTTCGGGATGGATATGCGGCGGCACGAAAGTGCCGGACGGCAGCGTCGCATGCCAGGAAAAGGAATGCTCGCTCCACTGTTTCGGGACATAGGTCTGGCCAAGGATGTTCCAGGTAATATCCTCCATTCCTTCATTCGACTTCGTGACACCGGCTGTCATCTTCATCTGCCCACCTCCCTGGCATGAAATCGCTGCGACTGGGTCTGACGGTAACAGACACCCCGGGATGGGGCAATCAGCCAGCATCATGCCCGGTGCGCCAAAATGATGCGTCATTAGATTACCGGAGTGCCGGTTTTTGCTTGACTGTAACGAAAGACCCATCACAGGCTGTTTCGTGATCATTTGTCCAACCCGGGCATGGCAGAAGGTCTCCATGAAGGAACCCGATACGGCCCGGCGGTATCTTGCAAGGAGGAATTGCATGAAGAAGATTGTTGCTGGTCTGGTCATGGCGCTGCCGATGTTGGCGTCCGGTCAGGCGATGGCCGCTGACAAGGAGTTGATTATCTCGTCCTGGGCGGCACCTGTTCACACCATGAACAAAGACATTTTCCCCTGGATGATCTCCGAGATGGAGAGATGTTCGGGTGGCAGCCTGTCGGCGAAGATCGAATATGGGCTGGCCCCGCCGCCGGCGCAATATGACACCGTTCGTGACGGCGTCGCGGATTTTGGCTGGATTGTGTATGGTTATACCCCGGGCAAGTTCGAGACCACGAAGATCGCGGAACTGCCTGGCAATGGTGGCAACGCCGAGGACATGTCGGTCGCCTTCCAGATGACGCATGAGAAATATCTCGCCGCGGCGAAGGAAGCCAAGGGCATCAAGATCCTCACCAACTATGTTCACGGCCCGGGCCATGTGAACACAACCAAGCCGGTCAATTCGTACAAGGACATCGTTGGCATGAAGCTTCGTGTCGGCGGCGGTGTTGCCAATGATGTCGGCACCGCCCTTGGCGTCGCCGGTGTCAACATGCCGGCCCCGGCCGTTTACGAGGCCGTATCCTCGGGCGTGACCGAGGGCGTCTTCTTCCCGATGGAGACCATGTATGCCTTCAAGGTCGCCGAGGTTGCCAAATACACCTTCCGCAACCCGGAAGGCATGTACACCACCGCCTTCGGCCTGATCATGAACAGCGACACCTATGACGATCTGTCGGCCGCGCACAAGAAGTGCATCGACGGCATGACCGGTGTCGACATGGCGCGCCGTGTCGGCAAATGGTGGGACGAGGCCGACGCTCTCGGCTATGAGAAGTTCGGCGAAATGGGTGGCACCGTCACCGACGCGAGCGCAGCCGAGCAGGCCTATTTCCGCGAGAAGACCGCCGGCGTGGAATCTGCGGTTCTTGCCGCCATTGACGGTCGCGGTGTCGACGCGAAGGCAGCATTGGACTATTTCCGCTCGCAGCTGAAATAGGCCGGGACGCCTCATTGTCACCAGAAGCCTTGACAGGCGGCCCATGGGCCGCCTGTTCCATTTCAGTTCCATTTTTCAGTCAACGGACCAGACCCGCATGAACACTCTCTCCCCATTCGTCGCCTCGGACATGCCGCTGGCCTTCACACCACCGGCCGACCCTGACGACGCCTATGAGAACAGGCTTCATATTCCGAATGCCGACAAGCATCTGTCAGCCTGGCCGGTGGACGCCGCCGCCTTTCGCGACCGCCATACTGACAGCGACTGTGACCGCCACTACGGCGACGGTGAACGCACCGCCTGTGATCTGTTCCTGCCCGAAGGCGGTATGAAGGCGGCAACAGGCCTCGCAGCCTTTGTTCATGGCGGCTATTGGGTGGCGCTCTCGAAGAATGATGTCTCGCATCTGGCCGGCGGGCTGCTGGCACGCGGATGGGCCGTGGCGATGATCGGCTACACGCTGGCACCGCAGGCCCGGATCGCCGACATCACCCGCGAAATCGCCGCCGCTGTCACCGCGCTTGGCGACATCGGGACCGGCCCGCTGCGGCTTGCCGGGCATTCGGCCGGCGGCCATCTTGTCGCCCGCATGATGTGCCGCGACGTAGAGCTTGGCGCGGCGGCGCTGGACCGGCTGGACCGGGTGGTTTCGATCAGCGGGCTTCACGATCTGCGCCCGTTGCGGGCACTGGCCAGGAATGATCTGTGGCGGCTCGATGAGGATGAATCGGTTCAGGAAAGCCCGGTCCTGCAAATGCCGCGCTCCGATATCGATCTTGTCTGTGTCGCCGGTGCCGAGGAGCGCCCGGAATTCATCCGTCAGAACGCATTGCTGCCGCTTGTCTGGCAGGGGCTTGGGGTGCCGGGACGCTGCCAGCTCCTGGCAGGCCACAATCATTTCACAATCATCGAGACAATGACCGACCCGCGAAGCCGCCTGTGCGACCTGGTCGCCGCACCGCTTGGCTGATCGCCGCTGAGGCTAGAGCCGCGCGTAGGTGCTTGTCAGGTCGGCCGCCAGCTTGCCCGAAGCGCTGTCGCTGATGGTGATGCGGCCGACAATCAGCCGCCGTCCGGCCTTCAGGATATCTACCGTGACATCACCGCCCGCATTCCCAAGGGGACGCAGGAACCGGCTGGCGATATCCACCGTCGTGATCGGGGCATAGCTGCCGATGGCCGCGGTGACCGCCGCGATCATCGCCGTGTCGGCAGCGGCGACAATGGCCTGTCCGCAGATCATGCCGGCATCGCGCGTCAGCCTGTCGCTGAATGGCAGGTGAAAGCAGGAGCGCGCTGGCGATACAGACGTCACCCGAAGTTCCAGATCACGAACCCAGGGCGCTGTCACCTCATCGAGCAGCGCCTGCGCGGCGGCAACATCAAAGGTGCCCTCCGGTGCCTCTTTACCAGTTTCCGACATCGCTCCACCCCCTGCCATTTCCGGCGCCACACTGCGGCCAGCACCCTTGACTAACCGGACGGTCGATCTTTACCGTGACATGATCCTTGCCGGTTTTTGCATGGCCGGTCAAGCCGGTCGCGGGCACCGGATACATGCTCGGACACATGCCCGGATACATGCCCGGACACATGCCCGGGATAGGGACCTGCATAAAGACAGGAACAGGGGGGCCGGCAATGTCGGATGAGAGCGAACAGGCTGCCAGCGCGAATGCGACGCAGACCGCCCGCGCGGTTGCCGAGACGATGATCGGGAAATGTGGATTCTCGCAGCTTCTCGGCATGGAGATTGTCGATTCCGGAGCGGATTTTGCGATCGTCGGCATGACGCTTGATGCACCGCATCTCAACGGTTTTGGCATCGCCCATGGCGGCGCCATCTTCGCGCTTGCCGACACCGCCTTCGCCCATGCCTGCAATTCCGAGAACATCGTGACAGTGGCTCAGCAATGTCAGGTGAATTTCCTGAAACCGGGCAACGCCGGCGACAGGCTGACAGCCACCGCGCGCGGGCGCGCCCGATCAGGCCGCACCGGCCTCTATGACGTGACCATCGCCATCGAGGATGGCACTGTCATCGCCGAATTCAGGGGTATGTCACGGACACTCAGCGACCCTGTCATACCTTCCCCCGCATGAACCCGGACCAACCGCCGAAAACACGAGACCAAGATGCGTGACCTGACACCTTCAAAAGACATTCTCGACCCCATCGAGATCGCCTCGCGCGACGAGATCGAGGCCCTGCAGCTGCAGCGTCTGAAATGGACGCTTGCCCATGCCTATGAGAATGTGCCGCTCTATCGCCGCAAGTTCGACGAGGCGGGGGTTCACCCGGATGATTTGAAGGCGATCGGGGATATCGCCGGATTTCCCTTTACGACGAAAGAGGATCTGCGGCAGAGCTATCCGTTCGAGATGATGGCTGTACCGCTTGACAAAGTGGCGCGGATCCATGCCTCGAGCGGCACCACCGGCAAGCCGACTGTCGTCGGTTACACACAGACGGATGTCGATAACTGGGCGCATCTGGTGGCGCGATCGATCCGCGCCTCGGGCGGGCGTCCCGGTGACCGCGTCCATGTCGCCTATGGGTATGGGCTGTTCACCGGCGGCCTTGGCGCGCATTACGGCGCCGAGGCAATGGGATGCACGGTGATCCCGGTCAGCGGCGGCATGACACAGCGGCAGGTGCAGTTGATTGTCGATTTCAATCCCGACATCATCATGGTCACGCCATCCTACATGCTGGCCATCGCCGACGAGTTCGAGCGCCAGGGTGTCGACCCCAGAAGCACCAGCCTGAAAAGCGGCATCTTCGGCGCCGAGCCCTGGACCGACGCGCTGCGCACCGAGATCGAACAGCGGTTCGACATGCATGGCGTCGATATCTATGGCCTGTCCGAGGTGATGGGCCCCGGCGTCGCCAATGAGGCTGTCGAGGAAAAGGATGGACTCTATGTCTGGGAAGATCATTTCCTGCCCGAAATCATCGATCCGGAGACCGGCGCGCCACGCCCCGATGGCGAGACAGGCGAGCTTGTCTTCACCTCGCTGACCAAGGAGGCGCTGCCGATCATCCGCTATCGCACGCGCGATCTGACCCGGCTTCGTGCCGGCGGCGCGCGAACGATGCGCCGGATGGACAAGGTGACAGGCCGCAGCGACGATCTGATCATCCTTCGGGGCGTCAATGTCTTTCCAAGCCAGATCGAGGAACATATCGTGCGGATCGAAGGCATCAGCCCGCATTACCAGATCGAGCTGTGGAAGGATGGCCCGCTGGATGCGATGACGATCAGGGTCGAAGCCGCGCCGGGGCATGAAAGCGAGGAGCGCCGCGACGCGCTGGCAGCAAGGCTTGGCGACGATATAAAGCAGAATGTCGGCATTTCGGCGGTGATCGATGTGACCCCGATCGGCACCGTCGACCGGTCCGCCGGCAAGGCGGTCCGCATCATCGACCGCCGCAACGGCTGAGGGACGCCGGACCAATGCCACGCCGCCGCGCCGTCAGCTATGACACCAAGCTTGAACATATCCGCGACACCGCCGCCGGGCTGTTCGCGCGCGACGGGTTCAACCGCACCTCGATGGCCGAGCTTGCCGCCAGCTGCGGTGTGTCAAAGGCACTTCTGTATCACTATTTCGACAGCAAGGAGTCGCTGCTGTTTGTTATCCTGCGGGTCTATCTTCGTGACCTGGAAAGGGTCGTTGACATTGATGCCGCGATGGCGGCGAATGCCCGCGATCATCTTCGCGACCTGATCGTGGCGCTGTTGCGGCAATATCGCGAGGCCGGCAATACACACAAGCTGCTGACATTCGAAATGCCCATGCTTCCGGCCGAGCAGCAGGCCGAGCTGCGCGCCGCCGAGCGCCTGATCATGGCGCGGTTCGAGCTGGCGCTGGCGGCGGCGGCCACCGAGGCGGGTCGCACGACACCGCTTGACGGGCCGCGCGCGATGATGTTGTTCGGCACATTGAACTGGACCTACACCTGGTTCCGGGAGGATGGCAGATTGTCACTCGACGCCTATTGCGAACTGGTGACCGACAGTACGGTCGCCTCGCTTCTGACATGATCCGGACAGGGCAACAGGGATTGCAAGAGACATGAGACCAAGATGACCGACAACACGCTGCTGATCCGCAATGCCGATCTGTTATGCACGATGAATCCGGCCGACGGCGCGACACCGGAGGGTGGGCGCCCCGGCGACAATGTCGGAGCCGAAATCCGCGGCGGTGGCCTGTTCGCCCGCAATGGCGTGATCGAGATGGTCGGGCCAAGCGAATCGCTGCCTGAAACCGCCGACACGATCATCGACATGACCGGCCATGTTGTCATCCCCGGCATGGTGAACACGCATCATCATCTGTTCCAGAACCTGACCCGCGCGGTGCCGGCGGCGCAGGACGCGCCGCTGTTCGGCTGGCTGCAGACGCTGTATCCGATCTGGTCGCATATCGGACCGGAGCATATCTACTGGTCGACCGCGCTGGGGCTGGCCGAGCTGGCGCTCAGCGGCTGCACCACCTCATCGGACCATCTCTATCTCTATCCGAATGGCGCGCGGCTGGATGATTCACTGGCCGCGGCGGCCGATCTCGGCATGCGATTCCACGGCACCCGCGGCTCGATGAGCATCGGCGAGTCCGGCGGCGGCCTGCCGCCCGACATATTGTGCTGGGCCGAGGATGACATCCTCGCCGACTGCCAGCGCGTCGTCGAGGCCTTCAACGATCCGGCACGTTTTGCGATGCAGCGGGTGGGGCTGGCGCCATGCTCGCCCTTTTCGGTATCGATGGATCTGATGCGCGAGACCGCCGGCATGGCGCGCGCGCTCGGCGTCGGGCTGCACACGCATCTGGCCGAGAATGTCGAGGATATCGACTACAGCCTTGCGCATTTCGGCATGCGGCCCGGCGAGTATATCGAGGCTGTCGGCTGGACCGGCAACGATGTCTGGCATGCCCACTGCGTGCAGCTCGACGCCGCCGAGATCGACCTGTTCGCCCGCACCGGCACCGGCGTTGCGCATTGCCCCTGTTCCAACATGCGGCTCGCCAGCGGCATCGCGCCGGTGCGGCGGATGCTTGATTCCGGCATGAAGATCGGGCTTGGCGTTGACGGGTCAGCCTCGAATGACAGCGGCCACATGCTGAACGAGGCGCGGCAGGCGATGCTGCTTCAGCGCGTCAATCAGGGCGGTGATGCGATGACGGCGCGCGAGGCGCTGGCCACGGCGACGCGCGGCGGGGCCGGCGTTCTGGGGCGGGATGATATCGGCATGCTGGCCCCGGGATATGCCGCCGATCTGGCCGCGTTTGACCGGCGCGGCGTCGATTTCGCCGGCAGCGACTGGGACCCGCTGGCAAGTCTTGTCTTCTGCGGGCCGGTCAAGGCCGGCTACACCATCATCAATGGCCGCGTCGTGGTCGCCGAGGGGCAGCTGGCGACGATGGAGATGGACAGGCTGCTCTCACGCCACGCCGCCATGTCGCATGATCTGATGCGGCGCGCCGGCCTTGCCGGGTAGGGCGGCGTCACGCGCCTCTGCGAAAGGCTGTCAGCTGATACCACAGCACCGCCGCCATGATGATGGCACCGCCGGTTACCGTCTGCATCGACGGCCATTCGGCCAGAAACAGGATGGCGAGGAGAATGGCCCAGGGCGTTTCACTGATGCTGATCAGTGCTGTTTCGCCCGGCAACAGATATTTGGAACCCTGCGCCAGGGTGATCGACGCAACCACGAAGGTGAAGCCAAACAGCGCCATCAACGCGATTTCACCCGGCGCTGCGGCGAGTGGAGCGCTGAAATGCAACGAAATCGGCAAAAGCAGGATGCAGGCACCTATTGTCGGCAGGGTCACCGGTGTGTCGGGAAAGCGACGATAGATCAGCATGATCAACACCATCATCAATGTCATCCAGAGTGCCAGCAGATCACCGGTAAGTCCGGTTCCACCAAATGAACCATAGACAATGATGAGGGTTCCCCCGAGAACGGCGGTGCAAGCCATTGCAAATCCGAAGCTGACCCGCTGGCCGAACAACCACCAGGCGCAAAGCCCGGCAAGCACCGGGGCGGTTGACCAGATCAGCGCCACATTGGCGATCGATGTCAACTTGAAGGCCGGGATGAAAGCCGCGGTTCCAGAAGCGTAAATCAAGGAGAGCGCCATTGAAGGAACGCGGAATCCTCGTGCCTCCTCCCGCAGACGCCCGGTCACCAGCAGATAGGCCAGGGCACAGATCGACCCGAAAATGCCGCGCCAGAAAATAATCGTCCAGGCATCGGCGGACACGCCCTTGCTGAAGACCCCGGCCGTGCTGAAAAAGAATGCCGAAATGATCAGCAACCAGATACCAAGAACCCGTTCACCCGATGTCACTGGCCGCAGCCCGGTTCGCCTGCCCATGATTGTCTCCTCAACAGAACAAATCATGAACAATCTACCGTCTGGGGATGAAGAAAAGGTTGCCGCGTCATCTCATTACGGTGAGCGGAAGGTCTGAAACATGGCACCGATTCACCCGGCCGCTTCACCCGGGCCACCTCACCCGGGGGCCACCGCGATCACCGCGACAGGGGCATCCAGCCAATGTTCCTGAAGGTTGGCGGATTTGTCCTCGCCGGCCGGGCCGGCGCGGTCGATGATCAGGAAATCCTGCTCGGGTTGCAGCACCAGAAGCGGGTGATGCCAGACATTGCGGGCATAGCTGACGCCGACATTGCCGGGCGCACAAAAACATTGCAGGCGGTCGAAATCGGGCGCGCTGTCATCCGCATTCGTGGGCGCCACCACGACCAGCCAGTCATGCGCCGCCAGCGGCATGAAGGCCTGCGAGCCGAGCGGGTGGCGTTCCATCATCCTGATCGCGATCGGGTCGGGCCGGCGGGTGCCGCGGAAGATCGACAGGATCGGCCGTCCATTGCCAGTCGCGACATCCACCCCGGCAAGCTCGTGAAATCGTGTCGTCGTGCCCTCATTGATCATGATCCGCTCCGCCCCGTCGGTCCGGATCACCTCGCCAAAAGGCGCGAAGGCGGCGGCGCTCAGCGGCTCGACCGGCAACTCTCGCGGCGCGATCATCCGGCCGCTCCGTCACATGGGTGCGTCGCCCGCCAGTGCCGCGCGATATCGACCCGGCGCGCCAGCCAGACATCGTCATGACGCTGGATATGGTCGAGGAACTTCACCAGCCCGGCAAAGCGCGCCGGCCGTCCGATCAGCCGGCAATGCAGTCCGACCGACATCATTTTCGGGGCGCGCGCCCCCTCTTCATAGAGCGTGTCGAACGCATCGATCAGATAGGCGGCAAACTGGTCGCCGGTGTGAAAACCCTGCGCCGTCGCGAACCGCATGTCATTGGTGTCGAGCGTGTAGGGAACGATCAGATGCGGTGTTTCGGTCTGCGTGCTCCAGAAGGGCAGATCATCGGAATAATCATCGGCGTCGTAGAGGAACCCGCCCTCGGCGGCGACAAGGCTGCGGGTGTTTTCAGAGGTCCGCCCCGTATACCAGCCAAGCGGCCTCTCGCCACAGATACGGGTATGGATCTCGATGGCGCGTTCAAGATGCTCCTTCTCCTCGGCCGGCGACATGCCGTGATAATTGATCCAGCGATAGCCATGCGAGGCGATCTCGTGCCCGTCAGCCAGCGCGCGCTCGATCAACGCCGGATGACGTTCCATCGCCATGGCGACGGCAAACAGCGTCAGCGGCACCCCGCGGTCACGAAACAGATCGAGAAGCCGCCAGACGCCGACCCGCGAGCCATATTCATAGATCGATTCCATCGACATGTGCCGCGCGCCCTCGAACGGCGCGGCACCAATGATCTCGGACAGGAAAATTTCCGAGGCGGCGTCACCATGAAGGATACTGTTTTCCGCCCCCTCTTCATAATTCAGCACGAACTGCACGGCGATCCGCGCCCTGTCCGGCCAGTCTGCACGCGGCGCCGCCGCGCCATAGCCGATCATGTCGCGCGGATAGCTCATCCGGCATCTCCTGCGGTCGGCACACCGCCGCGTTTCAGCATCTGCCGCCATTTTGCCAGCATCGCGCGCTCCTCCGGCTCGATCCAGATGACATTGCCAGGTGGCATGGCGTGCGAGGCGGCGGCCTGCCAGTAGATGGCGTCAACCTGCGCCACGATTTCGGCCTCGGTTTCCAGCTTCACACCTTTCGGGGCAAACCCCATGCCGTCCCACTGCGGCACCGCGGCATGGCAGATGGAACAGCGCTCGGTGACAAGCTCGACAGCCGCCAGATGCAATTCGCCGCCGGCGCCATAGGCCTGGTCGGCATAGGCGCTTTCGTCATATTTCGGCGCGCCGGCCTGCGACAGCAGGATCGCCGCCACCGTCAGCGCTGCCGCGACGCCCCAGGTCCACCAGGGTGCCGGATCGCCCTTGTGCTTGGTGTTGAAGAAATGCCGGATCACCGCCCCCATCACCAGTACCAGCGCCAGGATCACCCAGGCATAGTCGGTCGCGAACACGGCCGGGTAATGGCCGCCGATCATCACGAAAACCACCGGCAGGGTGAGATAGTTGTTATGCAGCGATCGTTGCTTACCGCGCCGCCCGAAGACCGGGTCGGGCGTATCACCGGCGACCAGCGCCGCGACCACCTTCTTCTGCCCGGGGATGATCACCATGGCGACATTCGCCACCATGATGGTGCCGATGCTGACCCCGATCTGCACGAAGGCGCCACGCGCCGAGAACATCTCGGTATAAAGCCAGGCCAGCGCGACAATAAAGACAAACCCGGACAGCGCCAGCAGCCTGTCATCACGACCAAGCGGGCTGCGGCACATCAGGTCATAGGCAACCCAGCTGGCGACGATGCCGCCGATGCTGAGACCAATGGCCTGCCATGGCTCCAGATCGAGGATCTCGATATCGATCATATAGAGCCCGGCGCCGGCATAATAGATGATGGTCAGCAGCGCGAAGCCCGAGAGCCAGGTGGTATAGGCCTCCCATTTGAACCAGGTCAGCTCGTCCGGCATGCGTGCCGGCGCGACCAGATATTTCACCATGTTGTAGAAGCCGCCGCCATGCACCTGCCAGGCCTGGCCATGCGCCTCGTCGGGAAGCTGTTTACCGGGCTTCAGACTGAGGTCCAGCGCGATGAAATAGAAGGATGAGCCGATCCAGGCAATGCCGGCAACGACATGCAGCCAGCGCACCAAAAATTCGGACCACATCCACAGATAGTCAATCATTGATCTTCCAGCCTTCGGTTTCCAGCCTTTATTCTTCGGGGCAGTGTGCCAGCGTCAATCGCTTTCGTCCATTTCCTGCTGCCAGATCGCCACGCCCGCCGCAATCGACAGCGCCACCCGTGCCGGGTGCTTGCCGGTGATCGACGGCAGGCCGACCGGACAGACAAGCCTGTCCAGCACCTCCGGCGCGACACCGGCCTTTGTCAGGCGCGAGCGGAACCGCGCCGCCTTCGTCGCCGAGCCGATCAGCCCGAGCCGCGCAAAGCCCGGCCCGGTCAGGATGCGATGGCAGATCGCCTCGTCGAGCGCATGATTGTGCGTGATCACAAGATGAAAGGCATCGACAGGCGCGTGCGCCGCGATCACCGTCGGATCGGACGCCACCACTCTTGTCACGCCGCCGGGCATTTCCGGCGGAAAGCGTGCCTCTTCGACATCCATCCAGTGCAGGTCAAGCTGCAACGCCACCAGATGCGGTGCCAGCGCCCGCCCGATATGACCGGCACCATAGAGAAAGAGCGGCCGTCCCGGCTGTGCCACCGGCGCGACAAAGGCCGACCTGTCATCGGTCAGCCCGATCATGGCGTCACCCGCATTGACGGGCGGCCCGGTTCCGGCAAGCGGATGCGCCAGCCGCCGCCCACCCCCGAGCGCCGCCAGCTGGTCGATCTCGGCCGCGCCGAACCGTTCGAGAAGCACCTTCACATGGCCACCGCAGCATTGCCCCATATCGGGACCAAGCGCCGCGCTGATCACCTGCCGTTGCCAGGGGGCTGCCGGATTGTCCAGCATCGTCCGCGCCCTTGCCATCACCTCGAACTCCAGCGACCCGCCGCCGATTGTCTGCCAGATATCGGTTCTGGTGATCAGCATCATCGCACCGGCCTCGCGCGGGGCCGAGCCGCGAACGCCGACAAGGCTGGCGCGCACAACGCCGCCATCGCGCGCGATCAGGTCGCGGGCCGCCTCGATCCAGCTTGTCATCATTTGTCTCCGAGCGCGATCCCGGGGCCGCCGAGCCGGCGCGCCGCAAGACAGAGCCGTTCCGGGGTGGCCGGCGCGTCCAGCATCGGATAGTCATCCCCGACCGATTCCAGCGCGTGCGAGAGCGCCATCAGAACCGAGATGGCCAGCATCAGCGGCGGCTCGCCAACAGCCTTGGATTTGTGGATCGTGTCCTCTGTATTCTCGCCATCATCGAACAGCGCCACATTGAAGACGGGCGGCCGGTCGGCGCAGGCCGGGATCTTGTAGGTCGAGGGCGCATGGGTTCGCAGACGCCCCGCCTCGTCCCAGACAAGTTCCTCGGTCGTCAGCCAGCCCGCCCCCTGGACAAAGCCGCCCTCGATCTGGCCAATATCAATGGCCGGGTTCAGCGAGCGTCCCACATCATGCAGGATGTCGGTGCGAAGGATCCGGTTCTCTCCGGTCAGAAGGTCGGTCGCGACCTCGGTCACCGCCGCGCCATAGGCATAGTAATAGAAGGGCCGGCCGCAGCTGCGCGCCTTGTCCCAGTGAATTTTCGGCGTTGCATAGAAACCGGTCGCCGACAGCGATATGCGGCCCAGATAACAGGCCTTCACCGCCTCGGCAAAAGACATCTGCGCACCGCCGGCGCGCACCCGGCCGTTGGCGAAAGTCACCGAATCGGGCATGCATTGATGCTGTTCGGCGAGGAACTCCCGCATCCGCGACTTGATGGTGCGCGCCGCCGCCTGCGCCGCCATGCCATTGAGGTCGGTTCCCGATGACGCCGCCGTGGCCGAGGTATTGGGAACCTTGCCTGTATTGGTGGCGGTGATCTTGACCACGTCGAAATCTATCTGGAATTCATGCGCCACAATCTGGGCGACCTTGGTGTTCAGCCCCTGGCCCATCTCGGTGCCACCATGGTTGAGATGCACCGACCCGTCGCTATAGACATGGACCAGCGCCCCTGCCTGATTCAGGAATGTCGTGTTGAAGGAAATCCCGAACTTCACCGGCGTCAGCGCGATACCGCGCCGGATCATACCGCCGGTCCGATTGAAAGCCTCTATCTCGGCGCGGCGCGCTTCATAATCGGCATCGGCGGCAAGGCGCGGCACGATATCCTGCAGAATACAATCCTCGACGACCTGGCCATAGGGTGTGCGCCCCTTGACCGTGCCGGCGCTGAATTTATGCGGGTAGAAATTGCGCTGGCGAACGACCAGCGGGTCAAGCCCCAGATGATGCGCCACCTGGTCGATCACACGTTCGATCCCGACCATGCCCTGCGGCCCGCCAAAGCCGCGGAAGGCGGTGTTCGACTGCGTGTGCGTGCGACATCGATGCGAGACAACCCGCATGTGCGGAATGTGATAGGCATTGTCGGCATGGCACATGGCGCGCGCCGCGATCGCCTCCGACAGGTCCCACGACATGCCGCAGCGAAGCGCCTGTTCGAACAGCACCGCCTGAATGCGGCCCTCGGAATCGAACCCGACATCATAGTCGATCCTGAAATCATGACGCTTGCCGGTGAGCATGAAATCATCATCCCGGTCATAGACGGTCTTCGCCGGCCGGCCGGTCCGCCGGGCGGCCAGCGCCGCCAGCAGCGCCGGCAGGCTGCCCTGGCTTTCCTTGCCACCGAAAGCCCCGCCCATGCGACGCGTCTCGACGGTCACCGCATGGTTCGGCACGCCAAGACAATCGGCCGCCTTGTGCTGGATTTCCGATGGATGCTGGGTCGAGCAATGCAACGTCATGTCGCCATCCTCACCCGGGATCGCCAGCGCCGCCTGACCCTCGAGATAGAAATGCTCCTGCCCGCCAATCTCGATCCGGCCGGACAAATGCAGCGGCGCACCGGCAAGGGCGCTGTCCGGGCTGCCGGATTCCATCGTCACCGAGGGGCCAAGCCAGGACCCGGCACGCATCGCATCCTCGATGGTCAGCACCGCAGCAAGAGGATCGTAGTCGATCTTCGCAAGTGGCAGGGCGTCGCGCGCCGCGCGCATCGTCTCGGCGACGATGGCAAACACCGCCTGCCCGGCATAGCTCACCACATCCTCGGCGAGGATCGGATCATCGCCATAGACCGGGCTGCAGTCATTGCGCCCCGGAATGTCGGCATGCGTCAGCACCGCCACAACGCCATCCGCCGCGGCGACGGCCGACAGATCGATGCCGGTGATTCGCGCATGGGCATGCGGGCTCTGCCCGATCAGCACCACCAGCGTATCATCGGGAACACGTATATCATCGACATAGACAGCCGTTCCGGACACGTGCTTGTGGGCACTGTCATGTTCGCGCGCCGTCCGGATATCACCTGCGATGCCCTTGCCGGCCATCAGCCTGTCCCCGTCGGGGTGGCGCGCAGATCATGGGCCGACAACCCGGCACCGGTCAGGCGCGGAACCGGCGCGCCGGTGACATCGAGCCCGTATTTCAACATCAGATTGGCCGCTACCTGAAGTCGATACCCGGCCGAGGCGCGCATGTCGCTGATCGGGGTGAAATCGGCGGTCAGCGCCGCGGCGGCAGCTTCAAAGGCGGAAATCTCCAGTGCCGCGCCGGTCAGCGCCGCCTCGGCCGCCGCGGCGCGTTTCGGCGTTGCCGCCATGCCGCCGAAGGCGACACGCGCCGAGGTGATACGCCGCCCAGAAACGGTCACGCTGAAAGCGCCGAGAACGGCCGAGATATCCTGATCGAACCGTTTCGAAATCTTGTAGGCGCGAAACAGCGGGGTCGGCGTTACCGGCACAAGGATGGCGGCAACGAACTCATCCGCCTCCCGATCCTGTCGGCCGTAATCGATGAAGAAGGATTCCAGCGGCAGACGCCGGTTCGAGGCCGGACCGACAAGCTCAATCTCGGCCGCAAGCGCGATCAGCATCGGCGGCAGGTCGCCAATCGGCGATCCATTGGCGATGTTGCCGCAGACCGTGCCGCTGGCCCGCACCTGGGTCGACCCGAAACGCCGCATCACCTCGCCAAGATCGGGGCGTCCGTCGGCAAGCGTCGTCATCGCCGTCTCATGTGTGACCGCCGGCCCGATTCGCCAATGCGCGCCGGACCGCTCCACCCTGTCGAACCCTCTGACGCGGCCGGTCCAGATCATGTTCGGCAGGTGACGGTTCTGCTTTGTCACCCACAGTCCGACATCGGTCGCGCCGGACACGATCGTGGCTCCCGGCGTTTGCGCATAGCTCTGCGCGAACCCTTCAAGGCTTGTCGGGGCGGTGAAGCTGCGGCGCCCGTCGCTGAGACAGACCGTCTCGTCATGCGCGATGGCGGCCATCAGGCTGGCCTCGATCTCGCGGCGCTGACGCTCGAACTGTGGCGGAATGGCCCGCACCTCCAGCGCCGCCGCGGCTTCGACGATCGGCCGGTAGCCGGTACAGCGGCACAGATTGCCGGCAAGGGTGGTGTCGATGTCCGGGGCCGCGAGGCCATCGCCATTGCACCAGGCGGCGAACAGCGACATCACGAAGCCGGGGGTGCAGAACCCACATTGCGAGCCATGATGGCCGACCATCACCTGCTGACAGGGATGCAGCTGACCGTCCGGAAGACCGCCGCCGCCGGCGCCCGCGCTCTGCAGCCCCTCGATTGTTGTGACGGACGCGCCCTCGAGCATGCCCATGAACTGGATGCAGGCATTGACCGGATGCCATCGCATGCCGCCATCGGCGCGGCGGCGCGCCACCACCACCGTGCAGGCACCGCAATCACCCTCGCCGCAGCCTTCCTTCGATCCGGTCAGGCGTTTCGTCTGCCGCAGCCAGTTCAACAGCGTTGTGTCGCCGGCAAGACCGCTGACCTGCTCGACCTGGTTGTTGAGAACGAATGTGATCCGGTCACGCATCGCCTGCCCTGCCCAGCCTCAGCTTCCGCGATAGGTCGAATAGCCGTAGGGCGACAGCAACAGCGGCACATGATAATGCTGGTCCGGCCGGTCGATCCCGAAGGCGATTACGATTTCGTCGAGGAACGGCGTTTCGGGAAGATCCGCTCCGGAGGCCCTGAGATAGGCACCGGCGTGAAACACAAGCTGATACCGCCCGCCACCGAACGCGGCACCCTCGAGAAGCGGTCCATCGACCCGGCCGTCATCATTCGTCATCACCGAGGTGATCAGCCGCCGCGCCGCGTCATCGCAGCCATAGAGGTCGATCCGCAGCCCGGCGGCCGGGCAGCCGGCTGCGGTATCGAGAACATGCGTGGTCAGCCTGCCCATGACGGGTCACCCTTTCCGATATTTCCCGTGTCCAGATTGGGTGAAGAGTGCCAATTAAATATTGAAGAAGCAAACAAATTTGACCAAGATCCGAGCGTCCGATCAGCAGAATATCCACCCCGGAAAGTGACAATACACCATGTCGAATCAGCAGTTCACAATATCACCGGACGGTCTGAAAGAGACTGAATTCATGGCGCAATTCGGTGGCATCTACGAACATTCGCCCTGGGTGGCCGCGACGATCTGGTCCGAGGGACTTGGACCGGGAGACCGTCACTTGTCGCAATTTGCCGCACGAATGCGGGCCATTGTCGATGCCGCCGGACCCGCGCGCCAGCTGGCGCTGCTGCGCGCGCATCCCGAACTTGCCGGCAAACTGGCCATCGCCGGCGGCTTGACGGCGGAGTCCAGCTCCGAGCAGGCGGGTGCCGGCCTCGACAGCTGCACGCCGGATGAATTCGCCAGCTTCTCTGATCTGAATGACCGCTATGGCGCGCGCTTTGGCCACCCGTTCATCATCGCCGTGCGGGGGCTGGACCGGGCCGCCATCCTCGCCGCCTTCGCCGCCCGGATCGACAATGACCCGACAACCGAATTCGCCACCGCGCTTGCCGAGGTTCACAAGATCGCGCGGTTGCGGCTAGAGTTGCTCTGCGGCTGAGGCGCGCCGCCGCCATAATTATCGGCTATGTTCCCCGGCTATGTTCCCCGGCTATGTTCGCCGACGGCGCTGTGCTAGCCTTTCCCCGAATTGCCGGCTGACCGAACTTACCGGCTGAGGGAACAGGGAGACCGGCGATGAACGAAATGCGAATGACCGATCTTGCGACGCAATTCGCCGCCATCTGCGGCGCGGCGCATGTCCAGCGCGGCGAGGATATCGACCGGCGCTATCAGAGTGACTGGCTCGGCACCAAGGAATCGGCCCCGGCCATTGTCGTGCG
Source organism: Rhodobiaceae bacterium (assembly GCA_018624035.1). GTDB lineage: Bacteria > Pseudomonadota > Alphaproteobacteria > Puniceispirillales > Puniceispirillaceae > UBA8309. The sequence goes on along the minus strand of JAAZUU010000017.1, from coordinate 2,001 downwards.
CCCGGGCGAGACCGGCGAGGTCGCCGCGGTGATGAAGCTGTGCGCCGAGACCCGCACGCCGGTGATCCCCTTTGGCGGCAATTCCGGCCTCGCCGGTGGCACCGTGGCGCGGGCCGAGGACCGGGTCGTGCTGCTGTCGCTGGAGCGGATGAACAGGGTCCGCCGGATCGACCGGGCGGGCATGTATATGGTCGCCGAGGCGGGCTGCATCATCCAGAACCTGCACCAGGCGGTCGAGGCGGAGGGGCTGATGTTCCCGCTTGTCTTCGGCGCCAAGGGAACAGCGCAGATCGGCGGCGCGCTCGGCACAAATGCCGGCGGGCTGAACGTCATCCGCCATGGCAGCGCGCGTGCCCTGTGCATGGGGCTTGAGGTGGTCACGGCGGCCGGCGAGGTGATGGATCTGCTGCCGGCGCTGAAGAAGAACAATACCGGCTATGACCTTGTCAATCTGATGGTCGGCTCGGAAGGCACGCTTGGCATCATCACCGCGGCCAGCCTGAAGCTGGTGCCGCCGCCGCTGGCCCAGGCCACGGCGATGGTGAAGGTCCGCGATGTCGAGGCGGCGCTGGAGCTGATGAACATGACGCAGGCCCGCACCGGCGGGCGGATCGAGGCGTTCGAGCTGATCGGCAGGCTGATGTATGAGCTGCCGGTGACATATCTCGACCATGTCACCGCGCCCTTTGACGAGGCGCCGGATCTGGCGGTGCTGATGGAAATCGGCGCGGCTACACAGGAAGATGCCGAGATCGGCGCCGACGGCACGGTGGCGCTGGAGGCGCAGCTCGAGGGCATCCTCGCCGATGCCTTCGAGGCCGGGCTGGTGCATGACGCGGTGATCGCGCGCTCGGCCGCGCAGCGGACGAATTTCTGGGCGATGCGCGAGGGCACGCTGGAGGCCATGCAGAAACATGGCAGGTGGGTGATGAACGACATCAGCTTCCAGGTGTCGGACCTGCCCGGCGCCATCGCCGACATGGAGGCCGCCTTTGCCGCCATCGCGCCGGGGCCGTTCTGCGTCGCCTTCGGCCATATGGGCGACGGCAATCTTCACATCAATGCCCGCCCCTATGACAAGGACCCGTCGGAAAGCCCCGAGGAGGTGCAGGCGATCAAGGATGCGGTGCGCGACACGGTGATCAAATGGCGCGGGTCGATCAGCGCCGAGCACGGAATCGGCACCGACAAGCAGCAGGATATGCGGCGGCTGAAGGACCCGGTGGCCTATGCGATGATGAAATCGATCAAGGCCGCGCTCGACCCGCATAATCTGCTGAACCCGGGCAAGGTGTTGATGTAGCATCCCATGAAAAAAGGCCGCCCGGCGGGTGCGGGGCGGCCCTTTATGTGGATCTCGGCGACAGAGGGTCAGACGTCGCTTCCGGCGCTGAAATTGAACACCGCGCCTTCCTTGATGCCGCTTGGCCAGCGCGCCGTCACCGTCTTCAGCCTGGTGTAGAAGCGCACGCCCTCCATGCCGTGGATCGAATGGTCGCCGAACATCGACGCCTTCCAGCCGCCAAAGCTGTGATAGGCGACCGGCACCGGGATCGGCACATTCACCCCGACCATGCCGACATTCACATTGTTCGTGAAATCGCGCGCGGTGTCGCCGTCACGGGTGAAGATGGCGGTGCCGTTGCCATATTCATGGTCGATGACAAGCTGGCGCGCCTCTTCATAGGATTGCGGGCGCAGCACCGACAGCACCGGCCCGAAAATCTCGTCGCGATAGACCGACATGTCCGGAGTCACCTTGTCGAGCAATGTGCCGCCGACAAAAAAGCCGTCCTCATAGCCCTGCAGGCGCAGGCCACGCCCGTCGACAACCACCTCGGCGCCGTCCGCCTCGCCTTGGTCGATATAGCCCTCGATGCGCTCTTTCGAGGCGGCGGTGATGACCGGGCCCATCTCGACCCCCGGCTCGTCATACTGGCCGATCTTCAGCGCCCGCACCTTTGGCGCCAGCTGCGAGACGAACCGGTCCGCCGTCTCGTC
>JAAZUU010000016.1 GCA_018624035.1 Rhodobiaceae bacterium | reverse complement strand
GGGGCTGGCATCGCTTGGCGTCACACCGCATCACCGGCGCAGCTTCGCGCCGGTCCGCCGCGCCATTTCGGCTTCATCCTGACAGCCACGAAGACGCGGTCCGCAGCGCGACACAGCAGCGGAAATTGTTAACAAACCGTATCGTGCGTGTGGTCCGGGCATGGAACTTGCACCATTCCCCACACTAGATAACCAGCCCTTCGCAGTGTCTTACACCAGATATTGTGATGGCGTGAAAAGCCGCATACCGGTGGTTGACTTGTGGCGGGTTTGCTCGTCTTGTTGTGATGACAACACGCTGAAAGAAAGAGAAAAACGGGTGGCAGGCGTAAACAGGAACATGATCATTGAAGGGAATTGCCTTGAGGAGCTGAAACGCCTCCCGAAGGCCAGCGTCGACCTTGTCTTCGCCGACCCTCCCTACAATCTGCAGCTTGGTGGCAACCTGACGCGGCCGGACCATTCGGCCGTCGACGGTGTCGATGATTCCTGGGACAAATTTGATTCCTTTGCCGCCTATGACCGGTTTTCTGAAGCCTGGCTCGCCGAGGCGCGGCGTGTCCTGAAACCCGATGGTGCGCTCTGGGTCATCGGCAGCTATCACAATATCTACCGTCTTGGCCGTATACTGCAGGATCTCGATTTCTGGATTCTGAACGATGTCGTCTGGCGCAAGACCAACCCGATGCCGAACTTCCGGGGGCGCCGCTTTACCAACGCGCATGAAACGCTGATCTGGGCGGCGCGCTCGCAAGGCTCGCGCCACACTTTCAACTATGAGGCTATGAAGGCGCTGAACGATGATGTGCAGATGCGCTCGGACTGGGAGCTGCCGATCTGTACCGGTGCCGAGCGACTGAAGAGTGACGGGCGCAAGGCGCATCCGACACAGAAACCGGAATCTCTTCTGGCGCGCGTGTTGCTTGCCTCGACCAACCGCGGTGATATCGTTCTGGATCCGTTTTTCGGCAGCGGCACCACCGGTGCCGTGGCCAAACGTCTGAACCGCAACTTCATCGGGATCGAGCAGGACCCGGCCTATGCGGCCTTGGCCCGCGAACGCGTCGCGGCGGTGACACCGATTGCCTCGCCGGACCTTCTCGCCACCGAGCCGAAGCGGGCCAAGCCGAAGGTGCCGTTCGGCAGCCTGGTCGAGCGCGGCCTGATCAAGCCGGGTGACGTGCTGTTCGATAGCAGGAAACGGTTTACGGCGCGGGTCCGTGCCGATGGCTCGCTGGTAACCGACGGCAAGGAAAGCGGATCAATCCACAGCCTTGGCGCGAAGCTGCAGTCGCTTCCTTCCTGCAATGGCTGGACCTTCTGGCATGTCAGCCGCGATGGCAGGGATGTGCTGATTGACAGTTTCCGTGACGAAGTCCGCGCTGCCGACCGAAAGGACGGATAAGCCGCTAGCGCCGTGGCATCACCACCCAGCCGGCAAGCAGCAGCAGGATGACGATCGCCATGCCGGCGCGATCGCTGCCGGTGGTGGTGACAAGCACCCCGTAGATGAACGGCCCGACGAAGCTTGTCGCCTTTCCCGAGAACATCATCAATCCAAAAAGACTGGCCCGCTGGTCGGGTGGCGCGCGGCGCGCGACCCAGGCGCGGGCCGATGACTGCAGCGGCCCGATAAACAGGCCAAGTGTGGCCCCGGCAGCCCAGAAGACGGCCTCGCCGGGCGCCATGATGGCGACCAGCCCCAGCGCCGCCAGTGCCAGCAGACACAGTCGCATGACCCACAGTGACCCGAATCTGTCATCCGCCATGCCGCCAAGCGCCGCGCCAATGCCGGCCGTGACATTCAGGATGATTCCGAAGACAAGAACCATGGTCTGGGAAAAGCCGAAGACGGTGGCGGCATAGATCCCGCCAAAGGCGAACAGTGTTACCAGCCCGTCCGCGAACAGCATACGTGCCAGCAGGAAGCGCGGCATGCCCGGGATCGACATGGCGACCCGCAGGCTGTGTTTCAGGCTGGCGAGGAAGGGTTCATGCGACCGGACTGGCGGTGGTGCCGGCACATGGATGAACAGCGGCACGGCGAACAGAACAAGCCACAGCGCGGCGAAACACATGGTGATCCTGATATGGCCGGCATCGTCGGTACTGACACCGAATGCCGGCTGATCGGGAAGAACGAACAGCAGCAGGACGATCACCAGCGCGCTGATGGCGCCGGCATAGCCAAGGCCCCAGGCAAGCCCGGAGGCCCGCCCGAATTCATCGGCGCGCGCGACGGATGGCAGCATCGCGTTGTAAAAGACAAAGCTGATTTCCATTGCGAAGATTGACAGGGCCGACAGGCAAAGCGCCAGCATGGCAAAGGACGGGTCGGGTTCGACAAACCAAAGGCCTGCGGTCGCCAGCGCCCCCAGGGCCGTGGTGACGCCAAGGCACAGTCTGACAGCACCGCGCGCATCGGCAAGCCGGCCAAGAAAGGGTGCCGCCGCGGCGACGACAAGGGCGCTTGCCGAGGTCATCCAGGCCCAAGCGGCGGTGCCGCCCTCGGGCATCACGGCGGTGGTGAAGAAGACGGAAAATATGAAGGTGGCGTGAAGCGTGGGAACGGGCGAGCTTGCCCAGTCATAGAGCGACCAGGCGATCAGCCGGCGGCCGAGGCGCATGCCTTTCCTCCCGTGAAGCGTCGCGCCAGCCTGTTGTCCGGCGCTAGAATTCGTAGGTTTGCAGGGCCGCCACCGGGCAGTCAAGACGTTGCCGCCCGTTCAGTCCTGTCAGTTCAATGACACAGACCGCCCCGGCAAGGACACCGCCGCACTGGCCAACAAGCCGCGCCGCCGCATCCAGCGTGCCGCCGGTGGCCAGAAGATCGTCGCACAGAACCACCCGTCGGTCGCGAAGCTGGCGACTTGCCTGGATCGACAGCCGCGCCTCGCCATATTCCAGCGCATAGGAATGTTCGACCAGCTCGCCGGGAAGCTTGCCGGCCTTGCGCACCATCACCATGCCGCACTCCATCGACATGGCCAGCGGCAGTGCGAACAGGAAGCCGCGCGCATCGACGCCGGCGATGATGTCGGGCCGCATCGGCCTGGCAAGATCGCTCAGCGCCGCCATCGACTGGCGCAGCGCCGCCGCATCCTCCAGGATCGGGCTGATGTCATAGAAGGTGATGCCTTCCTTGGGGAAGCCCGGGGTCTTCGAGATGAAGGGGTCGGCGTTAAATGACATCCTGCGCTTTTTTCTCGAGCCGGCGCGCATGCAGCACCGGTTCGGTATAGCCGGATGGCTGTTCCTTGCCGCGCAGGACAAGGTCACAGGCCGCTTGGAATGCCACCGATGACCCGAAGTCCGGCGCCATCGGCGTGTAGGCGCTGTCACCGGCGTTCTGCCGGTCGACGACGGACGCCATCTCCTGCATCACGGACATGACGGTTGCCTCGTCACAGACGCCATGATGCAGCCAGTTGGCGATATGCTGTGACGAGATCCGCAAGGTCGCACGATCTTCCATCAGGCCTACATCATGGATGTCCGGCACCTTTGAACATCCAACACCCTGATCGACCCAGCGCACCACATAGCCGAGAATTCCCTGCGCGTTGTTGCGCAATTCCTCGCGAATATCCTGCTCTGACCAGTTCGGCCGGATCGCCACCGGAATCGACAGGATATCCTCGCGCCTTGCCGGCGGGCGGCTGGCGAGTTCCGCCTGGCGAGCGGCGACATCCACCTTGTGATAATGCAGCGCATGAAGCGTCGCCGCGGTCGGTGATGGAACCCAGGCGCAGTTCGCGCCTGCCATGGGATGGCCAATCTTCTGTTCCAGCATGTCGGCCATACGGTCCGGCATCGCCCACATGCCCTTGCCGATCTGGGCCTTGCCGGCAAGGCCGCAGGCAAGCCCGATATCGACATTCCAGTCCTCATAGGCACCGATCCAGGTGGCACCTTTCATATCCGCCTTGCGAATCATCGGACCGGCCTCCATCGAGGTGTGGATCTCGTCGCCAGTGCGGTCCAGGAAGCCGGTGTTGATGAAGACGACGCGTGATTTTGCGGCGCGGATGCATTCCTTCAGATTGACGGTTGTCCTGCGCTCTTCATCCATGATTCCCATCTTGACCGTGTTGGCCGGCAACCCGAGCACCTCCTCGACGGCGGTGAAGATTTCGCCGGCGAAGGCCACTTCCTCGGGACCATGCATTTTCGGCTTTACGATATAGACTGATCCGGTGGTCGAGTTCCGCCCCGCCTTCACATCGGCAAGCGCTCCGGCAACGGTCATGAAGGCATCCATGATGCCTTCCGGAATGTCGCTTCCATCGGCCAGCCTTATGGCCGGGTTCGTCATCAGATGGCCGACATTGCGAACAAGCATCAGCGCGCGGGACTTGAGATGCGCCGCGTTGCCATCAGAGGTGGTATAGGCAATATCGTCGGCAAGCTTGCGGGTAACGGTGCGCTCGCCCTTGGTGAAGGTTTCCTGAAGAGTGCCGCGCATCAGACCAAGCCAGTTGCCATAGGCAAGCAATTTGTCCTCGGCATCCACGGTCGCCACCGAATCCTCGCAATCCATGATGCTGGACAGCGCCGATTCCGCGACAACATCATTGATCCCGGCGGCATCATTCCGCCCGATCGCGCCCGCCCTGTCGATTTTGATGAGGATATGAAGGCCGTTATTGCGAAGTACCACCATTTCCGGCGCCTGCGGATCACCGGCATGTCCGGCGAAGGCGTCGGCATCGACAAGCGCGTCATCCTGATCGCCGCGTCGCAACTGTAAGTTACCGTCGGAAATTGACAGAGCTGACAGGTCGGCCCAGCTGCCACCCAGAAGCGGGAAGGTTTCGTCAAGAAAGGCGCGAACACGGGCGATAACCTTGCCGCCGCGAACCGGATCATACCCGCGACCACCGGCGTCACCTTCAGCCGGGATGGCATCGGTGCCGTAAAAGGCGTCATACAGGCTGCCAAACCTTGCATTGGCGGCATTCAGCGCATAGCGGGCGTTGGTGATTGGCACGACAAGCTGCGGTCCGGCGATGCTGGCGATCTCGGGGTCGACACCAACGGTATCGATGCTGAAATCAGCGCCTTCCTCGACAAGATAGCCGATTTCGGACAGGAAGCCGGTATAGGCGTCAGCATCAATGCCCGATCCGGCATTGTCGCGGAGCCATTGGTCGATCCTTGCCTGCATGTCATCGCGCCGTGTCAGCAGATCGCGGTTGCGCGGTGCCAGCCGGTGCACCGCTGCATCAAAGCCGGACCAGAAACTGTCGATCGTAATATCGGCGCTTTCAAGAAGCTGGTTATCGACAAAATCGGCGAGCTCCACAGCGACCGACAGGTCCCCGCGGGCGACGTAATTGGGCATTATTTTCTCCAAGGTGTGGATAGTCCAGAACAGGGGAAGATATAAATGCTGGCGAGCACCTTGCCAAGTTCCTTGCGCTGCTTCGATGCGAAGCAGCGGCCGTTATTCAGGGGTGGCGCCAGTCAAGCCCGGCAGCCTTCAATGTTGCCCGGATCTCTTCAACCAGCTGTTCAAGCCCCACGGCGCTGGCGGCTTCGGCGCGGGCGACCAGCGCAGCCTCGGTGTTTGACGCGCGGATCAGCCACCAGCCGTCGGCCGATCGCACGCGGACACCGTCGATGGCATTGACGTTCGATGCGTCATGTCGCGTCAGAACATGGTTGTGAATCCGGTCCATGGTGCCGAATTTAAGCGTGTCCTCACAGTCGATGCGAAGTTCCGGCGTCGCGTGCTGTATCGGTAGCGAATCCATGAAGGCGGAGATCGACTGGCCGGTCTCGACCATCTGGGTGATGACGCGCACGCCGGCATAGATGGCGTCATCAAAACCGAGATAGCCATCCTTGATGAAGATATGCCCCGACATCTCGCCGGCAAGCGGTGCGTTGATCTCCTTCATCCGGCGCTTCATGTGGCTGTGGCCGGTTTTCCAGATTTCCGGCGCGCCACCGGAATCACCAATCAACCGCAGCGCCGCTTCCGAGGATTTGACGTCGAGAATGATGGGAGCACCGGCATGACGGGCGGCGATGTCCTGTGCAAGATAGGCGGTCAGGAAATCGCCGGGCACCTGCCGGCCGGTGGCGTCCACCACACCGATCCTGTCCCCGTCACCATCAAAGCCGATGCCTAGGTCAGCCCCGGCTTTGGCCACTTCGGCGCGAAGCAGGTTCAGCGTTTCGGGATCAACCGGGTTCGGGTGGTGGTTGGGGAAGGTGCCGTCAATCTCCGGGAACAGCACCTTGTGTTGTCCGTCCAGTCGCGCGACAAGCGCCTCGGTTACCGGGCCGCTGGCACCGTTGCCACAATCCCAGATCACGGACAGTCCCGATGCCCGGGCGCCGCTGGCAAGGCGGTCGATATAGGCTGGCTGAATGTCCTCCTGCCGCAATATGCCACCACTGCGCCGGGTCACGCCGGCGCGACTCGCCTCGCCAAGCGCCAATATGTCATCGCCAAAAAAGGAATGGCCACCCATGACCATCTTGAAGCCGTTATGGGTCGGAGGATTGTGACTTCCGGTCACCTGAATGGCCCCGCCAGTGTCAAGTTCATGCGCGGCGAAATACAGCATCGGGGTCGGCCCGCATCCGATATCAATGACATCCGCGCCGCCGGCCTGCAGCCCTTCTGCCAGCATGGCCGCAAGCGCCGGCGACGACAGTCTGCCGTCACGGCCAACAGCAATCTGTGGTCCAAACCCGCGGTCCTGCTGCATTGTGGCGAAGGCAAGGCCGATGGCGAACGCATCCTCGCCATACAGGGTCTGCTCGTAAATGCCACGAATGTCGTAGGCGCGCAAAATCGTCGGGTCAAAGTCGTGACAGTTCATGACACTCGTCTCACCACCCAGTCTCGCAGATCGGCCTCGAGTTCGTCCTTTGCCAGCCCAAAGGCGATGTTTGCCTGCAAGAATCCAAGCTTTGATCCGCAGTCGAAACGTTCACCGGAAAAGCGCAGGCCCTTGAAAGGCATTCTGCCGATCTGCTTGGCGAGGGCATCGGTCAACTGGATCTCACCGCCGGTGCCGCGCTCATGGCTGTCCAGTGTCGCAAACACTTCGGGCGCAATGATGTAGCGACCGACAACAGCGATCGTCGACGGCGCCTCGGCGGGTTTCGGCTTTTCAACCAACCCCCGGACATCGACGACGCGGCCATCATCATCGCCCGGGGTGACGATGCCATAGGCGTCGGTCTGATCAGGAGTCACATCCATGACCGCAACCATGTTGCCGCCATCATAGGCCTGTGCCATTTCCGCGACGCAACTCTTGCCGAGTATCAGATCATCAGCCAGCAGAACGGCCACCGCGTCACTGCCGATGAGATGCCGCGCGCACCAGACGGCGTGACCCAGCCCGGCAGGCTGCTGTTGTCTGACATATTGTACCGCCCCGGGGCCATGCATCATCGCCTTGACAAGGCTCAGTGCGTCGCTCTTCCCCTTGGCCTGCAAGGTGGCCTCAAGCTCAAAGGAGTGATCAAAGTGATCCTCGATGGCGGTCTTGTTGCGCCCGGTGACGAAGATGAACTCCTCAACGCCGGCCGCTGCGGCTTCCTCAACAGCATATTGGATCAGTGGCTTGTCGACCACCGGCAGCATTTCCTTGGGCATCGCCTTGGTGGCCGGTAGAAATCGTGTTCCGAGCCCGCCGACCGGAAAGATGGCTTTCTTGATCATCAGGTCACCCTTGCAGTTGGGGATGGGTGTTGGTAGGCATGGATAGCCGCGCCGGAATTGCCGGTCAAGACGTCAGAACGTCACTCCATCGCTGAAGGTGATCCATGCCGCCTTTTCAAACAGAAACGCTTCGAGAGCTTCTTGTTGAATCTGCCGAAGTGAAACGCCGGACTGCCGACATCTGCAGCGCCGGTGCCATGGAGGCGGCGCATATGATTGCCGCCTCGCTGCAGGCCGGTGGAAAATTGATGCTTTGTGGCAATGGTGGCTCCGCCGGTGATTCCCAGCATCTGGCGGCCGAGTTCGTCGCCACGCTGGACCATCGTCGGCCGCGCGCCGGTCTGGCCGCGCTGGCCCTGACCACCGACACATCCTTTCTCACGGCCTATGCCAATGATTTTGGTTTCGAGGGCGTGTTCAGTCGCCAGGTCGAAACGCTTGGTGATGAAGGTGATGTGTTGATTGGCATTTCGACAGGCGGCAATTCGGCTAATGTTGTCGCCGCCTGTATCGCGGCACGTCAAAAGGGCATCAGGGTCATCGCCATGACCGGTGATGGCGGTGGCAAACTTGCCGAACATGCCGATATCCTGCTGGCCGTGCCAAGCAGCGTGACAATGCACATTCAGGAGTCGCATATCGCGCTTGGACATGCGATCACGCTTGCGGTTGAACAGCTGCTTGAGGTCTGAGGCGCCGAGAGGGTGCCTGGGTTGGCTGCGAATTGGCAAATCCATCCTTCATAATGTCAACAAACCCTGCTGCTCTTGGCAATTTTCCAACTGGGCAAAGCTGCCTGCCTGCTGCATGATTTCCCCATGAAAAAGGACTTCTTTCGCAAGATTGGCTTTGGCCTCGGCCCTGATGAAATGTTGCCCGAGGATCCTGTTGCCTGGGCGGACGCGCAGGTTGAAACAGTGCCGCCACTGGTATGGGATGGCGACATCCCGACAGCGTCGCACCTTCTCGATGAGCGGGCGAAATTCGTCCATACGGACCGCCGGGTCATCCGCAAGAAATTCAAGAATGACCGCAAGGCCTATCGCGAGGCCAAGACGCAGCTTCGCTGGGAGACCGGGCAGAAATATTACGAAAGTCTGGAAATTGCGATCCGGCACAATACCGCCCTGCATTCCGGGGCACCGGTCTTCGAGAGGCTCTGGCTGTTCTGGAACAACCATTTCGCGATCGCCGAAAAGGACCTTCTGGCATCCTGGAATACGGGCGCCTACACGCGCGAGACCATTCGCCCGAACATGTGTGGAAGCTTCACCGATCTTGTGAAGGCCGTGACCACATCATGGACAATGATCCATCATCTGGACAACAGCGAGTCCGTGGGCCCGAATTCGGAACGGGGACGGCGGCGGCGCGAACGCGGCAAGCCCGCCACGGTAAATGAGAATCACGCCCGCGAATTGCTGGAGCTGCATACGGTCTCGCCGGCTGCCGGCTATACACAGAAAGATGTGGTGGCGTTGTCCTATATTATGGCTGGTTGGGAGAATCGCTGGTCTGAAGGGCGCGAGGAATGCAACCCTGTCAGGTTCGATCAGAAAAGCCATGAGCCTGGCGACCACGCTGTCCTTGGCAAGCGATACAAGCAGCGTGGTCTCAGCTCGAAAACCAAGCTGATCGACGTCATCGAGGATCTGTGCGCCCATCCGATGTGCGCCGAGTTTGTCTCCACAAAGCTTGTCCGTCATTTCGTGAGTGACGATGCGACCCCGGAGATGGTGGCCCCGGTGATCAGCGCCTGGAACGAGACGGGCGGACATCTGCCCGCCATATACAAGGCGCTGATCAGGGTGGTGTATGAACATACAGGCACGCACAAAAAGTTCCTCAATCCGGAAGTGTGGTTCCTGCAGAGCGTCAAGCTTGGCGAGGCGCCATGGCCGCCAACGCCGGCCGAGATGAAATATGACTTCAAGAGCAAGCCGCGCGGAAAGCTGAACAGGCCACGATCATTGATGTGGGAGATGGGACATCATCCCTATCGCCCCGCGCAGCCGAATGGCTGGCCTGATTCCGAGGCGGAATGGTTGTCGCCTGAACTTCTGATCCGCAGGCTTGCCGTGTCGCGTGAGATGTCGGACCGGACAAGGAATAACCCGGCATTCGGCGAGTCGATTGCCAGAAACTTCGACAATGAAAGCGATCTCATCGACTATCTGAAGATGTGCAAGGGCCGGACATCAGGCGCCTATTCAGCCGCCCGTTCGGATGGCATCTACCTGTTTCCCAGCGAATGGATGTTGAAGGTATGAGTGTGAACAGACGTGAATTCATCGCCGCCTGCGGATCACTCACACTTGTGGGATCGCCGCTGTTCAATGCCCGCGCCGCCACACTGTCGAAGCGCAACCTTGTCATCATCATGCTTCGTGGCGGTATGGACGGTCTGACCGCCGTGCAACCCCGCGACAATCAGATGAAGAAGGTTCGCCCCGACATTCTGGTCGAGGGCACGAAAAAGCTGACCTCGGACTTCAATCTTCATCCGCGGCTCGAGGCCTTTCATCAATGCTGGCAGGAGGGGACCGCGGCGGTCTATCACGCCACCTCGATTCCCTACACCGGCAGATCGCATTTTGATGGTCAGAACCTGATGGAAACCGGGGCGCATGTTGCCTATTCCGAAAAGACAGGCTGGCTTGGCCGTGGCATGGACGCCGCCGAACTGGATGGCCTTGCGGTGTCGCTTCCCATGCCGCTGCTGCTTCGTGGCAGTTCCGGTCTGGACAATTATTTTCCAACTTATATGAACATGCCCTCGCGGCTGGCACTGGCGAAAATCCAGGCCTCCTACACGCCCGGTTCAGAGCTGGCGCATACGCTGAAGAAGGTCAGACGTCGGCCGGCCTCGATGATGATGATGCATGGCGACAACGAAGCCCACGAGCTGGCGGCGGTGGCGGCAAGCGAACTGTTGCGTGAGGACGGGCCGCGGATCGCCGTGTTCGATCTGGACGGGTTTGACACGCATGCGGCGCAGGGCGGCCGTGACGGCGAGCATGGCGAGCAGCTGAACAATTATGACAGGGTACTGTCGGTCCTGAAGGATAATCTTGGCGATGCCTATGACAACACGCTGATCCTGACTTTGACCGAATTCGGCCGGAAGGTGGAACAGAATGGCGGTTACGGTACCGAGCATGGCTATGGCACGGCCATTCTTATGGCCGGCGGGCTGGTCAGGAAGGCCGAGATCCATGCTGACTGGCCGGGGCTGAGATCAAGGGATCTGTTCGAGGGTCAGGATCTGAACGCCACCGTCGATGCGCGGTCGATTTACTGCGCGGCGATGTCGGCCTGTTTCGATGTCGATTTCAACTACATGAAGAAACATGCCTTCTGGGACGAGGATCTGACGGATGTGACAGACAGGCTGTTCCGCGTTTGATCACACCCCCGTCACCGGTGCCGGCACGCTTTCGTAACCCGGCATCCCGATTGGCATGGATGTTGCTGACAGGCGGCATGTCAGCCGTTACACCACCACGATCCTTCTCTTTCACATCAGCATTTGTCTGCAGCGTTATGGCGGTGCTGTTCGCGGCATCCTCAGCCCTGGCCCAGACAGGCCTTTCAACGGTGCGGCTGACCGATCAGCAGGATGGATTCGCCGGGGATGGATTCTCCGGGGATGGATTCTCCGGGGCCATGACAGGGCCAGCGCACCTGTCCCACCTCGACAGCCAGCCGCATCTCGAAAGACATCTCACCCGCATCAATCAGTTTCGCACCATGTTGCGGACCAGCGACGGACGTTCGTCTGACCAGCCGGACAGCCGACCAGCCCGGGTCTGGCCCGCATTTGTTTCCGCACAGGCCGCGGTGGTGCCGCGGTCCGGTCCTGTTGCCGCCCCGGATGTCGCGGATTTGGCAATTCTCGAGCTGGAGGAATCAATGTCCACCAGGCAGTACCCGTCGCGGGTCTATCCGGGGGTCGGTCTGGTGGTCGCGCTGAAGACCATCAGCACCTGGTCGGAGCAAAGCATGATCCGCGCGCTTCGCACCGGCGCCAGGCCGATCTACAACCAGTCCGGCGACGTCATCGGGGTCGAGGACGCCGATACAGGTCTGTTGCTTGGGGGGCGTCGCGGCTGAGCCGGGATGGCGCCGATACGGACTTTCACAGCGGAAAGGGTCCTTTCCGTCAGCCCTTTCCATCCCGATGGTGATGACCTGTCATCTCAGTGCCGGTGATGGTCCGCTGCAAGATCGCGGATCAGCCTTGACAGCGTCCGGCGGGCGACCTGCATGTCCGCCTCGGCGGCGAATTCGTCCGGCTGGTGGCTCACACCATCGCGGCACCGCACGAAAAGCATCGCCATCGGACAGAGCTCCGCCATCGCCGAGGCGTCATGCGTGGCCCCGGATGGCAGCATCGGAACATCACCTGAAATCACCTCGGCCGCTGACGCCAGCCTTTCCTTCAGCGTGACATCGCATGGCTGTGCAGGTTGCGCATAGGTGCGTTCCGCTGACAGGCTGAGATCACGTTTTGCGGCGATGGCCTTGAAGGTTGTCATGATCGTGGTCGCGGCCTGCCGACGGGCATCATCGTCTGCTGATCGTATTTCCAGAGACATGGAGATGTCGCCGGGGATCACGTTCACCATGTTCGGGGTTACCGAGATCCGCCCTGTGGTGGCGATGACGTCACCAGCCGATGCGGCAAAACCCTCCACCGCGACGATCATTTCTGCCGCTCCGGCCAGCGCGTCCCTGCGAAGATGCATCGGTACGGTGCCAGCATGTCCGCTCTGTCCCTGAAGTGTAACCTGATGGCGTTCGATGCCGGCGATCGACGTCACAAGGCCAATGGGATGCCCTCTGTCCTGCAACACGGGTCCCTGCTCGATATGCGTCTCGACATAGCCGATGATCGCGCTGTTGCGCCGGTCAAGGCCCGAGATGTCCTGTGGTTTCAGGCCAAACCCTGTCATCGCCTCACGGATCGTCACCCCATCCCTGTCCTGGAGGTCGAGGCAGTCCGGATCAAGACGTCCGGCCAGCGCGCGCGGGCCAACCAATGCGGTTGGAAACCGAACACCTTCCTCATCGGCAAAGGCCAGAACCTCCACCGCAAATGGAAGCTCTTCATGTTGCAGGTCCTGCAGCGCCAGTATCGGAAGGAGCACACCCATGATGCCATCAAACCGGCCGCCATTGCGCACCGAATCCTGATGTGAGCCGAAAAGCAGTACCGGCGCGCCGGGCGGTCCCTCGCGTCGGCCGATCAGGGTACCGGCGGCATCGAGCCGCACCTCCAGCCCCGCCGTCTCCATCCAGTGCCGGATGGTGACAAGCGCAGCCTGATGTTCTGCAGTGAATGGAAGGCGGGTTACGCCGGCACCGGGGGCGCTGTGCCTCGCGATGTCCTCGAGCAGATCTGAGATCTGGTCACGCATCTGTTCAGGCGGACCGCTTTTCAGCGCCAAGCCCGTGTGGATCACTCACCGTCGGCAGTTCGTCGAGCCATTGACTGTAGGCTGTCTCGCGGGTGCGGGCGAGCAGGCAGGAAAGCCTGTCGATGGGGCTGTCATCATAGTCAACGCGCAATGTGAGGGGCGGTTTGTCCGCAGATACAACCAGCAGGGCCGCCGACATCAAGCCGCGGGAGTCGCCACCGGCCTCGGCACCCGATCTGAGCGAGGCGATGAGCCGATCCCCCAGATCACCCGAAGAGCGCCGAAATCCCTGAAGCATCCGTGGCAACACATCTTCATTTGCAAGGATATTGCCAGCGACAACCAGATCGGGCTCGACAATGTGGCGCGCCAGACTGCCATTGTGACGGCCACTGAAAGCACCGCCACCGCCATCGGCGTCAAGCGCGGCCAGCTGCCGCCAGTCCCGGCGCGGATCGGGTGCCGTGACTTCGGACACGGCGGTGCTGGCGGTGCTGCCGCCTTTCATCCTGGTCAGCACATCTTCGCCCCACAGAACGCTTGGCTCCGCCCCTTGCGAGGCCGAAAGCCCGGCGAGGGCATCAGCGCGCAAGACCCATCCGCCAACACACAGGTTGCCGGTGGCAGAAACCCCGCCAAACTGGCCGGTGGCTCGATCGAAGGTAAGTAAGGAGAACGTCATCGCTGGCCAATAGAAGTTTTCTTGCAGATTTTCAAGAGTGGCATTTTTCACTTGATTTGCAAATTTATCATGATCAATATTTATCATGATAAATACAGTGATGCAACTTCACACTTTGGAAAGGTCGAGAAATGACGATCATGAAGACGGTTGGCCGTACCGTAATCGCGGCTTTGGCGTTCGCATTGTCTCTGGGCTTCACATTGGTTTCGGTATCGGCAAGCACACCAGACAATGTGCTTGTTGTCGGTCAGATCGCCGAGCCAAAATCGCTTGATCCGGCAACGGTGACGGCGGTGAATGATTTCCGGATTCTGATGAACATGTATGACGGGCTTGTCCGCTACAAGGACGGCACCCTCGAGGTTGAGCCGGCGCTTGCGGAAAGCTGGAAGATCAGTGCGGATGGCACCGTTTACACCTTCACGCTGCGCTCCGGCATCACATTTCATGATGGCACCGCAGTGGATGCGGAAGCGGTCAAGTTCAATTTCGACAGAATGCTGGATGAAAGTCACCCACAACATGACACAGGACCGTTCCCGCTCAGCTTCTTCTTTTCCGCGATTGAGGATGTGAAGGTGATCGATGGAAGTACTGTCGAATTCACCCTGAACGCGCCCTATGCACCCTTCCTGTCAAATCTGGCCTACCCGACAGGACTGATTGCCTCGCCCACCGCCATCAGGAAGAGCGGCAAGGATTTTGGTCGCAATCCGGTGGGATCAGGTGCCTTCAGATTTGACTCATGGAAGGCAAATGAAGCTGTTGTGGTGTCGCGGAACGATGATTACTGGGACGGCAAGCCCGGATCCGAGGCCATCGTGTTCCGCCCCATCACCGACGGCAACACGCGTGTCGCCGAAATGCTTTCGGGCGGCATCGACATGATGGTCGAGGTGCCCCCGGTCTCGCTTTCGAAATTCTCCGGAAGTGATTTTTCGGTGGTGGAACAGGCCGGACCGCATGTGTGGTTTCTGATCCTGAACGCCAAGGAAGGGCCTTTTGCCAACAAGCTGGTTCGCCAGGCGGCGAATTATGCGATCAACAAGAAGGCGATTGTCGAGGATGTTCTGGAGGGCACGGCCGCGATCGCCGCCGGCCCGACGCCGCCCGCCTTTGCCTGGGCGTATAATGAATCGCTGGAGCCTTATCCCTATGATCCGGCAAAGGCCAGGGCCCTGCTTCAAGAGGCGGGTGTTTCCAGCGCCAAGCTCACCTTCTATGTCACACAGGGCGGTTCCGGCATGCTGGATCCCGTGGCAATGGGAACGGCGATCCAGGCCGACCTGGCCGCTGTAGGCTTTGATGTCGAGATCAAGACCTTCGAATGGAATGCCTTCCTTGGCGAGGTCAATCCGGGTCTCGAGGGCAAGGCCGACATGGCCGAGATGGCCTGGATGACGAACGATCCCGATACCCTGCCATATCTGGCGCTTCGTACCGGTGCCTGGCCTGACAAGGGCGGCTTCAATTCGGGTTACTATTCGAACCCGAAGGTGGACTCCCTTCTTGAGTCTGCGCGGTCCTCCACCGATCAGGCTGAGCGGGCGCGTCTGTATCAGGAAATGCAGACAATTGTTCAGGATGACGCTCCCTGGGTGTTTGTCGCGAACTGGAAACAGAACGCGGTCACCAGTGACAGGGTGCAGAATTTTTCTCTCCAGCCATCCTTCTTCCTTCTTCTGAAGGATGTGAAGAAGAACTAAACAAACAGTGCGCTGGCCATTATCATGATGGCCAGCACCTTCTGCGCGATATGGTGAGCTTGCTATGGGACGCTATATCCTTTTCCGGGCCGCGGCATCGGTTCCGGTTCTTCTCGGGATCACCATCATCGTCTTTTTTATCCTCTCGATGATTCCCGGTGACCCGGCGACGGCTATACTCGGCTCTTATGCCACGCCGGAGAATGTCGCCCGCCTGAACGCCCAGCTCGGGCTGGACCGGCCACTGGTGCAACGGTATTTCATCTGGCTTGGCAATCTTCTTCATGGGGACCTTGGCCGATCATTTTCGCTGAATCGACCGGTCATCGACGAGATCCTGGAGCGGTTCAACGCGACGGTGATCCTGTCCGGTCTCGCCTTTCTGATATGCTCGGTCTTCGGCGTTGCCGCGGGCGTGATCTCGGCAATCCGGCAATATGGTGTGCTTGACAAGCTGATCACCCTCACCGTGCTGATCGGCATCTCGGTGCCATCATTCTTTCTCGGCATGATGATGATTCTGTATTTCGCCGTCAGCCTGAGATGGTTTCCGGTGTCAGGCATGTATGCGCTCTATGGCGGTGGCGACCTGCCGGACCTGATCAGTCATCTTGTGATGCCCGCCACCGCGCTGGCGGTGGTCGCGACGGGCGTTGTCGCCCGCATGTCTCGCTCGGCGATGCTGGAGGTGCTTCGTCTCGATTTCATCCGCACTGCCCGCGCCAAGGGTGTTCGGGAAAGCCGGGTGGTCCTTCGTCATGCTCTGCGCCATGCCATTGTCTCCATTCTGCCGATCCTCGGTTTGCAGGCGGGATTTGTCCTTTCGGGGGCTGTCTATATCGAAATTGTGTTTCAATGGCCGGGTATCGGCAGAATGCTTGTCGATGCGATCCTGACGCGTGATATCATGCTTGTGCAGGGCGGTGTCCTTTTCGTCGCCGCCTGCTATGTCCTGTTCAATATCGTCGTTGACGTCGCGCAGATCTGGCTTGATCCAAGGCTTGGCAGATGATGCCGCTTGCCAGACGTATTGTTCGCAACAGGCTGGCGGCCTTCGGGGCCGGCCTGCTGCTGACTGTCACCTGCCTGTGTCTTGCGACGCCCTTTCTTGGCCTTGTCGACCCGAACATCATCAATACGGCGGATCGCTTCACAATGCCGTTCGATGAGGGCTACATCCTTGGCGCCGACCATCTCGGGCGTGACATTCTCTCGCGTCTTCTGTGGGGGACACGGCTCAGCCTCGCTGTCGGGCTCACGGCAGCGCTCATCGCCGCATTGGCGGGTTCGTTGATTGGCATAGCGGCGGGGTTTTTCGGCGGCCGTGTGGATGCGTTGCTTATGCGGTCCGTCGACGTGCTCATGGCCTTCCCCTACATTCTGCTCGCTCTGGCGATTGTTGCGGTTCTCGGACCCGGCCTGATGAATGCCCTCATCGCCGTGGCGGTTGTGAATGTTCCCTTCTTTGCAAGGAACGTGCGCGGCATGACGCTTGTGATCGCGCGCTCGGACTTCATCGCCGCCGCAAGGCTTTCCGGGCGGGGGAACCTGTCGCTTCTGCTGTTTGAGGTGCTGCCAAATCTGTGGGCGGTCATCATCGTGGCATTCTCGACGACCGTTGGCTGGATGATTCTCGAAACGGCAGGGTTGTCCTTTCTGGGGCTGGGATCGCAGCCACCCCAGTCGGACCTTGGCTCGATGCTTGGTGAAGCCCGTGCCGCGCTGATCACAAACCCCCACACATCGCTGATTCCGGGGTTGATGATCTTTGTGATTGTCATGGGAATCAACCTTCTTGGCGATGGCATGAGGGATGCCCTCGATCCGAGGCTTTCCAAAGGTGGCCTTCAACGGTCACGGCCTGTCACGGAAATTGACAGATCGAAACCGCCGGCACCGTCACGCCAGCCCGGCCTTCATCTGTCCGGGCTGTGCACCGAATTCCGTGTTGGTTCCTCGCCTCTGCTCGCCGTCCGCAATGTCACCCTCGGGCTTGCCCCGGGCGAGTGTCTCGCGATTGTCGGTGAAAGCGGGTCCGGCAAGTCGGTGACCGCGCTCTCGGTGATGGGTCTTGTGGCCTCGCCGCCAGCCGTAATCACTGCCGGCACCGTCAGCTATGGAGGGCGGGATTTGCTTGCGCAGACATATGACGTGCTGCGCGGCCTTCGTGGGCACAGGATCGCCTATATTTTCCAGGACCCGCTGAACAGCCTGCATCCGATGTTGACTGTTGGCGAGCAGCTGACAGAGGCGATGCAGTCTCATGAGGCCGGATTGTCCAGCGACAGATTGAGGGAACGCGCCACAAAATTGCTCGAGGATGTCAGGATCGCCAACCCGGCGCATGTCCTTGCCTCTTATCCGCACATGCTGTCAGGAGGGATGCGCCAGCGCATCAGCATTGCCATGGCGCTGGCGAACGACCCGGATGTCATCATCGCCGACGAGCCCACCACCGCCCTTGACGTCACGGTGCAGGCCCAGGTGCTGAAGATCCTCGATCGCCTGAGGCGCGAGAAAGGTGTCGGGCTGGTCTTCATTTCCCATGACCTGAATGTTGTCGCGCAGATCAGTGACCGTATTGCGGTGATGTATGCCGGCCAGATTGTGGAAAATGGTCCCAGCCGGGATGTGCTGGACGACCCGGCCCATCCCTACACCCGCGCTCTGCTGGCATGTTCACCGCAGATTGGTATGGCCGCCGGTCTGCCAAAGCCGATTGGTGGCAGTCTGCCGCCAGCTGACAACCTGCCGGCTGGCTGCACATTTGCCGCAAGATGCAGCCTCGCATCGAAGGCCTGTCGGGCACTGCCAGTTGATCTGGTGATTTCGGATGAGCGCGAGGTTCGCTGCATCAAATGGGAGCCGGCTCATGGCTGAAGCGATGGTAACCGCGCGAGATCTGAACAAGAGCTTTGCCCAGAAGCGATTGTCTATCCTGAAACCACGGCAATATCTTCATGCTGTCAAGAATGTGTCACTCGAGATAGCGCGCGGCGAGACCTTCGGGGTCATCGGTGAGTCCGGATGCGGGAAATCCACTCTGGCGCGCATGATGGTTGGCCTGCACGGCCCGGACAGCGGGGTGATACGGTTTGCCGGCAGGGACGCCGCCAGCCTGTCCGCGCATGAGCGTCACGGCATGGTCCAATATGTGTTTCAGGATCCGGCAGGAAGCCTGAATCCCAGAAAGACAATCCGTCAGATTCTGGCCACACCCCTGAAACTTCTGCGCGGTCTTGGCAAACAGGAAACACGGGAAAGGCTCGACGAGATCATGAGGGCCGTCAATCTTCCTCTGGAGGCGCTTGACCGGTTTCCCCATGAGTTCTCCGGTGGCCAGGCGCAGAGGATCTGCATCGCGCGCGCGCTTCTGGCCGAACCGGACATCATCGTGCTGGACGAGCCCGTGTCGGCACTGGATGTGTCGATCCAGGCGCAGATCCTCGAGTTGCTGGCGGACCTCAAGGAAAAATTCGATCTGACCTATATTTTCATTTCCCACGATCTTGCCGTTGTCGAGGGCTTTTGTGATCGTGTGGCGGTGATGTATTTCGGCGAGATTGTCGAGGTGACCGGATCACGCTCGCTGTTTTCCGGTGCAAGGCACCCCTACACAAGGCTTCTTGCCCATACGGCCCCGCGCCGGGGCGATGACATCCTTGCCGAAGCCGATGGCGAGCTGCCTGACCCGCTGAACCCGCCGAAAGGTTGTGCCTTTCGCGCGCGCTGTTCCAAATCCTCCGATATCTGTGCCACAATCAATCCAGGGCTCAAAACAACAAATGCCGGTTCCGATGTTGCCTGCCACTTTGCAGATGAAGACTGAAAAGGACGCCAAGAGGCGCGCCAGCAAGCCGTTGCAGGTTGCCGAGGCCATCAAGCAGTGGGTTGTCGCCGAGGCCATGCGGCCGGGCGACAAGCTGCCATCAGAGGCCGAGCTCATGGAACGCTATGGTCATTCCAAGGGAACGATTCGCGAGGCCATGCGAATCCTCGAGGCGCAGGGACTGCTGAAAACGAGAACGGGGCCCGGTGGTGGCAGTTTTGTTCACGAAGTTTCCGAGCTGCGGACAAGAGCGCTGCTGTCCAACTATTTCTATTTCAGGAACCTGACGATCAGGGATATCTACCAGCTCAGAAAGCAGCTTGAACCGGATATGGTCTATCATCTGGCCGGCAGGCTGGATGACAGGGTTCTGGGGGAGTTGAAAGCCATCACGGACGAATATGCCGAACTGCCCGGGACGGCCGAAGAAGACCGCCGTCACCACGAGATCGCGCTGACATTCCATGCCAAGCTGGCTGAGCAGTCGGACAATCAGCTTCTCGGTTTTATCATCAGATTCATGGCCGACACCCTGTCCGAAGTCACCACAAGCCGGCGTCTGTTTGAACCTGCGAACCACGAACTCTGGGCGAAAGGGCGCGACTATCAGTTGCGTCTGCTTGAAGCGCTGAGAGCCGGGAATTCACAGCGCGCACGCGATATCATGTCGGAGCACATGCAGTTCGCTGAAAAACTGATGCTTCAGCAGGAACTTCGTGTCAAACGGCAGTTTGGCGGATTCTGACGCAAGGGTTCAGCTGACCGGACGACCCCGGGCGCGCGCCGGCAGGCTGGCGCGGGGTGACTTGTCACATTCCTGTTATTTTGCTGTTATCTATGGACGTTCAGTTTTTTGGGGAGAAAGCTGATGTTCCTGCTTGTACTTGTCACCTGCGTGACGCTCGAACAGCAGACCATGTGCCACGAATTTCCACGTGAGTTGGAATATGCCAGCCATGATTCATGCCAGATTGCTGCCGCCATGGAGCGGGGTCGATACAATTCGCGCATGCAGCGGCGGGCTTGGGCAAGGTATAGCTGGGAATGCCGTAATGATGGAATGACCGCATCGAAAGCGGTCGATATTTCATAGCCTTGAGATTGGGCTGCCCGCTGACATAACAGCCGATCCATCGGCCAGCGCATGAACTGTGACGCGCCCTGACCTGTGGGCGCCGACGTGATGTGGTGCGTTTTTTGCATCATTATGTAAAATTTTTAACCGTTTTTCTTTCCGCTCGATTGTCCCATCTTTTGCCTGTCGCCGGGCAGCGGTTCTTCCCCTTCCTGGTCCCGGCAAACCAGCAATCGAAACGAAAGAGACTGTTATGAGAAAAATAATTGCTGCTTCCGCGCTGATGTGCGCCGTTGCGAGCGAAGCCATGGCCGAAATAAAGGTCGGAATTCTGCATTCGCTTTCCGGCACCATGGCGATTTCCGAGACAACCCTCAAGGACACCATGCTGATGCTGATCGAAGAGCAGAACGCCAAGGGCGGCCTTCTGGGTGAGAAGATCGTTCCGGTCGTTGTCGACCCGGCATCTGACTGGCCGCTGTTCGCTGAAAAGGCGCGGGAACTTCTCACCGTCCACGAAGTTGACGTGATCTTCGGCAACTGGACATCTGTATCGCGGAAATCCGTGCTTCCCGTCATCGAGGAGTTGAACGGCCTGCTCTTCTATCCGGTTCAGTATGAAGGTGAGGAAAGCTCGAAGAATGTGTTCTACACAGGCGCCGCGCCGAACCAGCAGGCGATCCCGGCAACCGACTATTATCTCGAAGAGCTTGGCGTTGAAAAATTCGCGCTTCTTGGCACCGATTATGTCTACCCTCGTACGACCAACAAGATCCTTGAGCAGTATCTGAAGGACAAGGGCATCCCCGCAGATGACATCTTCGTCAACTACACCCCGTTCGGCCATTCCGACTGGTCGAAAATTGTCGCTGACGTGGTCGCGCTTGGCGCTGACGGCAAGAAGGTCGGCGTGATCTCGACCATCAATGGTGACGCCAATGTCGGCTTCTACAAAGAGCTTGCGGCTGCCGGTGTATCGGCTGACGACATTCCGGTTGTGGCTTTCTCGGTCGGCGAGGAAGAACTTTCCGGTCTCGACACCACGAACCTGGTCGGCCATCTGGCTGCCTGGAACTACTTCCAGTCCGCAGAGAGCGAGGCCAATGATGCCTTCATCAAGGCGTGGAAAGAGAAGATGGGAAGCGACCGTGTGACCAACGATCCGATGGAGGCGCATTATATCGGATTCAACATGTGGGTCGAAGCCGCCACCAAGGCCGGCACCACCGATGTCGATGCGGTGCGCAAGAACATGTATGGCCTGACGTTCCCCAACCTGACGGGCGGGGTCGCCGAGATGTTGCCGAACCATCACCTGGCAAAGCCGGTCCTGATTGGCGAGATCCAGGATGATGGCCAGTTTGACATCATCAGCCAGACCGAAGAGGTTCCCGGTGACGCATGGACCGATTTCCTGCCGGAATCCAAGGTACTGGTATCGGACTGGCAGGGACTTGAGTGCGGCATGTACAACACCGCCACAAAGACCTGCGTTCAGCTGAAGTCGATCTACTAGGCATTCCCTCCGGCCACTCCAAATTATCCCGTCCAAATTATCCCGGAGACATTTTTCATGTCTCCGGGCTCCACGTCTTCAGATGGATTGCATACCGTGCACAGATTTATTTCCGCCGTGCTGGCCGCCCTTGTTCTGCTGGTGCTGATACCGGCCATCCACCCGGCCATCGCCAAGGCCGGCTTCGAGGAGCTTCTCCAGGCAAATGCCGGGCTGATCGCGAAGAGCTCTTCAAAGACGGTTGGTCCGGTTCTCGAACAGCTTCGCCAACATGGCGGCGATGAGGCCGAGGCGTTCCTGACCCGCTGGCAAGCCAAAGAACTCTATTTCATCAAAAAGACCGGACAGTTTGTTCTTGCCGAAAAGGCCGCCAAGACGGCCAGCGGCAAGAAACAGCTGTTGATCCGTGACGCTGTCACCGGCGAGGAGATCGGGATTGTACCGGCCAAATCGGTCCGTCAGATCAAGCCAAACAGCGGCGTCCGGTCGAAGATTGCGGCCACCCTTGTCCCCTTCCAGCTGGGCAACCCCGACCCGGCCATTCGTGAAACAACGCTGAAGACCCTTCTTCGCGACATCCAGCCGTCACATCTTGCGCCTCTGAAAGCTGCCATCACCAGGGAAAAAGTCCCGTCCCTGAAATCGCAGATGGAAAAGGCCTATGTGTTCGGCATGCTGGCGCATGGCACCGACGAAGCCGAGGTTGAAGGCGCCATAAGAAGCCTTGCCGGTGATCTGTCTCTTGACGTTCGGGCAGCGCTGACCCCGGTACTGGCGAGCACGGTGTCAGTTGCGACGAAACTCCCCGATGGTGTGAATATCGCGCGGGTGATCATTCCCGGCCGCACGACCAGACAGGGCGACGGCACGGCGGGCAGGATGTCCGCCATTGGTGGCAAGGATGCCGAGATGAGCGTGATGGCCGCCTATGACATGATGGTGGCGCAGGGCCTGGCGCCCCCCTTCGTGACACGCGGCATGCGCGACGAGGCGCTTGTGGAGGCCGCCATTGACGGCAGGGTCGGCAGCTTTGCCGTGGCCGATCTCGATAACGACAATGCACGCGATGCCGCTTATCAACAGCTTGTCGATCAGGGGCGTGCGCCGGCGCTTGTCTCGGCGCTGCAACGCCAGCAGGCCGTCGAGGGCGCCATCTTTTTCGCCTTCTACGACAATCCGTCACCGCTGGTCACGGGTGCGGCACATGATGTGCTGAACGAGATACAGACAAGGGTGGCGCTCTACAAATATCTCGATCTGCTGCTGGATGCGCTGAGCCTTGCCTCGATTTACTTCCTTGCCGCGATCGGCCTCGCCATCACCTTTGGCGTGATGCGGGTGATCAACATGGCGCATGGCGAATTCATCATGATGGGCGCCTATACCGGATATGTCGTACAGCTGCTCGTTCCCGGCTATACACTGTCCATCGCCATCGCCGTGCCGGCGGCCTTTATCGTCACCTTTGCCGCTGGTGTGGCCATGGAACGGCTTGTCATCCGGCATCTTTACAAGCGGCCGCTGGAAACCCTCCTGGCAACATTCGGCATCAGCATCGCGCTGCAGCAGCTTGCGAAGAACATCTTCGGCACGCAGGCGCGCCCCCTGACAGCCCCGAGCTGGCTTGACGGGGCATTTGCGGTGAATGACGTGCTTGCCATCAGCAACATCAGGATCGCCATCTTCTGCCTCGCGCTGATGTTCCTCGGGCTTCTTCTTTATGTAATGAAGCGCACACGATTCGGGCTCGAGACACGGACGGTGACGCAGAACCCGATGATGGCCGCCAGCATGGGAATCAATCCCGACCGTATCAACATGCTGACCTTCGGCTTCGGGTCGGGGATTGCCGGCATCGCCGGAGTCGCCATCGGCCTCTATTCCAAGGTCACCTCCGAACTGGGTGCCGATTACATCGTGCAGAGTTTCATGACGGTGGTGGTCGGCGGCGTCGGCAATATCTGGGGCACCCTTGCCGGCGCGGCGATGATCGGCTCGCTGCAAAAGGGGATCGAATGGTTCAACCCGTCAAACACGCTGGCGGCGCAGACCTACATGATCATCTTCATCATCCTGTTCATCCAGTTCCGGCCGCGCGGTATCATCGCGCAAAGGGGCCGGGCCGTGGAGACCTAGCCATGCCGGAACTTCTGCAGAGAACGGTGCTGACGCGGCATCTGCTTCGCAACCCCTCACTCATGATCTTCCTTGGCGCGCTGGCATGTGTCTGCCTTGCCGTCACAATTCTCGGGGAAGGGTTCGGGATCGGCCTGATCTCAACCAGTTTCATCAAGACATTGGGCAAGACCCTGTGTCTGTGCATGATCGCCATCGCCATGGATCTTGTCTGGGGATTCTGCGGAATCCTGTCACTTGGCCATTTTGCCTTTTTCGCCCTTGGCGGCTACATGATCGGCATGTGGATGATGTTCGCCCGCACCAGGATGATCGTCATCGAGGCGGCTCAGAACAACGTCCTTCCGCCAACGCCCGTGGAGATCAGCGAGGCTGTCGGGACACAGATTTTCGGTGTTGTCGGCGGCGCCGAGATTCCCGCGATCTGGGCCTTTGCCGACCTGTTCTGGGTGCAGCTTTCCTTCATTGCCCTTGTGCCCGGCCTGCTGGCCTATGTGTTTGGCTGGCTTGCCTTCCGCTCGCGCGTGAACGGGGTCTACCTGTCGATTCTCACCCAGGCGATGACGCTGGCCCTGTCACTGTATCTGCTTCAGAACGACAGCGGCCTTCGTGGCAATAACGGGCTGTCAGGGCTGCAGAATATCCCGGGGCTGGACCATGTCCCGCAATCGATTCTGTCAATCATCTTCTTTCTGGCCAGCGGGCTGGCCCTCGCCGTCACCTACATCATGGCGTCGGCGGTGGTGGGCAGCAAGCTGGGGAACATCATCCGCGGCATCCGCGATGACGAGGCGCGGGTGCGATTTCTCGGCTACAATGTCGAGAGCTACAAACTTTTCATTTTTGTTCTCACCGCGGTGATCGCGGCGATCGCAGGCGCCCTCTATTACCCTCAGGCGGGAATCATCAACCCGACCGAGCTGGCACCCATCGCCTCGATCTATCTGGCGGTTTGGGTGGCCATCGGTGGACGGGGGCGCATCTATGGCGCGGTGATCGGCGCTGCCTTCGTCTCCTTGCTGTCGAGCTATTTCACCGGTGGCCAGGCCCCGGACATTCCACTTGGCTTTGCGACCATCATCTGGACCGACTGGTGGCTTGTGCTTCTGGGTCTGAGTTTCGTCGTCGTCACAATCTATGCGCCGCAGGGGCTTGGCGGCCTGATCGACAAGCTCGTGACAAGGGAAAGAGGCTGATGGCACCACTTCTTCACGTCGATAATATTTCGGTGTCCTTTGATGGGTTCAAGGCCATCAACGCGTTGAGCTTCGATATAGGCGATGCCGAGTTGCGCGCCATCATCGGGCCCAACGGGGCCGGCAAGACAACCTTCATGGACATTGTGACAGGCAAGACAAGGCCTGATAGTGGCGATGTGCGCTGGGCCGGTACAAATGTCTCGCTGCTGAAGCGGTCGGAATCACAGATCGCCCAGCTTGGCATTGGTCGCAAATTTCAAAAGCCGACAACCTTTGAAGATCAGACGGTCCATGAAAATCTCCTGATGTCCCTTGCCAACAGGCGGGATCCCCTTGCCGTGCTTGTCTATCGCCGCTCGCAGCCTGACGAGGACCGGATATCTGGCATCGCGCAGCAGATCAGGCTATCCGAAAGCCTCGACCGGCTGGCCGGCGAACTCAGCCATGGTCAGAAACAATGGCTCGAAATCGGCATGCTTCTGGCCCAGGACCCGAAACTGCTTCTTGTGGACGAACCTGCAGCCGGCATGACAGCACCGGAACGCGAAGTGACCGTGGCCCTCCTGAAAGAACTGGCGCAGACCAGATCGGTGGTCGTGGTCGAGCATGATATGGAATTCATCCGCGCTCTCGACTGCCGGGTCACCGTTCTTCACGAAGGCGCGGTGCTGGCCGAGGGGTCGATGGATTTCGTCACCGCCGACCAGCGGGTCATCGATGTCTATCTCGGGAGGTAGGAATGCTCGCCGCCACTGATCTGACCTTGCATTACGGCTCATCACAGATACTCCACGGTGTTTGCGTTTCCGCCCGGCTTGGCGAGGTCACCTGCATCATGGGATCAAACGGCGTCGGCAAGACATCCTTGCTGAAAATATTGTCAGGCACGCATGCCAGCAGTGCAGGAAGCTACATGCTTGATGGCATCGACGTGACCGGCGCGCGGCCAGACCAGCTGGCACATGCAGGTGTCGGCTATGTGCCACAGGGACGTTTCATTTTCCCGATGCTGACCGTCCGCGAGAATTTGGAAACCGGGTTCGGTTGTCTTGCCGCACGCGAGAAATTTGTCCCGGATGAAATCTACGACCTGTTTCCGGTGCTCAAGACCATGCTGGACAGGCGTGGCGGCGATCTGTCGGGGGGGCAGCAACAGCAGCTTGCCATCGCCCGCGCATTGATCACGAAACCGAAGCTTCTTCTTCTGGATGAACCAACCGAGGGGATCCAGCCCAACATCATCAGCCAAATCGGGGAAGTCATCGCCTATCTGCGCTCGCGACAGGACATGGCCATTGTGCTTGTCGAGCAATATTTCGACTTCGCCTTCGGCCTTGCCGATTACATCTTCGCCATGACACGCGGCGAGGTTGTCTATGAAAGTCCGGCGGCCACGATCGACAAGGCACGGCTTCGCCAGTCCGTCGGGGTCTAGCTCAACATGTCGTCAATCGACGACCGCCGGCATCGGTTCGACCATGGCAATCCAGCTCCGGCAGACAACCGCCATCCGAATGGATGGCGTGCCGGGACCTCGTGATGATGCCGGTTGCAGGCATCATCCTGCCAGACGGTCTGAAAGCGCGTGACAGGCTGTGGATATGGTTTGATTCGGCCGCTTTACGGTACCTGTGAGCTGGCGGGCCAGTTCAGAAAGACGTAATGACCGCGACGCCCGTTCCGGGAAACTCATCCATTCGTGTCAGCAGTTCCGCTCCCTCTTCAAGACTCAGCTCGCACCCGATCAATGACTTTGGAGCCACAACCCCCGATTTGATCATGTTGAAGACGGAAGGGTAGTTCTTCGGTGACATGCTGCGCGATCCGCGAATGTCGATTTCCTTTGAAACGACCGTACCCATCGGTATTTCCGGGTGCGCGTGCCTGTCCTTCATCAATCCGACCTGAACGTGGCGTCCCAGAGTTCGCAAGCAGAGAATGGAATTCTGACAGGTCACCGTGCTGCCAAGCGCATCCATCGAAGCGTGGGCGCCGCCGCCGGTCATTTCGACAATCTCCTCGGGAACGCCCTGTGAACGCAGCGCGTTGACAGTCGCCGCCGCCCCGAACTCGCAAGCCTTGCCCAAGGTTGCATCATCAATATCGACAGCAACCACATTGACGCCCATCCCCGCGGCGATCATCACCGCGGACAGCCCGACACCTCCACAGCCGTGAACCGCGAGCCAGTCTCCCGGTCGGACCGCCGCCTGTTCAACGACACCCCTGAACGCCGTGATAAACCGGCAACCGAGGCTGGCCGCTTCGGCATATCCGACCGTATCGGGAAGTTTGATGACATTGATGCTTGCCCGCGGCAAGGCGATGAACTCTGCAAAGCTGCCGTCAAAATCGGTGCTTGGCTGCACCTGCTCATGGCAACTCTGGTGATTCCCGTCGAGGCAGATATGGCAGCGTCCACAGGCAAGACCGAAAGGAACGGTCACCCTGTCACCCGGCTGTAGTCCGGTCACATCCGGACCCACCTCGATGACATCACCGGCCATCTCATGACCCGGAATCAGAGGCAACGAGATCTGGTCGCGATAGTGCCCCATCCATGTGTGCCAGTCGCTGCGACAGACCCCCGTCGCCCGGACTTTCATGATGATTCCGTCTTTTGGCAACTCGGGATCAGCGACGTTCGCAATCTTCAGAGGCCTCTCATATTCCGTGATGATCGCAGCGCGCATGTCACCTCCCAACAATATCTGGCTTGATTCCGGCTCTTCGACCTCAGCTTCCCTCGTCCTCCGGAAGACCGAAATACCTGTATTGATCTGTCGCGATATCCCCATCCCAAATATAGATCGACATGAAGGCTTCATCCCCGGTTCGGGTGGCGTGCGGCATCATTGACGGATGATGGGATCTCTGGCCGGTAAACAGTTGCCGATAGGGAGCGTCTGCAAGCTTCCAGAACGCACTCCCGGCCAGCATCAGGTAGGTTTCCTCTGCAGGATGCGTGCGAAGCCCATATTCAGAATGCGGCAGCATACCGTACAGACCGAGACGGATCCGTGAGGAGGCCACAAGCCCGTCCGGCCCGAGAAGTTCGACATGTGCCTTGAAATGACTGTGTTCCTGATAGAGAGGGTCCGAGGACGTCTTTGGCGGCGCCCAATGGACGGGCAGCCTGCCTATGAGATGACAGATGGGATGGGCGCTGTCGCGGTTCATGACCTCGAGAAAGGGGCTGGGCAAAGAGGCCGGGTCACGCGGCAGACTGACCTCTGTTTTCGCCCGCCGCAGTTCTGCCCGTGCATTTCTCTCAATCGGGTAATCCTCGGAAAGGAGATCACACAATTCTTCGAACAATGTTGTGAGTGTCATGGTTCAGACCCGGGTTGCTCCGACCATTCTTGAATATGCAGGGCCGGTGTTCAACCGAACTGTTGCGATTCCGGAAATATACCCGAGAGCTTGCCCACATCATGGGCATACAAGCCCCTGTCCCAGAACGTTGGTCGCTGGCTTTGTATTCACCTGACAGGCTTGGCGCAGAAGGCTTCGTTCGTGCCTTCAAAATTTACCAGCCGCAGAAGGGCCGCCTTGTGCGCTTTTACGGCGTCTTTTGACATCCCGAGCTTTTCCAGATGCCGTTTTGTTCTGTAGAACTTATTTCCTTCTAGGCCGTCGATGACAAGATCGATCTCTTGGTCGGTCGGGAGGCTCTCTTCCCCGATGTCTGTCAGCGCTGTCAGAAGGCATTCAAACCTCATGGACAGGCCGGCGCGTGTGCGATCATATTTTGGCTTTGAATCTTGCACTGCAAATTCCTGCTCGCCTTCGGTGCCAGAGTCCGAGACCGACTTCCACCTGATGAAGACTTTATCGCCGGCATAATAAGGAATTTCCATCTCACCATTGGGGGCGAGCGCCTTCAGCCCAACCCTGATGAAAGCTTCCCCGGGGAACAGCTGCATTCTTCCAGAGATCGACAACATGCCATTCTCCGTCAACCGAATGTCCAATGCGTCCCTTCCGCTTCCTTTACTGTCTTTCTCCACACCGTCTTCGGAGTTGTCCCCGAAGCGCAAGATTGGTGATATGGCTTCTTTGTTGGTTGCAGTTTTGCCGCCTGGAAAAACTGCTATGTCCTCTGCTTCCAACCCTGGGTGGGCTTCACCGAGAAGCTTTGTGAAATAGGAAATCAGAAATACCTGATCGTCAGGTCCATAGACACTCAAGTCCTCGGGCGACCATTCCCCAGCTTTGTTGAATGGTTCCGTTGTGCTGAATGCTTTTGTGCCAGGCGCTTTTTCATTCTGATAATTTGGGCCTTTGAACTCGCTTTGCAGAAGCTTTTCGCAGCTATAACCCAAATCATCCAACACCAGATCTTCGCAAGCTTCGGCAAACCTTATTTCGTCATAGAACACATGCATATCTTCGAAATTTGCACCATTGTTGTAGTCAGGGTTTGGTATTGGAGTCGCCGTTTTATAAATGCCAAACTTGAAGAAGGGCGTTCCGCTGGGGCGCGTGCTTATGCCTTTGTAGTCATGCACAAGGTCACCATTAACCCAGATTTTCATATACCCATCTGGGTCCCTGCTGTGATTGGCCTGAATGACGATGTCATTCCATTTCCCGACGAAATCTTCTGGGAGGACCAATACACTGTCCCGATGATCCTCATCGTGATCTGGTCCATGACTTGAGTTCACAACCTCAAAGCCCAGGGTGTCCGAGTAGTGGAACATCCACGCGCCGGTTGGCGGCGCAAAGAACTGAAAGATTCCCGTATTGACAGGTTTGGCAAACGTTATATCTCGTGGAACATAGACGCTGATGGCATGCCAGTATTCCTCGTTTAGGTTGAAGGCTTTCTGGCTGACAGAATATCTGGAGCCAAACTCATGTCTCTGGCGGCCATTATCACAATCACTCCAAGAAGAGTTATGGCCGCAGAAACCTTCTCTGGTTTCGAATTTCAGCGCCCTGTCACCCAGTCGGACGATATCTGTGGAAACAGTTGCCCCCCATTCCTGAAAAGTCCGCCCCATCTGATGCTGGTAATTCAGGCCAAATCCGATGTCTTGCCCTAATGAGAATGGCTCCTCATCTTCGGCGAACCCAAACCTGAAAGGCTGCGGGCCACCGGCATTATGCGCGCTGTCACCATCTACCTTCGATTCTGTGGCTTTTTGGGTGTTTGCGTCACTCTGGACATCTGACGCAACTTCGACAGGCTGATTGATTTCGGTTTGATTTTTTTTGCCGCGAAATTTCTGGCAGTGCTCCTCCGGAGCTTGCTTGTCTGAAAAGTTGGCGAGGAAAAGTTCGTAACTGTCTATCGCTGAAAAACTGGATACCAGCCGTTGCGGTTCATTGTTTTCGTCGCGCAAACGGAAATCACATGCAATCAGGCTTTCAAGATCAGGCCGATAACTTGTGATGTAGCGCATACTCTCACGTGCGAAACTTTCTTTGGTGAGATTCCATCGACGAAGCTCTTCTTCAGTCGACCGCTTCTGGTACTGCGCGTAACTCTCACCCTTCTCGGCATAACGCCGCTTTGCGTATTTGTTCAGAATGTCCTTGTTGTCGTAGATATTGAAATAGGTCTTGTAGATGTCCTTTACCCGAAGGCCAGTTTCAAGTTCATGCTCCAGAAAATCATAACCGAGAGCATGATAGATTTCGGTGAGCTTGCTGAGGAAGCGCGGCACTTCATTTGAATAATGTATGGCCAGCGCCCCGCGGACTGCCCATGGGATGAATATGCCTTCGTCATCAAAAAACAGAAGCATGAACTTAGTGTTGTAGATACCCCGCTGGAACAACGTCTCGTTTTTCAAGCGCATGCCAAGCAACAGCTGGGCAATTGTGGCCTTCCAACGGTTTGACTCGCAGGTATTTATGTCTGCCCGACCATCGGTCTTTAGACCGATCCGTTTTGGCTTTCTGGGGTCGCAGAAGCGTTGTCGATTGTATTCACCAACAGCATCCATATTGAGATATGTCAGCTTGCGCTCAAAATAATTGTCAACCAGCTGCCTGGTCTCACTATCGAAATCAAAGAAGTCGTAATAATAGGCGTAGAAGGCTCCATACACGGTCATCGCCGCTCTGGCGTTATAACGGTCTGGTGAAAAATCATTGGCCTTCGTGACATAGGTCAAAGGGTCTGTTTTGGCGATATTCACAAGCGTGGGTTCGAAATGTGCCATCGAACCGGACCGATAGAATTCTAGAGCGACAACGTGAATGCATGACGCGAGTTGCTCTGGCGACGAATCAGATGTGCCAATCTCACTACAACGGCCTGCCTGACCGCCGGACAGGAAGTTGTCATCTTGGAGTTCGTCTGAAAGATGCTGCCTGTTTATCAGTGAGAGTTTGTTTGAAGGTTTAAATGGCCACTCATTTGGAAGCGTTAAGGCATCAATAGGGCTTGATTGCATCTGGACCGGTGTTCGTCTCTGAACATCGTCATGCTCGGAACTGTTTTTGGTTTTGAAGGTGAGAGCGGACGCTGACTGCGCTACAAGAAAAATTGCAGTTAAAGCCAGCATCAACCTCAAAGGAACCTCTGAGAATAATTTCATGACATCGCCTTAATTAATTCATGGGGTGTGGCATGCTG
The DNA here is from genome assembly GCA_018624035.1 of Rhodobiaceae bacterium. Taxonomy (GTDB): domain Bacteria; phylum Pseudomonadota; class Alphaproteobacteria; order Puniceispirillales; family Puniceispirillaceae; genus UBA8309. The sequence continues at coordinate 660 of JAAZUU010000016.1, read as the reverse complement.
AAATTCAGCGCCGTGTAATTATTGGATAATTCCTTCGATCGTAGCGCCGTTTCTTGTGGTTTCACAACACAACTGTGCCAAAAGACACATTTTAGCGATGATGTCGCACGCTAGCCGATAAATGTCTTCACGGGAGCTTTTCCATCCACCCATTCATGACGGTAAGGCTATGCCCTTTGCCATAGTGATGGCCGACGCCTTCGGTCGTCCAACCACCGATGGCATCGATGAGGTCGGCAGGGCATTCAATCGCACGGAAGCGATCCCGCCTGCTGTGCCGGAAGGAGGGGGTGGAGCCGGTTTCCAGGACCCTGCGCGCTGCCCAGAGTGACGCTCTGACCAGCGACACCCTTCAACCGGTGACAGAGCGCCAGCGCGTCGGTCAAACTGAAACTGTCAGAAGCTGTCGTTGTAGCCTCTGGCAAGACCGTAGGACCAAGCTCCTGTTCCAGGACGTTAATCGTCTGGAAACAGTCACTTGAACCACGGTCCACGGACCTTCTGGTCTGGAAAATGGAGCGGGTGAAGGGAGGTTCGAAGCCTCTCACAAGCACCAGCCATTGACTGAATCCAGCTATATCAACAGCTTAGCAAACCGCTCCTACAGGTCAACTGTCAAAACCTTACCTGCAACCTTGCCTGAACCCTGGGCCCTGATCC
>JAAZUU010000015.1 GCA_018624035.1 Rhodobiaceae bacterium | reverse complement strand
GCACCGGCATGAGTCACAACTTCGATTGTGCCTTCGGCAGCGACAACAGGTGCCGATGACATCGCCATGACGCCGGCCATCGACGCGATGCCGACACCAACCGACAGGATTTTCTTAGTGCTGAGCATTGGTTCCTCCCAGAAGTTTGCTCCAAAATCATCTTTCATGCTGGACCAGTGTTTGGTCTGGTCACATTTTCCGGCCAGGGCGGCGCGCCCCCTCTTCGTGATCACGACGCCCATGGACGGAGTGACTCCGCCAGCCTCGAAATACGGTATACCAAATTCCAGAAGGAGACAATGTTCAAAAACGCCACATCGCCCAGCCTCGGCATATCCGCATCAACGCCGCTCAATCGACGGCGAGGCCGGCCTCACGGGCGCGGGCGACCATGTGGTCACGCCCCACCAGCATATCGTCAATCGAGCCGAACCCGTTCATGTAGTGACCGGTATAGCCCATGCCCTCGATCTTGCTGAACATGGCGCCGAAATCGATCGTGCCATCACCGGGCTGCTGGTGGATTTCGTAGGACCCGTTATTGTCGGCAAGCCTGACCTCGTGGCACAGGCTGAAATCCATCGCGTCGATGAAATTGGCAATTCCCACCCCGGGAAGGAAATGCGCGTGGTTCGCGGTGAATGACCAGCGTACCGACGGGCTGTCGACCTCGCGGAAGAAATGCATGCATTCCGCCGGCGTGACGGGCATGTAATTCACCTCGGCAAGCACCGGTTCCCAATTCAGATTTTCCAGCAGCAGCAGGACACCTCGCTCAGCGGCATAGTCGCCAATGCGGCGCAGCCTGTCGATTGCGGCCTGCATCCTGATCTTGCGACAGCCGGTGAAATGATAGCCGCCATGAACAACGATCCAGTTCGCCCCGAGTTTGGGCGCCAGGTCGATATAGGCCTTCATGTAGCTGTCAACGGCGTCGCGGCAGAAGGGTGAGATTTCGGCAACATTGACCCCGGACAGTGTATGAAGCCCGAAATGGACCCCTGTCTCGGCCAGCAGATCGCGAACCGTCCCGCAGCGGGCGTCATCGAAAGTCTCAAGCGCGTTCGGCGCGATGTCGGTCTGCGCGTCGATAAAGCGGACGTCATTCTCCGCCGCCCAGCGAATGCCGTCCTCAAGCGGCAATCTGCGGCCAAGATCAACACCTATCCTGTCTTTCAAAGTCATGCCGGTCACAGATCCCTCCCCAGTCTCATGCCAACCCCCATGGCTGGCTGTATCAGCTGCCGGTGAATTTCGGCTTGCGTTTCTCCATGAAAGCGCGGCGTCCCTCGATATAGTCCTCGCTGGCGAAGCACCCCGTCACCAACGCATCCAACGCGTCGAGGTCACGATCCGCCTCGTCAAGCTGCAGCGCCTGCGTGATGGCCTTCACCGATTCGATTGTCAGCGGCGCATTCTCGCTGATCCGGCTGGCATAGTCATCGGCATAGGCGGTCAGCATCTGTGGCGACAGCACCCGGTTGACCAGTCCCATCTCATAGGCCTCGGCGGCGCTGAACTGGCGCGCGGTGAAGAAGATTTCCTTCACCATCGACGGGCCGACAAGACTGGCCAACCGTCTGATCCCCTCATAGCCATAGCCGACACCAAGCCTGGCGGCGGGCACGGCAAACCGACTCTTGTCCTCGCACAGGCGCAGATCACAGGCGACGGCAAGCCCCATGCCACCACCGATGCAATAGCCCTGGATCACAGCGATGGTCGGTTTGGGAAAGGTGAAGACGGCGTCATAGAACGCCTTGCTTGCCTGCGCGTAGGTCTCGACATCCTCGGCACTGGAGCGTTCTGTCTCGAATTTCGAGATATCGGCACCAGAGGCGAAAGCCTTGCCACCGGCCCCGCGAATGACCAGCAGCCGCGCCTCGGGGTCGGCCGCCATGCGGGCCACCTCTTGGGCACCGGCCCGGTACATTGCCAGCGAGATCGCATTATGCCGTTCCGGATTGTTGATCACCACATGGCCGACACGCTCGATGATGCCGGTCAGGAGTTTGCCATCGGCATGCGATGTGAGCTGGTCGAATTTCATGTGATTCCCCGCGAGGCAAAGCCGTTGATCTCATCCTCCGAATAGCCGTACTCGGCAAGTATTTCGGCGGTATGCTGGCCCTTTGTCGGCGGCGGACGGCGAATATCGGCACGCGAGCGGCTCATTCTGATCGGCTGGCCCACAATCTGCGAGGGACCACGTTCCTGGCTGTCGACGTCGCGGGCCATGCCAAGATGCTGCACCTGCTGGTTCTCGAACACCTGCCGGATATTATTGATCTCGCCGCAGGGAACACCGATCTCGGCAAGCCGCGCCACCCAGTATTCGGTGCTTTCCCGTGATGTATTCTCATTGATGATGGCGTTCAACGCGACGCGGTTCTTGCTTCGCGTCGGCTGGTCCGCATAATCCTCGTGATCCATCCGCGGATCCGCCAGCTCATCCTTCAGGCGCAGCCAGATATGCTGGCCGGCGCAGGCGATATTGATATAGCCGTCGGACGTCGTGAACACACCGGTCGGGATCGATGTCGGGTGATCATTGCCGGCCTGTCCCGGCACATCACCATCCATCAGCCAGCGCGCCGCCTGGAAATCCAGCATTGCGATCTGCGCCTGCAGAAGCGAGGTCTGCACCCACTGTCCCTCGCCTGTCTTTTCGCGGCCAAGCAACGCCAGCAGAACGCCCTGTGCGGCGAAACCGCCAGCCGTCAGATCGGCGATCGGGATGCCGACCCGCATCGGGCCCTCGCCGGGCGCGCCGGTGATCGACATCAGGCCGCCCATACCCTGCGCAATCTGGTCAAAACCCGGACGGCCGGCCAGCGGCCCGTCCTGGCCGAAACCTGAAATCGAGGCATAGACGATGCGTGGATTGATGGCGCGAAGCGTTTCATAGTCGATGCCGAGGCGGAACTTCACGTCGGGGCGGTAATTCTCCACCACCACATCGGCCGTGGCCGCCATCTTCTTGAAAACCGCGACGCCGTCAGGATCCTTGAGATTGATGATCATCGAGCGTTTGTTGCGATGCAGATTCTGGAAATCCGAGCCCTGGCGTGAGCCACCCATGTCCGACCCGGCGGTATCGGGGTTCTCGATCTTGATGACATTGGCACCCCAGTCGGCGAGCTGGCGAACGCAGGTCGGCCCCGAACGCACCCGTGTCAGATCAAGCACGGTGTAGTCGGACAGGATATCGCTGGCAGGTTCGAAAGGCATCTGAAACTCGTCACCTATGTGCGTTGGACAGGGTATAACACCCCATCAGCAATGAAAAAATATTGTATACCAAATTAGAAAACGATAGCCTTTTTGAAGTCAATTCAAAACTTGCCAACGGCGCGCTGACGCGGTGATCAGCCACAGCCGGCGCGGCCCCGGAGAGTGATACACTTATATGAAAACGCTGTTCCTGTTGTTCGACAGCCTGAACCGGTCCGCGCTCGGTGCCTGGGGCGGGACCATCCCGACGCCGAATTTTGACCGGCTGGCGGCCCGGTCAACTGTTTTCGACTCGCATTATGCCGGCTCGCTTCCCTGCATGCCGGCGCGGCGCGACATGCAGACCGGGCGGCTGAATTTCCTGCATCGCAGCTGGGGACCGCTGGAGCCCTTCGATGACAGTTTCGCCGCGCAGTTGAAGACAGGCGGCACCTACTGCCATCTGGTATCGGACCATTATCATTATTTCGAGGATGGCGGGGCCACCTACCATACGCGGTATGCCAGCTGGGATTTCATCCGCGGCCAGGAATCAGACCCCTGGGTGGCGATGGTCGCCCCGCCGCTCGACAGGTTCCGCGCGCAATATCATCCGCTACAGTTCGAGGATCATCGCGACGGACACCGCCTTCAGGGCATGATCAACCGGACACGGATCAGGGATGTTGGCGATTTTCCGGTGGTGAAATGCGTTGATTCCGCCATCGCGTTCCTTCAAGAGAATGGCGGTTCCGACAACTGGTTGTTGCAGATGGAAACCTTCGATCCGCATGAACCCTTTCACGCCCCGGATCAGTATCGCGACGCCGACAATGGCCATCAGGGGCCAGTGCTTGACTGGCCACGCTACAAAAAGGTCGATGAGACAGAGGCCGAAATAGCTGAACTTCGCGCCAATTACGCGGCGCTGGTGCGTCTGTGTGATGCCCAGCTTGGCCGCCTGCTTGACCATCTTGACGACACTGACGGGTGGGATGACACCGCCATCATCCTGACGACCGATCACGGGTTCCTGCTGTCCGAACATGACTGGTGGGCCAAGAACAGGATGCCGTTCTACAATGAGATCGCGCGAATCCCGCTGATGATCCATCATCCGGACCATGCCGGCGGGCGGCGAATCAGCGCCCTGACGCAGAGCATCGACATCATGCCGACGCTTCTTGAGTTGCACGGCGAGACGCCGGGGCCGCATGTGCGGGGACGCTCGCTGCTGCCGCTTCTTGACGGGCGTGAGACAAAGATCCACGATGTCGCGCTTTACGGAATCTTCGGCGGGGCGATCAACGCCACCGACGGGCGGCACTGCTATTTCCGTTATCCGGAATCCATGGACAGCCACGACCTGTTCGAATACACGCTGATGCCGGCGCATAACGACAGCCTGTTCACCACCCGCGAGCTGGCGCCCGCGACGCTGCATCGCGGATTTGATTTCACTTGCGGCGCGCCGGTGCTGCGGCTCCCCGCCCGCGCCGACGCCAAGCGATCACCGCGTCAGGGCGGATTCGCCGAGACGGCGACCGTGCTTTACGATCTCGCCACCGACCCGCAACAGACATCACCCTTTCGCGATGCCGGGCTGGAGGCGGAGATGTGCGCGCTGATTCGCGCCGAAATGGCATCACATGAGGCGCCAGCCGAACTCTATACCCGTTTCGACTTGACCTGAGCCCCTGTTCCGGCGTACCGCCGAGCCATTCAAAACAGGATCGTAGCCATGACCAATCATCTCTATGACAGCGTCTTCGGAAAGCATGCCGCCAGCAGCAAGATCTTTCTCTATACCGATGCCGGCACGGTGAGTTTCGCCGATTTCACCGCGCTCACCGATCGGCTTGCCGGGCTTCTTGTCGCCACGGGGCTGGCCCCCGGCGACCGGGTGGCGGTACAGGCTGACAAGTCGGTGATGCTGCTGGCGCTCTATGCGGCGACGGTCAAGGCCGGCGGTGTCTATCTGCCGCTGAATACCGGTTACACGGCAGCCGAGCTCGACTATTTCCTCGGTGACGCCAAGCCGAGGATCGTCGTTGTCGGAACCATCGCCGCCGATGCCATTGCGCCGCTTGCGGCGCGCGGCGGGGCGGTGCTGTTCACTCTCGACGGCGATGAGACCGGCAGCCTTGCCGAGGCGGCGGCCATGCATCCGCCACACTTCACCGCCGTGCCCCGCGGGTCCGAGGATCTGGCCGCCATTCTCTACACCTCGGGGACGACCGGCCGGTCGAAAGGCGCAAAACTGTGCCACCGCAATCTGTTGTCCAATGCCGAAGTGCTCCGTGACTACTGGCGCTTTAACGCCGATGACGTGCTGCTTCACATGCTGCCGATCTATCACACGCACGGGCTGTTTGTTGCCAGCAACCTGCTGGCGATGGTCGGTGGATCGATGATCTTCCTGCCGAAATTCTCGGTGGATGCGGCGCTCAAATGGTTGCCGACAGCCACCACGATGATGGGCGTGCCGACCTTCTACACCCGCCTTCTCGACAGCGACGCGTTCACCGGCGCGGCGAGCGCGCATATGCGGCTGTTCATTTCCGGGTCGGCACCGCTTCTTGCCGAGACGCACAGACAGTTCGAGGAGCGCACCGGCAAGGCCATCCTTGAACGTTACGGGATGACGGAAACCAACATGTGCACCTCCAATCCCCATGATGGCGACCGGCGCGCCGGCACGGTCGGCTTTCCGCTGCCGGGGGTGGAGTTGCGGATCGCCGATGCCAGGACCGGCGCCGAGCTTGCCGATGGCGAGATCGGGATCATCGAGCTGCGCGGCGACAATGTCTTTCTCGGCTATTGGGAGATGGAGGAGAAGACGGCGGAATCCTTCCGCAATGACGGGTTCTTCATCACCGGCGACATGGCCATGCGCGATGGTGACGGCTATGTCAGTATTGTCGGGCGCGACAAGGACCTGATCATCTCGGGCGGCCTGAACGTCTATCCAAAGGAGGTCGAGGGGCTGATCGACGCGCTTGACGGGGTGCTGGAAAGCGCTGTCATCGGCGTGCCACACCGCGATTTCGGCGAGGCCGTTGTCGCCATTGTCGTTCGTGAGGACATGGCCCTTGAGGCCGGGACCATCGAAGCCACACTGGCGACACGGCTGGCGAAATTCAAACAGCCCAAATCAGTCATCTTTGCGGATGCGCTGCCCCGCAACAGCATGGGCAAGGTCCAGAAGGCCGAACTTCGCAAGGCGCATGGCGAGCTGTTCAGCTGAGGCGTGACCAACCGGTCCGTCACGATTCCCGGGCAGCCCGGCGAAGCTGGCGCTCGCGCCGCAGGATGAAGATCGACGAGGCGATGATGATGGTGCTGCCGACAAGGATCTCGGCCGTCAGCACCTCGCCGAACATCAACACACCGGCGCCGATCCCCATCGGAATCGACAGGTAGTGGAGCGGCGCCAAAATGCTGGCCGGTACCAGCTTGTGACTGAAGGCAAGGCCGAATTGCTGGAAGCTTGACAACACCCCGATGCCAATCAGAAGCGCCAGATCCGCCCCGCCGGTCGGCAGCGGCGCATCGGCCGCTACAACGATCAGCGCAAAGACAATCGTCCCCATGCCATTATGCCATACGGCGGTTGTCGCCGGGCTGTCATGCCGACCAAGCCGACGCAGGGTGATCATCATCAGCGCACCGAAGAAGGGTGAGCCGAGGCCAAGCAGAATGCCTGTCAGCGTCCATCCCCCAGCCGCCGGGTTCAGCAGCAGCATGGTCCCGCCAAAGCCGGCGATGACCGCCGACCAACGGCGCCAGCCCACACGCTCGCCAAGCATCATCGGGGCCAGCAGCGTGACGAACAGCGTCAGCGTCTGGAACAGCACGGTGACAAGCGACAACGGCATCAGGTCGAGCGCCGCGTAGAAACAGGCAAGGCTGATCAACCCGGTGGCGATCCGCAGGGACAGTGTTCGCGGCCGGCTGATGCTGAATGCCGACCGCCCACGCTGCCACACCGCCGTCGCCAGCAAGAGTGGCAGGCAGAGCGCATAGCGGAACAGCAGGATGGTCGTTGTCGCGATATCGTCCGAGACAAGCTTCACCAGCGCCGAGACCACCACCATCATGGTGATCTCGCCAAGCGCCACACTGACGCCAAGCGGCAAATTCGTCAGCCCCTCATCACGCCCCCGAATATCACGGTCCCGAATATCACTGTCACCGCTCACCACAATGGCCCGGCAGGCGCGGCGGCCATGCGCCTATTCCTCGATCTCGAAATGTTCAAGATGACTGTCGGAAATGGTGATCCCGAGACCCGGCAGATCATCGTCAAGCTGCAGATAGCCGTCGGCAGCATCCGGGTCGCCTTCGAAGATGTAATAGAACAGCTCATTGCCGACCTCGACATCGAAGACCGGGAAATATTCCGCGATCGGGCAGTTCATGTTGGCCATTGTCAGATGGTAATTATGCATCTGGCCAGCATGCGGGATGACCGGGATCTGATGCGCCTCGGCCACCGCATTGATCTTCTGCGCCGCCGTGATGCCACCAACCCGGTTGGTGTCATATTGCAGCACCGACACCGCCTTTCCCTGAAGCAGCTGCGCGCAACCAAGAAGCGAATATTCATGCTCGCCACCGGAAATCGGGATCGGCCCACGGTTCAGTTCGGCATAGCCCCTGAGGTCATCGGCGATCACCGGTTCCTCGAGCCAGCGCGGCTCGAACTTCTCGAGCTTCGGGATCATCCGGCGCGTATAGTCGAGATTCCAGCCCATATAGGCCTCGAGCATGATGTCGCGGTCCCATCCGATGACCTCGCGCACCGCCTCGACACGCTTGATGTTCTCGCGCATGCCGGCCATGCCGTCGCGCGGGCCATAGCCGAAGCGCGTCTTGAATCCGGTATAGCCGTTCTTCATCGCCTCTTCCGCCTCGGCCTGCATCGCCTCCACCGGGCCGGCATAGAGTTTCGAGTAGTAGCAGGGGATGCGCTCCTTGGTGCGCCCGCCAAGGAGCTTGAAAACAGGCTTGCCGGCAAGCTTGCCCATCAGATCCCAGATACCGATGTCAATCGCCGAGATCGCCACCATGCCGACTCCCTTGCGCCCCCAGGCATGGGTGCGGCGATACATCTTCTCCCACAGATAGGCATAATCGAACGGGTCCTGGCCGATGACCATCGGCGCGTAGAATTCATCGATGGCGCGCTTCACCAGAGACGGTGCCAGCGCCGCGTTACCGATTCCGACGGTACCGTCACTGGCCTCTACCTCGCAGGTGAGCCACTGGTGAAAACGGAAGGACTGCATGGCGTCACCGCGGTCGCCCAGAATGTCCGAGGCGTTGGTGCAGAAATTCCCCTGCGGCGGCACGGTTGGCCCCTTCCAGTTCCACACCCGCGCGCGAATTGACTTGATGGTAATCATGTGACGTCCCCCGGTTTATGCCACGCGCCGTACCCTGCGCCGTCTCTTTCAGTATTTGGTATACCAGTTTCAGGGGCCGGGAGACAAGAGCACGCGCCACCCGTCCGCATCTGACAACAGATGTCTGGCGGAATCGGCAGGACGATGTGGTCAGCCTTCGCGGACACCGATCCCGACATCGGCCAAACCTGTCCTCTGCTGGCATTTCAGCCATTTGACCAATATCGGCAATAAGGTTTGATGCCGTGAGCCCCGCCATTCAGAATAAATAACGTATTGATTTATAATTAAAATTTTCGTGTAACTCTTATGTGATCAATTGTTAACTTTTTGTTTACCATTTAGACTGCATCTTCGGTTCATCACCTTTTGCTAATGGAGTTGAATCGTGAACAGACACATCAGAATTTCCACCTTCATCGCCAGCGCGGCCAGTCTGGCCCTTGCCAGCGGCACGCTGAGCACGAGCGCCCTTACCAACGCTCCTGACCGGTCGGAGTCCGCTTTCATGGGTGAACCGGCAGTTCTCGATGAAAACCTCGGCATTGCCACCATATTCTCTGATATGGCGCCGATGACCGTCGGCAAACTCAACATCGATACCGGCCATGTCATGCTGCGTCCCGCCAGCCGGGCGGCGACTCCCGACACGCTGGTCCGTCGGCCCGTCACCAGGATGGCCAGCGCCCGCAATCCGCGCGTCGGCAAACATGCTGAACGGAACTGACCCGGACGGCGCCCCTCCATCGCCGTCCACCGAGCCGCCCGGCATTCCTCCCTCTGCCGGGCGGCGCCTTCTTTCCTCACTCCGAACCACGGCAGACGGGCAGCGCCACAGGGCGCTGCCGGTTTTGCATGCGTCTTGCTGACTGACAGGGAAATGGTGATCCCGGCAGGACTCGAACCTGCTACCTACAGATTAGGAATCTGTCGCTCTATCCTGATGAGCTACGGGACCACACGCTATCTGTATGCCGGATTTTACCGTCGATTTCCAGACATCGTATGCGGCAGGCAGACACCGCGCGCAGGGGCGATAGCCACACCGCTCGGCCTCTGACCGGCTGGTGAAGAACACCCTGTTTGCGCGCGCCAGCCGCCGCCCGGCCCGACAGTCAAGCCGCCCGAAGATCTTCAGCCGCCGATTGCCGGCAAAGGTCAGCCTCCCGTCCCGGATCATCCGGTGAAGCGCCGCCCCGTCGATATGATCATGCCCAATCACGCCCGGGCCCCGGCCGGGCCACCGGCGCTGTCGGGCTTGCCGGCCATTCCGGCCATGTCACCCTGCGCCGATTCCCAGCCGATGATGGCCTGTTTGCGCGCTGGCCCCCACATATAGCCGCCGGTCGCACCACTCTGCCGGATCACCCGGTGGCACGGGATCAGCCAGGCCACGGGATTCGCGCCGATGGCGGTGCCGACGGCGCGGGAGGCACCGGACCGGCCAATCGCAGCGGCGACATCGCCATAGCTTGCCAGCCGACCGGTGGGGATTCGCAGCAACGCCTCCCAGACCTTCAGCTGAAACGGGGTGGCGTGAAGATGCAGCCTGATCTCGGCCGGTGATGACCAGTCGCGGTCCAGCGCCGCGAGGGCTGCCTGCGCCGCCGTGCCCATTGTCTGCCGCCCCGTCTCCACCGCAGACAGGTCGGCTTCGTAGGCGGCGTCAAGGCAGCTGGCACCCTGATGGCGGAGCAGCGCGCGGGCATGGTCGAGGCTCAGATAGCGGGAAAACCTCTTCGGGCTGACGCCGGCCCAGCGGGTGAACAGCCGCTGGAAATGGAACGGGCTGAGATTGGCCGCGGCGGCGATCTCGTCGAGCGACGGCGCATCGCGGTAATGCGCCGCGATATAGGCGATGGCGGCCTCGATCCGCCGATAGTCGAGACAGGCCCGGTCGGGCCGGGTGTCGTCGGGACGGGTGTCGTCGGGCCGGGTGTCGTCGGGACGGGTGTCGTCGGAACGGGTGGGGTCGGGACGGGTGTGGTTCTGCATCGGGGCCTCCTGCCAGGGCGCCATCGTCAGGCACCTTTATCTGGCAAGAATAACGGCAGGTAACCCGTCGCATCGACCCGTTTCTTGCGGAGTTTGGAGGGGTAGGTCGTCTCCCTCACGCCTCGTCGGTGACCTTCTGGCGAAGCACGAATTTCTGGATCTTGCCTGTCGAGGTTTTCGGCAGCTCGCCGAACACCACCTGTTTCGGCCGCTTGAATCCCGCCATCTGGCCGCGGCACCAGTCAAGAAACTCGGCCTCGCCGACAGACTCGCCGGCCTTCAGCTCGACAAAGGCGCAGGGCACCTCGCCCCATGTCTCGTCAGGCTTCGCCACGACCGCCGCCGCCGCCACCGCCGGATGGCGATAAAGATAGCCCTCGACCTCGACCGAGGAGATGTTCTCGCCGCCCGAAATGATGACATCCTTCAGCCGGTCCTTGATCTGGATATAGCCGTTTTCGTGCCATACCGCGGCATCGCCGGAAAAGAACCAGCCATCGCGAAGCGATTCGGCGGTCGCCGCCTCGTTCCGGTAATAGCCTTTCATCACCGCATTGCCGCGCAGCACGATCTCGCCCTGCGTCTCGCCATCGCGCGGCACCATCTCGCCGGTATCGGTGTTCATCACCGCCGCGCCCTCATGCATCGGGAAGGCGACACCCTGCCAGCTCTGCAGGTCGGCCTGTTCATCGAACGACAACTCGTCCCACTCCTCGCGCCAGACACATTGCGTGACATGACCATAGGTTTCGGTCAGGCCGTAGACCTGCATCACCTCGAAATCCATCTCGGCCATCTTCTGCAGGATCGCGGCCGGTGGCGGAGCCCCGGCGGTGAAGGCCTTGACCCGGTAATCCAGCTTCGGGCGCATCGCCTCGGGCGCGTTCACAAGCAGGCTGAGCACGATCGGCGCGCCGCCGAAATGCGTCACCCGGTGGGTGCCGATGGCGCCGAAGATGGCCTCGGCGCTGATCTCCCGGATCAGCACGATGGTGCCGGCCATCATCGTCATCGTCCAGACATGGCACCAGCCATTGCAATGGAACATCGGCACGATATAGAGGTAGGTCGGGTGCTGAGGAAGCTGCCATCCGGTGGCGGTCCCCATGCTCATCAGATAGGCGCCGCGGTGATGATAGACGACACCCTTCGGACGGCCGGATGTGCCGGAGGTGTAGTTGAGCGCCAGCGCCTGCCATTCATCGGCCGGCATCTGCCAGTCGAAATCCGGGTCACCGGTGGTAAGGAAACTCTCATAATCCTCATCGGCAAGCGGCGGCAGGCTGCCCATCGCCGGGTCGCGGATATCGATCACGCGGATGCGCGCACGCACGTCAGGCGCAAGCGAATCAAGCGCCACCCCCACGGTCGGGGCAAAGGCGGTGTCGGTGATCAGCACCCGGCAATCGCCATGTTCGAGGATATAGGCGATGGTCTCGGCCTCGAGACGGGTATTGATCGAATTCAACACGCAACCCGCCATCGGCACACCGGAATGCGCCTCGAACATCTCGGGCGTGTTCGCCGCGACCACCGATACGGTGTCGCCGGGCCCGTAACCGGCCCCTGTCAGTGCCGAGGCGAGGCGGCGCATGCGCGCATAGCTCTCGGCCCATGTATAACGTCGCTCACCATAGATGACAGCGGTGCGGTTCGGGAACAGGTCGGCCGTTCGGGAGATGAAGCTGAGCGGTGACAACGGCACGAAATTGGCCTCGTTCCGCGGCATGGATTCGTAATGCTGCCTCATGAAAATCTCCCTCGGATCAGCCATGCTTGACAGGCCATGCCATCCGGTGATGCGCGGCCTTGCCCGTATGATGACGGCTGCATGAAGGCTGTCAAGCCGCTCAGCCGCCGAGTTCCGCCGCCACAGCACCGGCAAGCGCCGCGTTGTCGATGATCAGGCGTTTGTTGGCGGCAAGGCTGCGGCCCTCCGATCGCCGCGCGATTTCAGCCAGCAACCAGGGTGTCGCCGCGGCACCGGCCGGGGCATCATCGATACAGGCGGCGATCCAGCTCTCGATCTCGTCAATATCGATCGCCAGCGCCGGATCGACCGGGTTGCAGACCAGCACCGCCCCACCAATGCCAAGTTCGGCACGCGCCCGGATGATGGCGGCAATCGCGGCCGGACTGTCGGCGCGGCAATCGACGGCAAGCCCGCTATGCCGCGCCCAGAAGGCCGGCATGTCGTCGGTCCGGTAGCCGACAAGTGTCACCCCCATCGTCTCCAGCACCTCGCGCGTGCGGGGCAGGTCGAGAATCACCTTGGGGCCGGAACAGACCACCGCCACCGGCGTATGCGCCAGCTCGAACAGGTCGGCCGACACATCCATGCTGGCCTCGCCGCCGCGATGCACACCGCCGATGCCGCCAGTGGCGAAGGTCCCAATGCCGGCGCGCGCGGCCAGGATCATTGTCGCCGACACGGTCGTCGCGCCAAGCGCCGCCGCCCCCGACACGCCCGACAGCGCGATGGCAAGGTCACGCCGCGACAGTTTTGCCACACCATCAGCCGTTGCCAGACGATGCATCTCACTCTCGGCAAGTCCGGCATGCGCCACCCCGTCAAGCACCGCCATGGTCGCGGGCACGGCGCCGGCCGTGCGAACAGCCGCCTCGGACGCCGTTGCGACCTCGATATTCTGCGGGTGCGGCAGGCCGTGGCTGATCAGGGTCGATTCAAGCGCGACCAGCGGCCGGCCCTCGCGGCGGGCCGCGGAGACCTCATCGGACATTCGGAAGGTGAATGCGGGCTGTTCCGTCATCTTCATGTCTGTATCCGCGCTCCCGCCGCGTAACCCGCTCCGGCCGCCAGCGCCGCGTCGAGCCGCGTCGCCGGTGCCATGTCCGGGCGAGTCTCAAGGTCGAAGAATAGCCGTGCGGCCATCACGTCGCCAGCACCATTCGCATTCACGAGCCGAACCCGGGGCGGGCGTGCCGTCACCACATCGCCGCCTGATGCCAGCGCCGCCATATCCGCCCCGTCGCTGACGAGAACAAGGCCGTTGCCCCGCATATCCGCGGCAAGCGCCAGCGCCATCCGGTCCACCGGTCCCGTCTCGCAAAGAAGGGCCGCTGCCTCGCCACGATTCAGTACCAGCGCATCAAGCAATGGCAGCGCGGCCGTCAGCCTCTCGACCTTGGCGATTGAGGTGCCGGCGGCACATAGTGACCGCGCCGTCCCGAATTCACCGGTAATGCCAGTGTCGGCGACGGCGGTGTCGGCGACGGCGGTGTCGGCGGCGGCAATGTCGGCGATGGCGGTTATGGTTTCGGCCGGCAAATTCGCATCAAGGATGATCGGACCGGTCGATCCTTCGATCCCGGGTTGGATCATGGATGCCGGCACCATGTCATAGAGCGCCATCACCGCCGCCCCGATCAGCAGCTCGCCATCCGGGGCGAGCAGCGCTGTATATCCCGGCGGATCGCCGGCAAGCGGAGCCAGCCACGGATCGATGCCGATATCGACGAGACGTGACGCGACCGTCGCAAGACTGTCCGGTGGCTGCACCGAGACAAGCCTCACCGACGCACCAAACCCGGCAAGCTGGCAGGCGATGTTCGTTGCCACACCGCCAAGCCGTTCGCGGGAAGTGGCCGGATTGGTCCGGCCCGGCTGCGGCGTCGATGTCAGGCGCAGCTGCCGGTCTATATGGCATCCACCACAGACGATGAAGCCCGGTTCCGGTGCCATCAGCTGCTACACCCCATATCCCCGCAGCCGCCAGGCCCGCCACTGGATGATGGCGACAATGGCCGACCCGACACCCATGATCAGAATCGCCCAGAACCACGCATCCATCGACGCCTCGCCACCGCCAAGATCAAGCATCATCCCGACCGCCGGGCCGCCAAGCGCGCCGCCGGAGAACCCGACCATCGAATGCACCGCAAGAAGCGCGCCGCGTTCATGCGCCGGCGCTGCGGCCACCGTGCCGGCCGTCAGCGCGCCACTGTCGAGCATGATGAAGATGTTGTAGATCCACAGGCAGGCCAGCGCCAACCATACCGGCCCGTCGAGTGCCAGCGCCGACAGCACCGCAAATCCGACCGACAGCGCGCCGATGATCGCGATCACCCGATGCCGTCCATAGGCAAGGCAGTAGCGCGCGCCGATGATCGAGGCCGCCATGCCGGTCAGCGTCAACAGGCTGACCAGCAGCGTGACGACCGACAGCGACAGCGCCGGCTGTGCCGTGGCGCCGATGAAGGCGAACATCGCAAAGCTCCAGCCGCGATAGGCGAACAGCTCATATGTATGCGCGCCGTAGGCAAAGATATAGCCAAGGGCCAGCCTGTTGCGAAAGGCAGGTCGCAGATCCAGCGGATGGCGGCGACGTTCGGCGGCCGGTCGTTTGGCAGGCGGCGCGGCACGAACAAGCAGGAACACCACCAGCGCCCCAAGGATCGCCCCGCCACAGCCAAGCCAGGCGGCGATCAGATGGTCGAAATTGATCAGCAGATAGCCGTTCAGATAAAAAGAACCGCCCGTGCCGATGCCGAAACATGAGGTATAGAAGGGAACGGCCTTCAGACGCTGTTGGTCCGACAGCCTTGCGTTCAGGATCTGCAGCCCCGGCATGTAGGTGCCGGCAAGCCCGGCTCCGACAAGGCTCCAGGTTACCGCGGCGCCCCAGAACCCGTCAGTGATGGTGGCAAAGCCGGCGCAACCGATGGCGGCGGTCAGACTGCCGCCGATGAAGACGCGCTTGGCATCGATGATGTCGGTCAATCCCACAAGCAGCGGGGTGGCGATGACATAGCCGATGAAATAGGCACCGCTGATCCAGCCGATTTCAGTATTGGTCAGGCCCCATTCCGGCCCCAGTGAGACAAGAAAAACCGGCCAGATCGCATAGCTGATCATCGCCAGCACAGCGGCCATGCAGGTGATGGTGATCAGTGCGGTTGGCCGGGTTCCGTCAAGGATACCGGGGACTGGTCCCGGACGTGCCAAACCGCGTCACCCTGCCGGTCAGCCGCCAAGGAACAGGCGGCCGACATCCGGGTTGTCGAGAAGTTCGTCCCCGTCACCGGCAATGGCTGTTTCACCGGACACAAGCACATAGCCGAGATCGGCGAAGGCGAGGCCCTTTTTCGCGTTCTGTTCGACCATGATGATGGTCTTGCCATCCCTTCGCTGAAGGTCATCGAGAATCTCGAAGACCATGTCGATGAAACGCGGCTCCAGCCCGATCGAGGGTTCATCGACAAGCAGAACCTGCGGTTGCATGACAAGCGCCCGCGAGATTTCCAGAAGACGCCGCTCACCGCCTGACAGAACGCCGGCCGGCTTGTCACGACGTTCGGCAAGGCGGCTGTATTTCGAGAACACCTCCTCGGCAGCTGCCTTGGCCTCGGCGGGTTTGTTTTTCAGGAACCCGCCCATCAGCAGATTTTCCTCGACGGTCATCTGCGGGAATACAGACTTGTCCTGAAGGATGTAGGCGATGCCGGCTTCGGCAAGCTTCTGTGAGGGCGTCAGCGCCGTCACATCCTTGCCGTCGATCATGATGCTGCCGGAGAAGATGTTGGTGAAACCGAAGATCGAATGCAGCACCGTTGATTTGCCGGCGCCATTCGGTCCGATCAGGCACAGCGACTGGCCCTTGCCGATCCGCAGATTGAAATCATGAAGGATTTCCATCTTCCCATAGCCGGCACGCAGATTGTTGATCGACAGGAAAGTCTCGCCCGTAACCATGGCATCGAGTTCGGCCACCGTGGGCGCGTTGGCGGCGATCGAGGCCGCCTCCTTGGCCACCTGGTCGACCGACATCACGACATCGACAGACCCGCTGCCATACCCGCTGACGGCACCCTTCTTTGCCGGCGCCTTCTTGGCTGACGTCTTCTTGGCTGACGCCTTCTTTGCCGTTGCTGTCCTTGCGGTTGCCTTTTTGGCGGCGGCTTTTTTGGCAGCCTTCTTTGCAGCCGGCTTCTTTGCGGCCGGCTTCTTTGCGGCCTTTGCCTTTTCGTCCTCGGCCATCAATGTCCTCCAAGATAGGCGTCGATGACGCGCTGGTCATTCTGCAGTTCTTCGGGTGTGCCGTTGGCCAGCATGCGGCCATTGGCAAGACAGTAGATATGCGAGGCCAGATTCATGATCACCCGCATATTGTGCTCAATCACGCACAGGGTGATCCCAAGCTCCTCATTGGCGCGCCGCAGCCGGTCGATCAGACCGTTGATCAGCGTCGGGTTGATACCGGCCGTCGGCTCGTCAAGGAGCAGTACCTTTGGCTCGTTCATCAGCGCCATGGCGAATTCAAGAAGCTTCTGCTGGCCGAATGACAGGTCACCCGAGATCAGGTTGCGCTTTGAATAAAGGCCGACAAATTCCAGCAGATGTTCCGCCCGATCCTTGATCTCGCCTTTCCGGCTGGCGAACATCGAGAATTTCGAATCCCCGCGATGCGAGACCGAGATCTGCATGTTGTCGACACAGTTCATCTTGCCATAGATACGTGTCTGCTGGAACGTCCGCAGCATGCCAAGACGGGCAATATCACCGACCAGCAGATGCGAGATTTCCTGACCGTCGAACTGGATCGACCCGCTGTCTATCGGATGATAGCCGACAATCGAGTTGAACAGCGTGGTCTTGCCACAGCCATTCGGCCCGATAATGCCAGTGATTGATCCGCGTTCGACACCCATCGTGATGTCGACATTCGCCTTCACCCCGCCATAGGATTTCGAGACACCCTCGACTTTAATGATCGGGTCCGACATCAGGCGGCCTCCTTCCCATCGGCATCAGTGACAGTGGAGGTGTCAACGACGATACCGAAACGCTCGGGATATTTGGTCTGCAACCAGCCCATGATCCCCTGCTGGAAATAAACGATATTGATGATCAGGATCAGTCCCAGCGCGACCCATTGGAGATTCAGCAGATAGGTCCAGGTGGCTTCCTTGATTACATGGAAGATGATCGCGCCCAGAACCGGCCCCCACAGGGTGCCCTTGCCGCCAAGGAGCGCCATCGCCACCATGAAGATGCCGAAGGTCGGGATCGGATAGGCCACTTCCTTGTCGATGAAGCCGGCCATATTGCCCGCGACCGCGCCAATGCAGCCCATGAAGAAGGCCGGAATGGCCCAGCCGATGCGCTTGTAGGCAAGTGTCGGAATCCCCATCGCCTCGGCCTTGTCCTCATCATCGCGGATGGCGTTGATGGCCAGTCCGAACTGCGTCGAATACAGCCAGCGAAGCAGGAAATGCGAGATGATCGTGAGCACAAAGCACAATATGTAGAAGAAGGTCGACCGGAACTCGATGTCACCCGGGAACAGCGGCATCGAGATGCCCGATGCCCCGCCGACATAATCGATGGTGATGGTGACCTCGGCCACGGCGATGGCGAGGCCAAGCGAGCCGATGGCGAAATAGGGCCCGCGAAGACCGAACATGAAGGAACTGAAAATCACCGATAGCACGAGACCGACAACGCCGGCGGCGAGGATTCCAAGACCAAGGCCCCAGAAATATTCAGCCGGTGTGAATTCCGGTTTGATCGAGCCCATCGCCGATGTGTATTCGGCAACCCCTCCCTCATAGAAGAATGACACCTGGACGATCGCCGAGACATACATCCCGACCCCGAAAAAGGTGATGTTGCCAAGCGAGTTGTACCCCATCTGACCGCCAAGCGTGTCCCAGGTCGACGCCATCAGCACCATCATCCACAGATAGGCGATTGACAGCGTGTAGTCCGGGAACAGGATCGGACCGAAAATCCCGAACAGAGCCAGCAGCCCGTAGGTTACCTTTGTGTCTCTGGTCATGCTCATCGTACCACCTGCCGGTTACGTCTCATTTGAATCTGCCGCCAGATCAGGACCAGCAGAAGGATGCTGACAGGCGCGGCAACCTCATAGGCGGTGCCGAGAATCGCGCCGGTATATTTCTCGAACAGCCCGATGCCAAACCCGGCACCGATCACCGCCGGCAGATTGCCGAGGCCGGCCGCCGTCACGATGGCGAAGGAGCGCACCGAATAGGTAATGCCGTAGAAAGGCTGTATCACCCAGATGATCGACACCAGAACGCCCGCCGCACCGCACAGCGCGGCGTTGAAGGCGAAGGTGAAGGCGTAGACGCGGTCAATATCGATGCCCAGCACGCGGGCGGCGCGCGGGTCCTGAGCCGTGGCGCGAATCGCCTGGCCGGCGCGCGAACGCTTCATGAAGATGATCACACCGGTCGCGATGACCGCGGCAAGGCCGAGGGTGATCAGTTTCGATGATGGCACGGTGACCATGTTGTCGAACGCGTCATAGACAGGCAATTCCATGTCGATGGTCTGCACCTCGGGGCCGAAGATCAGGTTCATCACCTGCTGCAGCAGCAGCGACAGACCAAAGGTCGCCAGCAACGAAACGAACATGTCCTGGTCGATGATACGCCGGATCATCAACACATAGATAACCCACCCGAACATGAACATCAGCGGCATCACGATCAGCAGGATCAGCACAAGCGGAACATGGAGCTGGTGCAGGGCCAGCGCCATGTACCCGCCCATGATCACAAAATCGCCCTGGGCAAGGTTCTTGATGTTCATCACACCCCAGACAAGCGCGAGACCGTAGGCGCTCAGCGCAAACACCGCACCAACGAAAATGCCGTCAAGAATGACCTGCACGTTGATGATCGGCGCCCATACGAACAGCAGTTGTAGATTATCCCACATGTTCCCTTCCTCGACAGAGATGCGGACTCGAAAAGACTTTAATCGATCAGGAGATTTGCCAATTAAGAAAAGGGGGAAGCGACACGCTTCCCCCGAGAGGTAGGGTCATATGGCCTTAATAGGCGACGTTCCGCGGGAACACCATGTCGCCGGCCTTCTCGACCAGCTTGTACTGGCCACTGCCATCGATCTGGCGCATGAACATCGGCTTGGCGATGTTGTTGCCGTTCTCCGAGAACTTGATGTCGCCATAGAAGGTTTCCATCTCGACCTTGGAAATGGCGTCACGGACAGCGTCCTTGTCAAAGCTGTTGGCAGCCTCGAACGCCTCTTTGAAGACATAGACAGCAGCCGATGCCTGTGCCGACTGGTACGGCACCGAGGTGTAGGTCGGGTTGTCAGCCTTGAAGCCGGTGTTCCAGTCAGCCGCCGAGCCGAACATCGGATCGGACTTTGACAGCGTTTCAACCCACTGTGTCGGGCAGAGGAAGCCGTTGGCTGTCTTCGGGAACTTTTCCTGGACTTTCGCCGCCTCGCAGTGAGTCAGCGCAATCATCGGGACGTTGACCTTCATCTCGTCGATCTGACGGGCGGCCGTTGCGGCACCCTTCGAGTGACCGGAGATGATCAGGGCGTCAGGCTTCAGCGCCTTCACCTTGGTCAGCGTGGTCGACATGTCGGACAGATCGGCCGGCAGCTGGTCGTCAATCACGACCTTCATGCCATATTCATTGATCTTGTCCATCACGCCGGCGCGGACATCCATCGAGAACGGGTCGCCCTCGAATGCCAGCGCGATGCGGACATCACCGGGATTGGACGACTTTTCAGCCGCAAAATCGATCGCTGTCGCCAGATACTGCTCGGATGTCGAAAGGACAGCGAACAGATATTTGTACCCCTGGGTGAAGAGCGAGCGCGATGCGCCCTCTGCCTCGACCATCGGCACACCGAACTTTTCCGATACCGGCGCGATGGCCTTTGTCATGCCCGAGCTGTAGGGCCCGAGCATATATTCGACACCATCCTGCTGGATCAGACGCTCGGCAAGCTGTGCGCCACGAGCCGGGGTCGATTCATCATCGTAATATTTCACGTCAAGCTTGTAGCTCTTGCCACCAACCTTCACGCCGCCAGCCTCGTTGATCACCTTCACGGCATAGTCGTAACCACGCTGCGTGTGCAGGCCGTTGGTTGCGTATTTACCTGTCAGCGAAATCGACGAACCGAGGATGATGGTGTCACCCTCGACCTTTGCCATAGCCGGCGTTGCAAGGCTGACCGCAAGGGCGACGCCTGCCACAATACCATGCTTCATGAACATTTGGTTTCCTCCGAGAAAATCCTGAAGTCATCGTTAAGACGACACTATGAACAAAGAATCACCGGTCACCAAATCAATTCTGGCCGCATGTGACAATATTCCCACCGCGCACCCGCCTGCCAACACGATTGCCAACACGACTGCTACGCTGCCTGCCGCTCCGGCGGCCACCCCGACTCACAGGGCGAGCGCGGGCATGTCTCCCGCGGCCCGGTCAGCCAAGCAGCACCATGATGATCGAGATCGCCAGAAGCAGCATCGCGAACAACTCCTTGCCGGATGGCCGTTCGCGGAAATAGAAGAAGGAAATTCCAAGCGCCAGAAGAAGTTCGATCTGGCCGACGGCGCGGACCGGCGCCACCGCATAGAGCGAGAAGGCGGTGAACCAGCAGGCCGTCGACACCGCGCCTGACAGGCCGACAATGCTGCTGTCGCGCCAATGTACAAAGCTTGCCTTCAGCTGGTCCGGAGCGCGGCGCCACATCCACAGCCCCATCAGCACCGCCTGGATCAGCACCGACACACCGGCGGTCATGCTGGCCCGCGTCACCAGGTCATCGCTTGCCAGCGAATCGCTTGCCGCCTTGTAGGCAACGGTGCAGAAACCGAGGAACGCGCCGCTGCCAAGCCCGATCGCCGTCTGGCGGGTGAACAGCGAGGCCAGAAGATTACGCAGCGTCAGGCTGCTTTTGGCCAATGACAGAAGAAACACTGCGACAACGCCGATGATGATCGCCAACCCGACCTGGAGGCTGACGATATGGCCGAGAATTATCGCCTCGAACAGCGCCGCCTGGATCACCTCGGTCTTCGAAAAGGCGGTGCCGGCGGCAAAGGACCGGTGCGAGAACAGCGTCACCAGCAGAACGGTGAAGATGATCTGCGTCAGCCCGGCGATGGTGGTCCATAACAGGAACGGGATGTTCAGGCCGGGCAGCGGCTCACCGCTCCAGCCGCCATAGATGAAGACCCAGGCCCAGGCAAAGGGGATGGCGTAGGAAAACCTCACATAGCTGGCCCCGAGATCGCCAAGCGGCGCCTTCAGTTTCTTCTGATAGGTGCTGCGAACGGCCTGCGACAGCGCCGCCCCGATTGTCACCCAGATCCACAGCGAGGTCACAGGTTCATCCCCTTCTTTCCCCTACATGCCATCGCGCTAGACAGGTTTGTCACCTTTCAGCGTGATTCGGTGAAGAAGACGCCGGTGCCCGTGATAATCATTCAGCGGATAGTGCAGCGTGCTTCGATTGTCCCAGATCGCGATGTCGCCGACACCCCAGCCCAGCCGGCACTGGAATTCGGGCCCAATCTGGTGCTGGAAGAGAAAGGCGAGAAGACCGGCGCTTTCCTCCTCGGTCCAGCCCTCGAACGCGGTCGCGTGGCCGGGGCTGAGATAAAGCGATTTGCGGCCGGTTTCGGGATGCGTGCGCACAACCGGATGGACCGCCGCCAGCGCGTTGACATCGGCGCCATTGCCGGCCTCCTCGATCCGCGCGGTCCGCGTCGCCGCGACCTTTGCCTTGTTGGCGGTGCAGACAACACGCAACCCGCCAAGCATCTCCTTCAGCCCGTCGGAAAGACGCTCATAGGCAAGTTCCTGGTTGGCGAACATCGTATCGCCGCCGATCGGCGGCAGTTCGACGGCCTGCAGCATCGTCGCCATCGGCGGTTCGTCCTGATAGATGGTATCGGTGTGCCAGACACCGCCGAAATTGACCGTTTCATGCTCGCGCTTCAGCACCGCGGTGAGTTCGGGAATGCCGTCAACGCCGTCGAGGAACGGATAGATCGCCGGCTCGCCAAAGGCCCGCGCCAACGCCAGCTGCTGTTGCGGGGACAGATTCTGATTGCGGAGCACGACCATTTTATGCTCCAGCCAGACAGCCCTGAGATCGCCGATGACATTGTTGGCGAAATCGCTGGCGGCAAGATTGATGCCGGTAATTTCGGCGCCCATCGCCGGCGCCAGCCTTGTAACCTTCAAGGGAAACCCCTCACTCCTTGCACGCCGACCGGGCCAACCGGAATTGCCGGCGCGACCTGCCTGACCGGTGCCGCCCCGCAATGACGCTATCGCGAAGGCGGCAGCGACGCAACCGCCGCCACCGGGTGGCGACATTTGGTGCCAGTGACAGCATGCGCATCTGGACCTATGTTTACGGCTATCTGGCTCTAATGCTTGATCGAGATGCCTGCGATTGATTAGGGGTGACGACGCTGGCGCCAACCGATATCGGGCGACGGCGTGTCGGCAGGCATACCGGACAGACATAACGGACAGACATAACGGACAGGCATACCGGACCAGACATACCGGACGTAGAGTAAAAGCAAGACCACAACCGAATGAGGGGTGACGCATCATGAAAATGACAACGGAAGAGGCTTTTGTAAAAGTCCTGCAAATGCACGGAATCCAGAATGCTTTCGGCATTATCGGCTCGGCGATGATGCCGATCTCGGACCTGTTCCCGCAGGCCGGTATCACCTTCTGGGACGCCGCGCATGAATGCAACGCCGGCATGATGGCCGACGGCTTTACCCGCGCCACCGGCCAGATGTCGATGATGGTGGCGCAGAACGGGCCGGGAATCACCAATTTCGTGACTCCGGTCAAGACAGCCTACTGGAACCACACGCCGTTGCTTCTTGTCACTCCGCAGGCCGCCAACAAGACAATTGGCCAGGGCGGTTTCCAGGAGGTCGAGCAGATGGCGCTGTTCAAGGACATGGTCGCCTATCAGGAAGAGGTCCGCGACCCGGTCCGCATCGCCGAGACGCTGAACCGCGTGATCCTGCAGGCGAAGCGCAACTCGGCGCCGGCGCAGATCAACGTGCCGCGTGATTTCTGGACACAGGTCATCGATATCGAACTTCCGGCCATTGTCGAGTTCGAACGCCCGTCGGGCGGCGAGGACGCCATCGACGCGGCGGCGAAGATGCTGTCGGAAGCCAAATTCCCGGTGATCCTGAACGGTGCCGGCGTTGTCATCGGCAGCGCCATCGGCGAATCGATGAAGCTTGCCGAACGTCTCGACGCGCCGGTCTGCTGCGGCTACCAGCATAATGACGCCTTTCCGGGGTCGCACCCGCTTCACGCCGGCCCGCTCGGCTATAACGGCTCGAAGGCCGGCATGGAGCTGATCGCCAAGGCCGATGTCGTGCTGGCGCTTGGCACCCGCCTGAACCCGTTCTCGACGCTGCCCGGCTATGGCATTGATTACTGGCCGCGCGACGCCAGGATCATCCAGGTCGACATCAACCCCGACCGCATCGGCCTGACCAAGCCGGTCACCGTCGGCATTGTCGGCGACGCCAAGCATGTGGCCGCCAGCCTGCTTGACCGGCTGGCCCCGAATGCCGGCGATACGGACCGCACCGCGCGCCGCGAGATGATCGCGAAGACCAAGTCGGCCTGGGCACAGGAGCTGACCTCGATCGACCATGAGGATGACGATCCGGGAACCACCTGGAACGAGCGCGCGCGCAATCGCGAGCCGCAGAAGATGTCGCCGCGCATGGCCTGGCGGGCGATCCAGAGCGCGCTGCCGAAGAACGCCATCATCTCGTCCGATATCGGCAATAACTGCGCCATCGGCAACGCCTATCCGACCTTTGAGGAAGGCCGCAAATATCTGGCCCCCGGCCTGTTCGGCCCCTGCGGTTACGGCCTGCCATCGATCATGGGCGCGAAGATCGGCCGCCGCGACGTGCCGGTTGTCGGGTTCGCCGGCGACGGCGCCTTCGGCATCTCGATGAACGAGATGTCGGCGATCGGCCGCGAGGAATGGCCGGCCATCACCATGATCATCTTCCGCAACTATCAGTGGGGCGCGGAAAAGCGCAACACCACCCTGTGGTATGACGACAATTTCGTCGGCACCGAGCTTGATGAGCAGGTCTCCTATGCCGGCATCGCCAACGCCTGCGGGCTGACCGGTGTTGTCGTGCATTCGCAGCCGGAGCTGACCGACGCGCTGAACAAGGCCATCGACGCGCAGATGAAGGATGGCAAGACAACCTTCATCGAGGTGATGCTGAACCAGGAGCTTGGCGAGCCGTTCCGCCGCGACGCCATGAAGGCGCCGGTGGCCGTCGCCGGAATCGACCCGGCCGACATGCGCACCCAGCCGCTGGCCTCATAACCGCCCCGGCGTAAAACGCCCGGAGTCATACTCCCGGAGTCAAACTCCCGGGCAGACACTTCCGGCGGCGACGCCGGACGAAAGACGAAACGAACCATGAAGAACGCCCCGCCACCCGGCCGGGGCGTTTTTTGTTGGGGGATTTTTGTGGGAGATTTTTTGGCAGGCGCGCGGGCGCAGGCGCTGGCGGCGCGATGCCTTGCCAGCGACTATCAGGATTGCGGCGAATAACTGACCCCGGCGCGGTCGGTTTTTGGGAAAATTTTTCATCGGTGACCCTGACGCCGTAACGGTCTGTTAACCGGTCGGTGGCTAGACTGGACCATGACCGGATGGCTGAAAAATTGGCGACAGGCGCCGGTTCTGGCGGCGCTGCTTCTGACGATGACGGGGGGCGGCGTGACGGCGCAGGAACCGCTGGATTCGCTTGTCGAATCGCTGTTTGTCCTTGGCGAGAATTACGAGGCCGGCGACTGGGTGCGGCAGAGCGACCTGCTGGCCTATATGTGGTATCTGCTGGCGGCGACGGCCGGGCATGATTCGGCCGATCCGGCGCGCCACCGGATGGCGACGCGGCTGTCCCCGGCCGAAATCGCCGCCGCGCAGGCGCTGGCAAGACAATGCCACGCCAGCGATTACTGGCACTGCGGCGAGGCCAGCGCGGCCGAGGATCTGGCCCTTGAAAATCCGGCCCTCGAAAATCCGGCCCTTGAAAATTCGGCCACGGGGACCCTCGCCAGAAGCGATGCCGACATCACCGCCGCCACAACAGGCGGCGGGTCGGTATTGCCATAGCAGAGAGCGGCGCGCCCGCTACGCCGTCAGACCGGGTATCGTCAGGCCCGGCACCGTCATACCCAAAACCGGCATACCCGGCACCGGCGGACCCGCTGCATCTAAACTGTCAGAATGGTGCAGCCGGTGGTCTGGCGGGCGGCAAGCGCCTGATGCACCTCGGCCACATTTTCCAGCGGCGCGCGCCGGTTGATGCTGACATTGAGCGTGCCGTCGGCGACCCTGGCGAACATCGCGGCGCTGGCCGATTCCAGCCAGTCGCGCTCGGTCGCGAAATGGAACAGGGTCGGGCGCGTCAGGAACAGCGAGCCGGCCGCAAGATCCTTGATCTGGAAATCGGCATAGGCGCCGGATGACTGGCCGAAATTGACCACCGTGCCATGCCGGCGGGCGCATTTCAGGCTTTTCGCCATGGTGTCGTTGCCAACCGAATCATAGACGACATTCACCCCCGCGCCGTCGGTGATCCTCATCACCTCTTCCTCGAAATCCCGGCTGCGATAGTCGATCACATGGTCATAGCCGTTGGCCCTGGCCAGCGCGCATTTCTCGGCCCCGCCGGCGGTGCCGATGGTTGTCGCGCCAAGCGATTTCATCCACTGTCCGGCCAGCAGCCCGACCCCGCCAGCCGCGGCATGGAACAGCACCGTGTCACCGGCGCCGACAGCGTAGCTTCGCGTCACAAGATAGGCGACCGTCAGCCCCTTCAGCATGATCGCCGCCGCGATATCGCTGGCGATGGTCTCGGGAAGCCTGACCACCATGTCGGCGTTGATCGCCCGGTGCGTGGCATAGGCCCCGTTCGGCAGCGTGTAGCCGACGCGGTCACCGACCGCCAGATGCGTCACGCCCGCGCCGACGGCGGTGACGGTTCCGGCGCCCTCGCTGCCAAGGACAAGATCCTTGTCGACCGGCCAGGGATAGGCACCGGTGCGGATATAGATATCGATGAAATTGACGCCGATGGCCTCATGCGCGATCACCACCTCGCCAGGTGCCGGGGTGATCTCACCAATCTCGATCCGGTGAATGACCTCGGCACCGCCGGGCGCCTGTGCCGCCATTGCATATCCCATCTTCATCTCCATCGCGATCTGTGCGCCGGGTCCGGCCGGCCTGTTTTCATCTTGGGCAACATATGGGGCGCGTGCTACCTGTTGTCCAGCAACATCACCTGTCCGGCAGCCGGTACATGACATCCGCGATCACCTCTCATCTCGACCCCGAACACGCCGGCACTGATCACGCCAGCGTCGAACATGCAAGTGCCCTCGACGCCGCCGATCCCCTGGCCGGGCTGCGTGACAGCTTCACGCTGCCGGCGGATGTGATCTATCTCGACGGCAATTCGCTGGGGGCGCTGCCGCGCGCCGTGCCGGACCGGATTGCCGCGACAGTGACCGACGAGTGGGGCGACGGGCTGATCCGCAGCTGGAATGACGCTGACTGGATCAACGCGCCACGCCGCGTCGGGGCGAAGATCGCGCCGCTCATCGGTGCCGCCCCGGACAATGTCATCGCTGCCGACAGCACGACGGTGAATCTGTTCAAGGTGCTGTCGGCGGCACTGGCGCTGCGCCCGCGGCGCCGGAAGATCATCACCGAGACGCGCAATTTCCCGACCGACAACTATATCGCCGAAGGGGTGATCCGGCAGACCGGCGGCGCGCACCGGCTTGTCCATGCCGATGACGTGAAGACGATTGCCGATCTCTTGGATGATGATGTGGCGGTGCTGATGCTCACGCATGTGAATTACCGCGATGGCAGCGTTCATGACATGGCCGGGCTGACCCGCGCCGCGCATGATGCCGGGGCGCTGGTGATCTGGGATCTGGCGCATTCGGCCGGGGTGATACCGCTGGACCTTGCCGGGTGCGACGTCGATTTCGCCGTTGGCTGTGGCTATAAATTCCTCAATGGTGGCCCCGGCGCGCCGGCCTTCCTCTATGTGGCACCGCGCCATCTTGGCGGCGACGGGCAACCGCTCAGCGGCTGGTTCGGGCATGCCGACCCGTTCGGCTTCGCGCCGCATTATCGCCCGGCCGGGGACATCACGCAATATCTGTGCGGCACCCCGCCGGTAATCAGCATAGTGGCGCTGGAGGCGGCGCTCGATCTGTGGGACGGAATCGACATGCGGCAAATCCACGCCAAGGCGCGGCAGCTGACCGGCTATTTCATCGATCTGGTCGAGGCGCGCTGTGGCGGTCATGGCCTCGCGCTGATCTCGCCGCGTGATGCCGAATTGCGTGGCGCGCAGGTTGCCTTCACCCATGCGACCGGCGGCCATGCCATCATCGCGGCGCTGATCGCCGAGGGCGTGATCGGTGATTTCCGCGCGCCCGATGTGTTGCGGTTCGGCTTCGCGCCGCTCTATACGCGCTTTGTCGATGTCTGGCACGCGGTTGACAGGCTGGCGGGCATTCTCGACCAGCGGCGCTGGGACCGGCCTGAATTTCACCTCCGCCGAAAGGTCACCTGATGCCAGAATCAAGATCCGGACCCGCGCCCCTCGATTGGGGATTGCTGGCGCTTCTTGGCCTGATCTGGGGCGCTGCTTTCCTTGGCGTCGAGATGGCGCTCGACAGCGTGCCACCGC
This sequence comes from Rhodobiaceae bacterium, assembly GCA_018624035.1. Lineage (GTDB taxonomy): Bacteria > Pseudomonadota > Alphaproteobacteria > Puniceispirillales > Puniceispirillaceae > UBA8309. The sequence continues at coordinate 4,400 of JAAZUU010000015.1, read as the reverse complement.
TCTGGGTGGCGGCGGGACGGATCTCGCTTGCCGCCATGCTTCTTGTCGGCGTGGCGTCTCTGACCGGCCAGCGGCTGCCCGGTTTCGACACCGCGACACAGCGCCGGATCTGGCTGCATTGCCTTGGCATGGGGCTGTTCACCAACGCCATTCCGTTCAGCCTGTTGTCCTGGGGCCAGCAGCTTGTCACCTCCAGCTTTGCCGGCATCACCATGGCGGTGGTGCCGCTGTTCGTCCTGCCGCTGAGCCACTTTCTGATCCCGGGCGAACGTCTGAGCGCGGCGCGGGTCATCGGCTTTCTGACCGGGTTCGCCGGCGTGGTGCTGCTTGTTGGCGGCGAAAGGCTGTTTTCATCGGCAGCCGGCAGCGGCGGCATGATTCTGGTGGCGCAGATGGCCTGTGTCGGGGCAAGCTGCTGTTATGCCTGCGGGTCGATCATCACCAGGCTCTGCCCGCCCGTCGGCACGCTTAGCTTCGCCGCCGCCGGGCTGGTCTGCGCCAGCCTCGCGGTCCTGCCACTGGCCTTCATCACGCATGGCGTTCCGACATCCGCCAGCACTGTCAGCTTGACCGGCGTGCTGTTTCTGGCGCTTCTGCCAACCGGCCTGGCGACGATCCTGCTGACCATCATCATCCGTCGCGCCGGCCCGCCCTTTCTCTCGCTCGTCAATTATCAGGTGCCGCTATGGGCGGTGCTGATCGGTGTCAGCATCCTCGGCGAGGCGCTTCCAGGCCATTTCGTGATGGCGCTGGCAACGATCCTGATCGGGCTGGCGATCTCGCAGCGGCTGCATCGCGCGGCACCCACCTGACATATGACAGGAGATCGGTGATCAGACAGCGTCGAAATCCACCGTCACGCTGTCGGTCTTCGGGCGCGCCTGGCATGACAGGATGAAACCGGCCTCCATCTCCCACGGCTCGAGCGAATAATTCGCGTCCATATCGACCTCGCCGGTGACAAGCCGGCAGCGGCAGGTGCAGCACATGCCGGCCTCGCAGGAATAGGGAAGCTCGACTCCGGCAGCCTGACCAGCGGCGAGAATCGTCTGGCGTGACGGGTCCATGGCAAAGTGACGGGTGATGCCGTCAGCCCGCAATTCAACCATGCAATCGGCGTCAGCGGTGTCACCGGCCGGCGATTCATCCGCCGGCTTCCGCGGTGGCGGCGCATTGCCGGACGGCACGGCCGGGGTGAAATGTTCGGTGGCGATCCGCCCACCATCCATACCGGCGGCGACAAGCGCCGCGCGGCAGTCTGTCATCATGCTGCCGGGTCCGCACAGATAGGCCGCCGACAGGCGCGCCGGCGTGATCAGACCTGACTCGACAAGGGCGGTGATCTTGCCGGCATCAACACGGCCGTTCAGCAGCGCTGTATCACGCGGTTCGCGCGACAGCACATGCAGAACGCGGCAGCGATCGAGATAGCGGTCCTTCAGATCCTCCACCCGGTCGCGGAACATGATCGAGGCGGTGTTGCGGTTACCATAGATCAGTGTCACCCGTGACGCGGGGTGGCCGGTCGCCAGCGCCGTCTCGGCGATCGACAGGATCGGGGTGATGCCGGATCCGGCGGCCAGCAGCAGTATATCCTCTGCCGCGTCATCACCCCGGCCGGCATGGACAAAGCGCCCCTGCGGGGTCATCACGTCAATCCTGTCACCGACCACAAGACCGGTCAGCGCATGGCCGGAGAAGCGCCCGCCCTCGACATGCTTGATACCGACCCCCAGCCTGCCGCTATGCGGTGTAGTGCAGATCGAATAGGGACGGCGCACCTCATCGCCATCAATATCGGCGCGCAGTGTCAGATACTGGCCGGGCAGAAACCGGTAGGAACCGGCAAGCTCCTCCGGCACCTCGAAGCCAAGCGCCACGGCGAAATCGCCGAACCGCTGCAGATGGCTGATCGTCAGTTGATGGAATTTCGGGATCATGCTGGCGGAAATCTTTCTTCGCGGGCCCTCGTCATCTCAGAGGCATTTGAAATAGTCGAAAGGCTCGTGGCAGGACAGGCAGCGATATTGCGCCTTGCAGGCGGTCGCGCCAAAGGCCGACAGTTCGGTTGTATCGAGGCTGTCACAGCGCGGGCAGGCCACCTGTGGCCGCGCGAAATAGTCGTGCCCCCCGTTACCATCACCGCGCGGCGATGGCGGCGCGATGCCGGCCTGTTTCAGCTTCGCGCGGCCTGCCGGGGTGATCCAGTCGGTTGTCCAGGCAGGTGCCAGCACCCGCCGTACCCGCGCCTCATGACCTTGCGCGGCAACGGCCGTTTCGATGGCCAGTTCGATGGCAAGGGTCGCCGGACAGGCGGAATAGGTGGGGGTGACGTCGATCTCTACGGCATGGCCGTCACGGCGCAAATCGCGGATGATGCCAAGATCGCCGACATTCACCACGACAAGCTCGGGGTCGGGCACCGATTCGGCGATGCGGCGGATATCGGCCAGCATGTCGTCACCGCCAATATCCCGGTCGATGTCACGCGCCGCTACCATGTCAGCCCCGGATAGGCCCGCTGCATGAACTGCATCTCGGCCAGAAGATGACCAAGCGCCTCGCCATGCCGGCCGGCGCGGCCACCCGAAATGCCGGTGCTGATTTCGAGGGGTGGCAGCTGCGCCATAGTGAAGGTGCGGGCAACGGTGCTGTCGAATGCCACCCTGACAGCGGCCGGATCAGGAAGCAGGCCGGCCGCGACAAGGCGCGCGGCGGTGTCGTCACTTTCGAACATCTCGCCGATATAGGGGCCGAGATCATCCAGCGCCGCCCGCATCCGGCGAGCGCTTTCGGCGGTGCCGTCGCCAAGCCGGATCACCCACTCACCGCTGTGCCTGATATGATAGGCCATCTCCTTGACCGCCTTGCCGGCATGATCGGCAAGACGGGCGTCGGGCGCGCCGGTCAACCCGTCCCAGAGCGGGTGCATCCAGGCGGCGAACAGGAACTGGCGAAGCATGGTGTGGGCGAAATCGCCATTGGGCCGTTCGACCATCAGCATATGGCGGAAATCGGTGCCGTCGCGAAGGAAGGCATAATCATCCTCGCCGCGGCCACCACCCTCGATCTCGGCGGCATAGCCATAGCACATCCGCGCCGTGCCGATCAGATCGAGAGCCATGTTCGGCAGCGCCAGATCTTCTTCCAGCATCGGCGCATGGCCGCACCATTCGCTGAGCCGGTGGCCGAGAATCAGATGATCATCACCGATGCGAAGCAGAAGCGCCAGAAGATCATCGGCAAGATCACCGGCAAGATCATCGGCAAGTTCGTCACGGCCGGTCATCACATATGGCCCACATCATCGGGAATGTCATAGAAGGACGGGTGGCGGTAGATCTTCGAGGCTGTCGGTTCGAAATTCTCGTCCCGCTGGTCCGGGTCGGAGGCGGTGATGCTGGCCGATGGCACGACCCAGATCGAGACCCCCTCGCCGCGACGTGTATAGACATCTCGCGCCGCCTGCACCGCCATCACCTCGTCGCTGGCATGAACCGAGCCGACATGGCTATGGGCAAGGCCGGTCCGCGGGCGGATGAACACCTCCCATAAGGGCATCATATCTTGGGGCATGAGAGTCCCACTATCATCACTCATCACGTATCTCCCGGGCGCTCACTCGGCCGCCTGCGCCTGCCGTTTGGCGGCATGCGCCAGCGCCGCCTCACGCACCCAGGCACCCTCATCCCAGGCCTTGCGTCGGGCGGCGACCCGTTCGCGGTTCATCGGGCCGTTGCCCTTGACGACACGCCAGAATTCATCCCAGTCGATCGGGCCGAAATCATAGCTTTGCCGCGCCTCGTTCCATGCAAGGTCCGGATCGGGGATCGTCAGCCCCAGGCATTCGGCCTGCGGCACGGTGGCGTCGACAAATTTCTGGCGAAGCTCGTCATTGGTGAAACGCTTGATCTTCCATTTCACCGACTGGTCGGTATTGCGTGATTCGCTGTCCGGCGGGCCGAACATCATCAGCACCGGTTGCCAGAACCGGTTCAGCGATTCCTGCGCCATCGCCTTCTGGGCCGGTGACCCCTGCGCCAGCGTCATGACGATTTCATAGCCCTGGCGCTGGTGAAAACTTTCCTCCTTGCAGATGCGGATCATCGCCCGCGCATAGGGGCCATATGAACATCGACAGAGCGGAATCTGATTCATGATGGCGGCGCCGTCGACAAGCCAGCCAATGGTGCCGATATCGGCCCAGCTCAAGGTCGGATAGTTGAAGATCGAGGAATATTTCGCCGTTCCGTCAATCAGCTCGCCGGTCATCTGCTCGCGGCTGACGCCAAGCGTCTCGGCTGCGGAATAGAGATAGAGACCATGCCCGCCCTCATCCTGGACCTTGGCAAGAAGCGAGGCCTTGCGACAAAGTGACGGCGCGCGGGTGATCCAGTTGC
>JAAZUU010000084.1 GCA_018624035.1 Rhodobiaceae bacterium | reverse complement strand
CTGTCTAAAGCAGCCGCCTTGTGATTGATGATTTGGGACTTGGTGATATCGCCTTTGCCGTCGCGGCAGAGGAGGAGGGTGTCAGCGAGGCTGAGTATCGCAGCATGGCCCGGATGTCGGCGGCGTCCGGTGTCGGCGCCACCTTTCCGGAGAATGTTGCGCGTCTGTTGCCGCCGATCGAGGCGATGTTGAAGCAAGGCGGCAGGCTGACAGCCACCGCGACGCCGGACATGCCGGTTCCCCTGACGAGTGTCATCGGTTTCGCGATGTACCCCGATCTGGCGATCAGCCAGCTGCAGATCGCCCTCACTCACCAGCCATAGGCGGGTTTGCCGGTGATTGGTGCGGGCGGGGGGACTCGAACCCCCACGACCCAGGGTCTCTGGATTTTAAGTCCAGTGCGTCTACCGGTTCCGCCACGCCCGCACAGGATTCGGGTGTATCACAGACATGGTCACATGCCTACCGCGCACGGATGGCGCGGGCGCGGACCGACGGGCATCCGGTGATACGCATCCGACGCTTGCACCGAGGTGTGAAATGGCAGACGATCTAATTCTGAGTCGAACCGGAACAGGGGAGGCGGGAATGCAGAAGCTGACATGTGATGAATGCGGCACGCAATTCAATTGTGGCGCGCCACCCGGCAAGGATCATTGCTGGTGCATGGAACTTCCCAATCTTCGCGAAAATTTCGACCTTGCAGGCAAATGCGTGTGTCCGGACTGCATGACCATGGGGCAGGCAAAGGCCATGACGCGGGCCCGCAAGGAACGCCGTCGGCAGCGCCGCGAGACGGCGGTCAGGGTCAGTCGATAGATTTTGGATCCCGGCGTTGTGACCAAAAGTTAAATTTCAGTATATTACTTTCCACTTATGTTTAGTGGAGAGGCCAGATGGCGCAAAGCCGCAATATGAAAATTCGTGATCTCAGACAGCGTGGCAAGTCGAAGCTTGTGCGTGTCAATGATCAGCTGAATTCGATTGCCTGGGATATTTTTGAACGGAATTCTTCTTTGAATGACGTCAATACCACGCGCGCCGTGGCCGTGCTTGATGATGCGCTCAGCCTGATCCAGCGTGCCGGTGCGCTGCTCAATTCGGTACATGTCGAGGATGACCCGAACAAGACCGGTGGACCGGGACCAAAGGGATTTGTCGGTGGACGCGGCGACAAGGCCGAGAATGGCAAGGGTAAGACGGCGCTGTCGCGTTCGGTCAGCAGCGTCAACTGACAGCTAAGCTGTCACCGGTCACGGTCTCTCAGCGATCTCCGCCAAGAAGGCGGAATTTTTTCAGGAACATGTCCGCCGCCTGATCAGGCGACACCGGGCGCAAACGCATGTTTTCCGGGGTAGCGCGCGGCCGGAGCAGAATTTTCGCGGCCTCCTGCTCGCTGAATCCGGCAAGTTGCGTTGCCTCCAGCCAGGCTGCCATGCGGTCGGCGCGCTTGATCGCGCGGGTGACCGGCTCGGGAAGGGTGGCCGGCAGTCCGAATCGGATATGGATGGCCGCCGACAGGCGTTCCTCGATCTCGCGATAGATGCCGCCAAGCGCGTATTTGAAAGGCGTGATCATGTCGCCAATGACATATTCCGGCGCGTCGTGAAGAAGCGCGGCAAGGCGCCATCGGCGGTCGAGTTTGGGTGCGTTGCGCGATACCAGCCGCTCGACCACAATCGAATGCTGGGCGACGGACATGGGATACACGCCCTTTGTCTGCCCGTTCCATCTGCTGACCCGTGCAAGGCCATGCGCGATGTCGACAATTTCGATATCGATCGGCGACGGGTCCAGAAGATCCAGTCGCCTGCCGCTCAACATACGCTGCCAGGCGCGGTCCTGTTGTTGTGTGGGGCGGGCGGAGCGGCGTCGCGTCGTGCCCGGTGATTTTGGTGTTGTCTCTGGTAACGGCATGCAAGCATCCTGCCCATAGCGACGCGACGCTTCAAGGGTTGGGAGTGACATGAACTTGCCTTTTATTCATGGTGTTGTATTGATCTGGCGCGACGGGCCGATCAAAGACCGCGAGAACAGGCACTGGAACGGGCAATCAGAACAGGCGATCCATGGACTTCTTTGAAACGAGAGAAAGATATCGTCGGCGGGAGATGCGCAGCTATGTTTCGCTGCTGCTCAGGGTGCTGGTCGTCGGCGGTGTTCTATGGCTTGGCTGGCTGTGGGGACATGCCGAGACAGGCAGCCTGCGTGCCGAGGCGGAACGCACCCTGTATGAAAACAACCAGCAGATCACCGAGCTCAGCACCGAGGTGCAGCGGTTGGAGATGGAGCTTGCCGAGGCGCGGGCGAAGAACAAGGTTGATGAGCTTGCACAGGACAATGATGCCGAACTCAAGGCTCTGGTGACAAAGAAGATTGCCCGCGGCGTCGCCCCGGCGCAGATCATTCATGCCATACAGAAACTTGGCCGGCCTTCGAACTGCCGCCAGCTCGACAGTCGGAACATCGCTGTGGCCACACCGCTCTATGGCGGGCCTGAATCCAAGGCGGCTTTGTTTGATGGTGGCCTCAATCTTCATGTCGAGGGCGAGGCCGACCGCAAATCATCTCGCGAGGTGCCAAGCTTTGACAGCAAGATGCCGCTGAACGTCCGGATGGGCTTTCTCAACGGCCAGAAAGTGACAAAGGGCACGCTGCCGTTCCAGGCGATGATCCCGGCTGAGGAGTGGGTGCTGCTTCTTGATTTTGCCGAATCAAGCCTGCATGGCTATGTCATTGTAACCATTTCAAGCTGCACGCAGCGCTGATCCCGGCGGCGGCTCATTTCTGGCCTGGCCGCGTGGCCTGAAAGATATCCGTGCCGCGGCCATAATCGCGATAACCAAGCCGGCTGATCGGAATGAATTTTTCATATTTGACCAGCCCGTCCTCGACAATCGCGTCATCAATGTAAATGCCGGTGACCGTGCCGATCACCAGAATGTAACCGCCACCGCCCGCGTTGCGGGGCAGGTTGATTGTCTGGAAATGCGTGCATTCAAGCGCCGCTGGAACGCCGCCGACCCGTGGCACCGCCACTGTCTGTGATGCCACCATCTCCAGCCCGGCAAGGGCGAATTCATTCTCGCCATAGGGATAGGTTCCGGACGAGATGTTCATCGCGTCGAACTGGTTCTGGCTGACGATGTTCACCACGAATTCGCCGGTTTCCTCGACATTGCGAAGGCTGTCCTTGATATGTCCCGCGTTGTCCGACTGGACCGAGAACATGACCATCGCCGGATCCTCTGAAATGGCGTTGAAAAAACTGTAGGGCGCCAGATTGAAGCTGCCATCCCCGCCTTTCGAGGCAATCCAGCCAATCGGGCGCGGCGAAACGATGGCCTTTAGCGGGTTGTAGGACAGTCCGGCATCCTTGTGCCGCATCGGGACGAAAAACATGATGATGATCCTGAATGAGTATATCGTGCCGGCCGGATGGTCGATGACCGTTTGGACGAAGGGCTTAACCTGACTATATAGCGGGAAGCAACAGCAGTCACGTTGCGCGGACTGGCGCAACGTATCAGAAAGCGGACCTTCCCATGATTGAACTTCACTACGCCCCGACCCCGAATGGCCACAAGATCACGATCGCGCTCGAGGAAATGGCGCTTCCCTATGAGGTGCACCGTGTTGACATCGGCAAGGGGGACCAGTTCAAGCCGGAATTTCTTGCCTTCAGCCCGAACAACCGGATTCCCGCCATCATCGATCATGATGGGCCGGACGGGACGTCCACGGGCGTCTTTGAATCTGGTGCGATTCTGATCTACCTGGCCGAAAAGACCGGCAAGCTGCTTCCCGCCGGGGGCGTGGAGCGCAAATCCGTCATGGAATGGCTGATGTGGCAGATGGGCGGGATCGGCCCGATGCTGGGCCAGGCGCATCATTTCAATTTCTACGCCAAGGACAAAATCGAGTACGCGATGACACGCTACAGCAACGAGGCCAACCGCCTTTACGGTGTCCTCGACCGACGCCTTGAGGGGCGCGACTATGTGGCCGATGATTTCTCGATCGCCGACATCGCCATCTTTCCCTGGACCCGCACCCATGAACGCCAGAATGTCGTCATCGAGGACTATCCGAATGTGGCGCGATGGCGCCGCAGAATGTTCCAGCGTCCGGCCGTGCAGCGCGGCATGAAGGTTGGCGCCGAATGGCGGGCTGATCTACGCGACCTGTCGGCAGAAGAATGGAACAAGCTGTTCGGTACCTGACGACAGGCCGATGCCGGATCTCAGGATGGCTGCGTTTCCCCGCCGAAGCGCAATGTGCAGGCGCCGGTGAAGACCTGTGTGACAAGCGACTCCTTGCACCGGTGCCAGTGTTTCTTGGGGCCGCCCGTCTCGGCGTTCCAGATCGTGGCGAGCGCCAGCGCTGTCAGCAGCGCAATCAGGATCCATCCGCCGCGGTTCATATCTTCGCGCCCCGCCTTACCATTTGGTGATATGGTCGATCATGTCTTCCTCCTCGACCGACTCCTCGGGAAACACCCGTCCCGCAACCGTGGCACCGGCCCGTTTCGGACCGGCCGGATCGCCGCCGACAAGCGGGTGCCATGACGGCAGATCACCACCTTGCGAAACGATGCGATAGGCACAGCTGTCCGGCATCCAGGTCAACCTGTCCAGATTCTGCGGGCTCAGCGTGATGCAGTCAGGAACATGTGTCCGGCGGTTGGCGTAGTCCGTGCAGGTGGCATTGCCGCAATCCAGCAGCCGGCAGGCCACATCGGTGTAATGGACCTCGCCGGTATCGGCATCCTCGATTTTCAGGACACAGCACTTGCCGCACCTGTCGCAGAGCGACTCCCATTCCTCGACAGTCATCTCGGAGAGTGTTTTCTGCTTCCAGAAGGAGAGTTGCGACAAAGTATGCCCCTGAATTCGGTTTCCAGATCGTCAAGATAGGCGCGGCTGACGGGCACGGCAAGGTGATCGTCCGACAGCACCATCTGGACAACCATGCCACGCTGTCTGCGAAAGAAATATTCGCATCCGACAAGATAGAATTCCCACATCCGCACGAACCGCTCGTCATAGAGAGCCTGAACCTGGTCACGGCTTGCCAGAAAGCGGTGCCGCCAGTGCCGCAATGTCTCCGCGTAATGCTCACGCATGACCGCGAGATCGAGCAGTTTCCAGCCTCTTCCGGAGGTGGCGCGGACAAGCTGCTCGATTGATGGCAGGTAGCCGCCGGGAAAGATGTAGCGGGTCAGCCATCTGTTCACCGGCGCGGCATGGCGATGCACGGCGATGGTATGGACCAGCGCGACGCCGCCGGGTGCCAGAAGGCCGGCAAGGCGATCGAAATAGGTTTTGTAATTCCGTGGCCCGACATGCTCCAGCATGCCGATCGACACGATCCGGTCAAAGTGACCCGTCTGGTGGCGGTAATCGAGGAGCTGAAAATCCAATGTCTCCGACAGTCCGGCCTGCGTGGCGGCAAGCCGTGCGTGGGCAAGCTGGCGCTCCGACAGGGTGATCCCGCGTACAGTTACATCCGTGCGACACATCGCGAGCGCCCGCGCCAGCCCGCCCCAGCCGCAGCCAATATCGAGAACCCTGTGGCCATCCTGCAGATCGAGCTTTGCCGCAATGCGGGCAATCTTGGTGATCTGCGCCGTCTCGAGCGTGTCCTCGGCGCGGTGGAAATAGCCGCAGGAATATTGACGCCACGGGTCAAGGAAGGTGTCAAACAGCTCATCCGTCAAATCATAGTGGTGCGCCACATTGCGGCGCGAGCGGCCCGGCAGGTTCAGATGCCTGAAGACCGCCAGCAGATTGCCAAGCGCCAGCGTGATCCGCCCCGCCCAGTGCCGAGACCAGACATCCGAATTTGTCAGGATCAGATCCACAAGGGATTCAAGTCCGCCGTCACCCGGTGTCAGGCGGCCATCCATATAGGCTTCACCGAATTCGAGGTCAGGCTGCGTCACAAGGCGGCGCATCGTTGCACGGTCATGGATGGTGATCTCCGCCACCGGGCCGCTGCCGGCCGTGCCAAGCCGAACCTGTCTGCCGCCCGGGGTGGTTATGGTCAGCTGTCCGGACCGGATGAACTGTCGCATGACAGTCAGAACGAATCTCTCAAGCATGGCGCGCACATATCGGTTTATTCGCGGGTGAAACTCGCCTGAACTCTGATATATAACTTTCACACTTTTCGGCTCACCTGATGGTATCGAAGCCGGGAGATTTCGCAAGATGTTGTTTATTAACGAAATATTACCGGAACCCTGAATGCCTCCAGCCTCGCCACATTGCGGTGCCATTTACAAGCTGCCGATGGCCACTGTCAGCTTTCGCGACGGCATCCCCCATGCCGACGATTTCGCGGATGGATATTATGGCGGTGCCGAGGGGCTGGCCGAGGTGCGGCATGTCTTTCTTGACGGCAATGATCTGGGGGCGCGGTTCGCCGCCGGTGATCATCTGACAATTGCCGAAACGGGCTTTGGCACCGGCCTCAACTGTCTTGCCATCATGGCGCTTCTTGAGCGTCATCCCGACATGCAGATTGACTATGTGTCGGTTGAGCGCTCGCCGCTGACGGATGATCAGATGCAGGCCGCGCATGCGGCCTTTCCGGAACTGTCCCACCCGGCGGCGGCGCTGAGGCGGGCCTTGCCGCCGCGCTGGCCGGGCTATCATCTGGTAACGCTTTGCGATGGCAGGCTGACGCTGCATCTGCATTATGGCGAGATTGGCGTGCTGCTGCCGCAGTTGGACTTTCAGGCTGATGCCTGGTTTCTCGACGGATTTGCGCCATCCCGAAATCCGGACATGTGGGCACCGGACATCCTTGACCATGTCGGCAGGCTCACCCACCCCGGCGGGACGCTTGCCAGCTTTACCGCCGCCGGCCATGTCAGGCGCGGTCTTGCGGCGGCAGGGTTTACGATCACACGCCGCCCGGGCTTTGGCCGCAAGCGCGAGATGATCACCGGCATCCGTTCCGGCGGCGCGGTGGCGGACTTGCCGCATCCGCCCCGGAAGGTCGCGATCATCGGTGGTGGCATTGCCGGCGCGTCAGTCGCCGCCGGTCTGCGCCGCCGCGGGTGCCGGCCGGTGATTCTTGATGCGGGTGGTGCGGCCGGCAGCGGCGCATCGGGCAACCGGATGGCGCTGCAGAGTCCGAAATTGACTGTTGATCACAATCCGATGAGCCAGCTTTCAGCTTCGTGCCTGTCATGGGCGTCGCGCCTTGCTGATCTGGCGAATGCCACGGTAGGTGAAGGGGTGGTTGCGTTCGATTCGCCGGCGCGCATGGCGTCGCGGCATGGGATTTTCCGGACGCAGCGATGGCCGGCCGATCTGCTGACAGCCGGCACCGGAGGATATGAGGTCGCCGGCGTGTCGGATGTGGCCGCCATTCATTACCGGATGGCGCGGGCGGTCCGGCCGGACCTGCTTCTGGCGCATCTGTTTGCCGGTCTGGACCCGGTCTATGACTTTGCGGTCGAGCGGATTACGGCCGATACCGAAGGAGCGGCGCTTCATGCCCGTGATGGCAGGCAGGTCAATGCCGATGCAATCGTCATTGCCGGCGGGGCGGATATCTCCGGTCTGTTGTCGGCATGTGACAGGGCGTTGCCGTTTGAGATCACGCATGGCCTTGTCAGTCAGGTGCCAACGAATGACGCGATGGCCGGGCTCGACAGGGGTGTCAGTTTCGGTGGTTATCTGACGCCGGCGCTGGAGGGGCGGCATGATCTTGGCGCCACCTTCTGGCGCGATCCGGTCATGGGAGATGACGCGGCGTCAATCGCCTCCGGGCATGACCACAATCTCGGGCTTCTTGCCGGCGCCCTCGGCACGCCTTTCGGCAATGATGTTTCGGCGTTCGGCGCACGGGTCAGCCGGCGGGCCAGCCTTCCGGACAGACGTCCTGTCGCCGGATCTCTCGGTGGCCGGTTTGGCGACAGGCTCTTCATTTTTGGTGGGCTTGGCGCGCGCGGTTTCACGCTGGCACCGCTTCTTGGCGACTCGTTGGCGGCGGCCATTCTTGGCCGGCCCGTCGTGCTGCCAGCCCCGCAATGGCACGCCATCGGGCCGGCGCGCTATGGCCGGGATTGCGACAATCGGACTGGCGACTGACTGGCTGCCGTCTAGAGTCCGGCGATCTCGCGCGCGTTCACAACGTCGCCATGCCAGGGGCAGTCCTCGGCCAGCAGCGCCAGAAAGGCCGGCGCGATGTCGGCCGGTTGCGGCAGGCTTGCCGGATCCTCGCCGGGAAAGGCCGAGGCGCGCATGGTTGTCGCCGTGCCTCCCGGGTTCATCATGTTGATCCTCAGACTGGTCTGCTCGCTCTCACCGGCCCATGACCTGCCAAGCGCTTCGAGGCCGGCCTTGGTGGCTGCGTAGGGACCCCAGAAAGGACGGCTGCCAACAGCGGCGCCGGAGGTGACAAGGATGGCACGACCGGCAGGCGCGGCGCGTAACAGCGGGTCGAAGGCACGGATCATATGCCACTGGCCGGTCAGATTGACCGCGATGTTGGTCTCCCAGTCTTCCGGCGTCACATGCCCGACCGGGGTCAGTGCTGTCAGGATCGCGGCATTGGCGACAAGTCCGTCCAGCCGTCCCCATCGCTCGACAATGGCGGCGGCAAGCCGTGGCATCGCGGCCGTGTCCTTCATGTCCATTTCGACAATGGTGGCGTGGCCGCCACCCGCCTTGATCTCGTCATCCACCTCTTCGAGCGCGCCGACTGTCCGGCCGGTGATGATCAGTTCGGCCCCCGCCGACGCGGCCGCCACGGCGACGGCCCGGCCGATGCCTCGTGTGGCGCCGGTTACAAGGACCAGCTTTCCTGACAGGTCTGGAACGGTGACCGGCATCAGGCGGCGCTCCCGTGCGAGACGCGCTTGGCGCTGAGGCCCGAGGCAAGCTGGATCGGGTATTCACCGGTGAAACAGGCATCGCAGAATTGCGGTGTTTCAGGGTCGCGAACGGTGTTGGCAATCGCCCGGTACATGCCGTCAACGGTGATGAAAGCGAGACTGTCCACACCGATCTCGCTCGCGATCTCGGCAATGGAAAGATGGGCTGCGATCAACTGGTCCCGGCTTGGCGTGTCGACGCCGTAAAAACAGGGATGCGTCGTCGGCGGGCTGGCGATGCGCATATGCACCTCGGCCGCGCCGGCGTTGCGCATCATGGTCACAATCTTGCGCGAGGTGGTGCCACGCACGATCGAATCATCGACAAGAATGATCCGCTTGCCGCGCACCGCCTCGGGGTTGGCATTGTGCTTCAGCTTGACCGAATCGGTGCGGTCCTTTTGTGTCGGCTGGATGAAGGTGCGGCCGACATAATGATTGCGGATGATGCCAAGATCGAAGGCGATCGCCGACGACTCGGCATAGCCGAGCGCCGCCGGCACGCCGGAATCGGGCACCGGAATGATCAGATCGGCGTCGACGTGCGATTCACGGGCCAGTTCGGCACCGATGGATTTGCGGGCGTGATAGACGCCGCGGCCCTCGACCACCGAATCTGGACGTGAGAAATAGATATATTCAAAGATGCAGAAACGTGGTGACACCGTCTGGAACGGTTTGTGACTGTGCACCCCGTCACTGTCGATCACCAGCATCTCGCCAGGCTCGAGATCGCGGACATGGCTGGCACCGACAATGTCCAGAGCGCAGGATTCGGACGTCATGATCCAGCTGTCGCCAATCCGGCCAAGCACCAGCGGGCGCACGCCATACGGGTCCCGAACGCCGATCAGCATGTCATCGGCAACGCAGACAAGCGAGTAGGCACCCTCGATCTGCTTCAGCGAGTCGGTCAGCCGCCCGGTGACATCCGCCCGGTGCGATCGCGCGACAAGATGAACAATCACCTCGGTATCGGATGATGACTGGAACAGGCTGCCGGTCTCGATCAGCGAGGCGCGAAGCTTGCCGGCATTCGTCAGGTTGCCGTTATGCGCCAGCGCGAAGCCGCCAAAGGCAAGCTCTGAGGAGAAGGGCTGGATCTCCATGAACGGATTGACATTGCCGCTGGTCGAATAGCGGTTATGGCCAATGGCGACATGACCGCGCAGTTCCTTCATCTGCGGGGAATCGGCGCCAAAATTCTCACCGACATGGCCAAGCGCGCGATGCGCGTGAAAGGCGGCGCCGTCGAAGGTAACGATGCCGGCGGCCTCCTGGCCGCGATGCTGCAAGGCATGCAGCCCCAGAGCAGTCAGAACGCTGGCCTCGTCGCTGCCATAGACACCGAAAACACCGCACTCTTCATGAAACCCGTCAAGCTGGGCAGGGGGCTCGTGGACATCGTGGCTGGCCGACGTCATTGGCTTGCTCGGGAATGGTTCTTGTTGACAAAAATCACACTGTGCTCCGGCTCTGGGCCTTTGGTTATTGGGCAAACGCCCCCACAAATCAAGCTGGCAAATCAAGCTGGCAGATCATCCGCAACTTCATATGGCCACCACCCGTCAGTTGATGGTCTCATCCTGCAGCAGGTCAAGACCCGACCCGCTGGCCTCGCCCATGCTGTCACCGGCCTTGCCAAGATTTTCTCCTGCTTCCTGAATGTCCTTTGTCGTCTCGCTTGCCCCCAGCAGATTGTCGGTGATCCGTTCGGCCATTTCGGTGGGCAGCATGCCTGACATCAGATGCGCGCTGTCCCGCAGCATGGGCGTGATCGCGCCGTCTGTCACCATGCCCGGAAGCTTGCTCTCGCCCTCGGCCACAACCACCGCGCCGGCATAGAGGATCAGCACGATAAAAAATCCGCGGATCAGGCCGAACAGAAAGCCGAGCCAGCGATCAAGGCCGCCAAGCCCAGCCTTGCTGAGGCCCGGTGAGACCAGCGAGGCGAAAGCGAACCACAAGACGACGATGATCACGAACGGCACGCCCCAGGCAAGCGCCGCGCTGATCCCCTCGACCTTGATCAGGTCGGTCAGCACCGGTTCCAGATAGGGGGCGGTGAACCTGGCCGCGATGACCGAGATCGGCCATCCGGCGAGGCCAAGCAATTCCCGGGTCATGCCGCGAAGCGTTGCCAGCCCGCCTGATATCAGCAGCAATACAAAGGCACCGTAATCAAACATGGTGAGGGCGGACAGATCGACACTCATCTTTTTCGCGCTCCGTGACAGCCTACGCCGCTCATGCTACACCGCCCATGATTTCAATCAACTCGGCAAGTGTTGCCGGCTGCGCTAGTGACAGGCCCTGTGGCGAGGCGAGTTTCTTGCGCGGGCGCGGCATGACGGCCATGTCGAAACCGAGTTTGGCGGCTTCCTTGAGCCGGGCATCAGCCTGCGCCACCTGCCGCAGTTCCGCCGACAGCGCCACCTCGCCGAAAAAGACGCTTCGTGGCGGTGCCGGCCTGCCGCTGACCGATGACAGCAGCGCCGCCGCCACGGCAAGATCGGCCGCTGTTTCCGACACCTTGAACCCGCCGGCAACATTCAGAAAGATGTCGCGGCCCGACAGCGGCACCCCGCAGCGCGCCTCCAGAACGGCGGTCAGCATGGCGAGCCGGCTGCTGTCCCATCCGACGACGTTGCGCCGCGGCGAGGCGAGGGTGGATGGCGCGACAAGCGCCTCGATCTCGACAAGCACCGGTCGGCTGCCTTCGATCCCGGCAAAGACGACAGCGCCGGTGACCTCGTCGCGCCGGTCGGCAAGGAACAGCTCGGAGGGGTTCTGCACCTCGGCAAGCCCGGTCTCGGCCATCTCGAAAACGCCGATTTCGTCGGTGGCGCCAAACCTGTTCTTCACGCCGCGAAGGATGCGGAAGTGATGCGACCTGTCACCCTCGAAATAGAGAACCGTGTCGACCATATGTTCCAGTACTCGCGGGCCGGCAATGGCCCCGTCCTTGGTCACATGACCGACAACAAGCAGCGCCACATCATGCGCCTTTGCCGCGCGGATCAGTTCCTGCGCGGTGGCGCGGACCTGGCTGACTGTGCCGGGCGCCGAGTCAAGCGTCGGCAGGAACATGGTCTGAATTGAATCGATGACGATGATATCGGGGCCGTCCTTGCCGCCGATGGAGGCCGCGATGTCGGCCGCGTTTGTCGTTGTTGCCAGTTCCACATCGGCATTGCCAAGACCAAGCCGCCGCGCCCGCATCCGCACCTGTTCTGCCGATTCCTCGCCGGACACATAGGCGGCGCTGAAGCCGGCCCCGGCAAGACGGCAGACAAGCTGCAGCAGAAGTGTTGATTTGCCGATTCCCGGGTCACCGCCGATCAGCGTTGCCGATCCCTTCACCAGCCCGCCGCCGGCAACGCGGTCGAACTCGGCCATGCCGGTCTGCATGCGGGGTGGCGGCGTGATGTCGGGCGAGATGGCAAGCGGTTGCATGTCGACACGCCGCCCGGTCGCTTTCCTGCCCGGGCCGGAT
>JAAZUU010000083.1 GCA_018624035.1 Rhodobiaceae bacterium | reverse complement strand
TAGAAGGCGTTCGATTCCTCGGCGGTCGAGAACCCGGCATATTGCCTGATGGTCCAGGGGCGGGTGGCGTACATGGTGGCGTAAGGGCCGCGAAGGAACGGGGCAATGCCGGGAAGCGCCGCCGCGGCCGCGGCCTGCGCCGCCGGATCGGGCGTGACAAGCGGCGGGATATCGATCCCCTCATCGGTCGGCATCGGGGGCGCAAGGTCGGGCAATGACGCTTCGCGGACCGCTGGCAATGGCAGCGAGGTGAAATCGGGAAAGCTCATGACCCGGCCTCCACGCTTCCGGCCAGCCGTGCCAGCGCGGCCAGCCTGTCACCGGCATGCAGCAACGCCCCGGCCGGCAGGAACCGCGCCGCGGGAATGCCCGCCGGCGGCGCATCGACACCGCAGCCGATCACCCAGTCTGGACGCGCCGCGTCAATTCCCGGATCGCCTTCCGGAAGCGTCACCGACGCCAGCCCGGCGATGGCCAGAGCGCTGCAGACAGCGCCTTCCTGCGTTGCGTCGTCGCCGCGGAGAATCAGCACTCGCGGCGTGTTCACGGCGGCGACACGACGAATATCCTCGATCACTGCGGCCGGGCGTCTGATATCGGCGAATTCCGGCAGCAGCGCCGGCACCGCTTCGCTGCGCGGTTGAAGCGTTGCACCCAGAATGTCGCTGTCGCCGCGGCGCATCGCGGTGTCGCGCGCATCGGCGGCATCGCTTGCCCAACCGGCAATCAGCCCATCCGCACGGGCCGCTGCCAGCCCGCCTGCCTGTTCGATCTTCTGGAAACAACGCCAGCCTTCATCGGCAAGCGCGGCGGTGCGCGTTTCGACAAAGGGCGCGCCGGCGGCCGGATCGAGGCTGGCCGCGATATGTGATTCGGCGATCATCATCACCTGCGCAAGACGCGCCATACGACGCGCGCCGGCACTCTCGCCGGTCAAAAGATCATGCCCGTACCCGGCCATCGCGTCGACACCGCCGATGGCACCGCCAAGAAGCGCCGTCGTCATCCGTAGCATGTTCACTTCCGAATCAAGCACCGACATCATCCGCAGCGAGGCATGGCCACTGACCGGCAGCGGCATCGGGTCGATCCCGCAGCCGGCAAGAAGCCCGTCCCAGAGCCGCCGCGTCGCCCGGCAGATGACAATGCCGGCAAACATGTCGGCCGGCAGCGCGATGCGAGCCGACATCCGGCGCGCCGCCGCAATCATATCCTCGCCCGCCGTATCGGCGGCGCGCAGCACCGCCGCGCAGCCGGCGATGACAATCCCAAGCTCCTGCGCCGCCGTCACACCCCGGTTGTGCCAGTGCCAGCCATCACTTCGGAACAGACAATGCGATATCGGCGCGCCAGCATGGAGCGCCATACCGGCGGCGAAGCCTTCCACCGGATCAAGCCCCAGATCAATCCGCGTGCTTGCGGCCTGCGCTCCGCCAAGTGATTCGGCAAGCGTCAGAAGATGTCGGTAATGCGCCGGCGTCGCCGCCGCGCCATCAAGGCTGATCGCGACCGCCGGCAATATGACGCTGGCAAGCTGTGCATCCAACATGGCCGGATCGCCGGCCGTCAGGACAAGACCCGTCGCGCCGCTGGCCAGCGCATCGAGGATATCGGCATTCGACATGTCCTCAGGCACCGTCTGCAGCACCTGCCACCCCTCGGCAAGACGGGCGTGCGGGGCGGCCGGGAGATGACGCGCCGACAGCGTCGCGGTCGCGTCGACCGGATACAGGGCGTGGGTGACAAGCCCGTCCTCATCGATCCGGTCCAGGCTGTCAGGAGCCGCGCCTTTGAGGATCCGCCCGACCATGGCGGTCCATTGCGCCATGTCGGCTGGCTCGAACTCCGCTTCGGTGCTGGGCATGACCATCGGTTTCTTTCTCAAGCTCACCGGGCTATAGTCCCGGCTGAAAGCCGCCAGGTGAAATGCAACTCTGAGGATAGCCAATGCCGGCGGTCAGCGCCACATCTGATTCCGCGCAGGCCGGCGGCTTGGCAGGTCCGGACAGGCTGGTTCTGGGCCTGATTGTGGCAGTCGCGGCGCTTCGCAGCCTTGGCATTGTCCTCAGCCCGCTGGAACTTGGCGTCGATGAGGCGCAGTACTGGCTGTGGAGCACCGGATTTGATTTTGGCTATTATACAAAACCGCCACTGACAAGCTGGATCATCGGCGCCTCGCATCAGCTTTTCGGGCATCATGTCTGGGCCGTGAGGCTGCCGGCACCATGGCTTCACCTGCTGACATCGCTGGTGCTGTGGCGTGCCGCCTACTGGTATGCCGGCGCCGGCGCCGGCCGCTGGGCGGCGCTTCTCTGGACCTGTCTGCCGGCCGTCGCGCTTGGCAGCTTCGTCATCTCGACCGACACGCCGTTGCTGCTTTTCTGGTCGCTTGGCCTGCTGGCGCTGATCGGCGGCGTGACCGGCCGCGTTGCCACCGCGCGGGCGATGGCGCTTGCCGGTGGTGCGTTCGGCCTTGCGCTGCTTGGCAAATATGCCGCCATCTACAGCCTTGTCGGGATTGGCCTGTTCTGGATGTTCGACCGGGTGGCTGGCGGACGGCATGTCAGCCCGGCATCGCTGCTGGCCTTCGCCATCGCGATGGCCATTACGGCCAGCCCGAATCTGCTGTGGAATCTGGCGAATGATTTCACCACCGTCCGTCATCTTGGCGACAATGCCAATCTGGACCGACAGAGCCATGACCCGCTGAACAGCCTCAGATTTCTCGGCGCGCAGTTCGCCACCGCCGGTCCGCTGGTCTTCGCGCTGATGTTCGGAATCCTGAAAGGTGGCCGCGATCCGGTGGCAAGGCTGCTATTGTGCCTGTCACTGCCGGTGATCGCCATCATCATGGCGCAGGCCTTTCTCAGCGAGGCAAATGCCAACTGGGCGCTGGCGGCGATGCCGGCGCTTGTCGTGTGGCTGGCGGGCTGGCTTGCAGGCGCGGAGTCGCCGCGGGCGCGGGTCGGCATGGCCGCGCTGACCATAAATGCCACCCTGTCGGTCGTCATCCTTGCGGTAACGCTTGCCGGATCTTTGGGCCCGCTGACGCCCGGGTCCGATCCGTTGCGCCGACTGCGCGGCTGGAGCCAGCTTGCCAGCGACAGCGCGGCGGCGCTGACCGGTCATGATGCGACAACGATCATCGCTGACAGGCGCGCGGCGGCGGCCTTGCTGAGCTGGCATTTCCACGACACCGGCATCGACGTTCTGGTGCATGATGAAGATGGCATTCCCAGCAATCATTTCGAGCAGAATCTGGCCTGGTCACGCCACCCTGACCCTGAGCAACCGGGGCGGCGTCTGATTGTGCTTGGGGAAAACTCCGTCCCGCCGACCATGGATGGGGTCATCTGGGTCACGACACCACCCCCGCTGGTCTCGACAGCCAGGATCAGCCACAACGTCACGCGCCGCGTATATCTTCATCAAGGGATTGAGGACAGGCAGAACAGCTCGAACTAGAGCTGTCCCTGTTCGGTTATTCTGGCAAACACCGCCAGCGTTTCCTTGCTGACATGATGTTCAACCCCCTCGGCATCCTCTTCGGCGATGGCGACAGGCACCCCGATGGTGACCAGAAAGTCACGCACAATCCGGTGCCTGGCACGGCTTGCCGCGGCCAGCGCCTGACCCGCCTCGGTCAGGAAAATCGACCGGTAGGGGCGGGTCTCGACAAGGTTCTCGCGCTGCAGCCGCCGGATGATGGCATTGACCGTCGGACTGGTGACCCCGAATCGTGCCGCCAGATCGACGGTTCGCGCCTCGCCGGTCTCTTCAATCAGGTCAGAGATCATCTCGACATAATCCTCGGCCACCTCGGACTGGTGAGCCCGCCGGATACGGTCGAATTTCGTCGCGCTGTCGGCGATATCTGGCTGGTTTGTGCTGTCTGACATGAAACGCCTCGGAGTTTCGCCATTGATAAAGCCAATCAATAAATTTAGCCACATCAAAATTTTCTTGTTTCCTTTACATTTCGCGGGCGAGCCATCGTTCAGGTGATGGCGCTGGAAGTGACGGTTCCCCAGTCAGCAAGGCAGTTGCCTATGTGGCGCGGTTTGGATAAAGTCCGGGCGATCGCGGATGTCGGCCATCCGGCCGCGCCGTCAGCTTTGCGACCAGCGGGGTTTCCATGGACAAGTCAACACAGACCGAACTCGAGGCCGCCGCCTTCCGGCGCCTTGTCGGGCATCTGCAGGAACGCACCGACGTTCAGAATATCGATATGATGAATCTGGCCGGGTTCTGCCGGAACTGCCTGTCGCGCTGGTATCGCGAGGCGGCTGGTGAGCATGGGCTGGAGATGGATGACAAGGCGGCTCGCGCCACTGTCTATGGCATGGATTACGCCGAATGGAAGGCAAAATACCAGACCGAGGCGACAGCCGAGCAGCGGGAAAAATACGCCGCCATTCACAATCACGGCGACAAGTAGCGCCGCAGCATATCCACGGGGACAACAAGGCCATGGCACTCATCGCAGGCACCGGCGCCGGCGCCGACCAGCTGACACAATATATCGAGCGGATCGAACGTCTCGAAGAGGAAAAGCGCGCCATGATGGCCGACATCCGCGATGTCTATGCCGAGGCGAAGGCAACCGGGTTCGATCCGAAGATCATGCGCCAGCTTGTCAAGATGCGGGCCATGGACCGCGATCTGCTGCAGGAACAGGACGAGTTGCTGCAGACCTACCGCGCCGCGGTCGGCCTCGTCTGACGGCGGGACGGCGCATGGCGGCAGACCATTTCGGCACCAGGCTGACCAACGCCATTCGCGGCGCCGGCACACCGCTCTGCATGGGGATCGACCCGCATCCGTCACTGATGCCGGCGCTGTTCGGTGATGTCAGTGATGCCGGCAGCCCGTCGACATTGCGCGCCATCGAGGATTTTGTGATGGCCTGTCTTGCGACGGCGACCGGCCGTGTCGCCGCCATCAAACCGCAGGCCGCCTTTTTCGAGGCACAGGGGCCGGACGGGATGCATGTGCTTGCCCGCCTTGGCCGCGCCGCGATTGATGCCGGTGTCCTTGTCATCATGGACGCCAAACGCAACGATATCGGCAGCACCAACGCCGCCTATGCCGAGGCCTGGATTGGCCATGATGCCCCCTTTCCCAGCGACGCGCTGACCGTCAATGCCTATCTTGGGCTGGACACGCTCGACCCGCTTCTGGCGCGCGCCGACCTGACGGGAGCGGGGCTGTTCGTGCTGACCCGCACCAGCAATCCCGGGGCCGGCGATCTGCAGGATCTGGACGTCGACGGCAAGACGGTATTCCAGCATCTGGCCGCCGGGCTGGCACCGCTTGCCGCCGAGCGTGTGGGGGAACATGGCCTGTCCTCGCTTGGAATCGTTGCCGGCGCCACCTGGCCGGACGAGGCTCGGGCATTGCGTCGGACCCTGCCGGCCGCGCCCTTTCTGGTTCCCGGCTTCGGCGCGCAGGGCGCGGGTGCCGCGCAGGCACTTGCCGGACTGACAGCGGGTCCTGCCGGGCCGGAGGGCGGTCTGGTCAACAGCACACGCGGCCTGATTTTCCCGACCGCCGGGGCGGATGCCCGATCCGCCGGTGAGTGGTGCGGGGCGATCAGCGACGCCATCGAGGCCAGCCGGGCGGCACTCCGCACCGTCTGAGGCTTTCAGGACTCTTTCACCAAATTCACATACACGTGACCCGGGATATTCATCCTTCGGCCCGGGTCTTAACGCACGGCATGCTTGGCCATCGGTGTGGAGGCAAATTTGGTGGTGCCTGTCACGCCCGGCGTAATGTCCTCGGGTCCACTGTGATAACCGGACCGGGACAAGGCGGTTACCGGTGTCGTGTACAAGGCTGCCCAGGAAAGATGACAATGACAAAGAATGTGGCAATCCGCGACACGTCGCAGGATATCGAAACCGGCCAGGGACAGCTGGTCTGGTACAATGAACGCAAGGGCTACGGGTTCGTCAGGATCGGCGAGGAGGAAGTGTTCCTTCATCGCTCGACGCTTGACCGGTTCGGGCTTGTCCGTTTGCTGACGGGCGACCTGATCACCGTCTCGCTCAGTTCGAACGAACATGGGCGGGTGATCAAGGATCTGCTGTCAGTCGAACGACCGGTCACACCGACCCCGCCGGTGGCCTCCGAGCCGGAGGAGGGCGAGGTGCTTGCCGTGGTCAAATTCTTCAATGACCTTCGCGGTTACGGCTTCGTGACGACCGATTCATCGGATGAGGATGTCTTTGTACATTCGCGGGTTCTGAATGACTGTGGCTTTCATTCACTGATCCAGGGCCAGAAGCTGCTGGTCAAGGTGGATTCGTCAAGTCGCGGCCTGCAGGTGAATTCTGTCCGCCTGCTGGCGGAATAGGCCAGCAGGCGAACCGCACGAGATGCCGGGGCGGGCCCGCGCCGCGGTGAACGGCGACGGTGATTCACTGACGAGGGCGAGAAAGCGTTTCGTTTTCCCGGGCCGGGCAGCTAGACTCCCGGCCTGAGGGATGCGGCGGCGAGTGAGGTGCCAGTGGCGTGTCCGCCCGTCACTGCAACAGAGCAGCATCCTGATCATGACAATATCTTCACAAGATGCGGCATCAAAAGGTTCGTCCTCCCGGGATACCGGAAGGCCCGACATCTGGTTGCGGGTTCTTGTCGCCAGCGCCGCACTTGTCACCGTCACCTTCGGCATAAGGCAGGTGTTCGGGCTGTTTGTCATACCGCTGTCCAACGCGCTTGACAGCGGCGTGCAGCTGGTGGCGCTCGCCATTGCGGTCCAGAACCTTGTCTGGGGCTTTTCCTCGCCGCTGTTCGGTGCCCTTGCCGACCGCATCGGCGCCTGGAAGGTGGCCATTCTTGGCGCCGCGATCTACACCGCTGGGCTGGTCTCAAGCGCGTTTTTGGTCACCCCGTCGGGTTTGTTTCTCGGCCAGATGCTGATCGGGCTGGGGCTTGGCAGTGCCGGCATTTCGATCGCCATCGGGGCGGTCGGCCGGGTCGTGCCACCGGGGCGGCGCTCGCTGGCCTTCGGGCTTGTGACGAGCTTCGGGTCATTCGGCCAGTTCGCGCTTTTGCCGGTAACACAGATGTTGATGAGCGAACATGGCTGGCAGACAGCCCTGCTGCTGCTGTCCTTCCTGACCGCAGCGGCGATGGCGATGGCACTTGGGCTTCGCGGGGCACCGGCGGCGAAGAGCGCCGATGTCGCCGAGCTGACAACGGCCGAGGCGCTTCGTGTGGCGGCGGGGAGTCGTGACTATCTGCTGCTGACCGCCGGCTTCTTTGTCTGCGGGCTGCAGCTGGTATTCATCACGACGCATCTGCCGACATTTCTTGGTGACCGGAGCATTCCGCCGCACATCGCCAGCTGGGCGCTGGCGCTTGTCGGGCTGTTCAATATTGTCGGCGCGTTCTTCTGCGGCTGGCTTGGCGGCCGTGTTTCCAAGCGCAAGACGCTTGCCACTGTCTATCTTCTCCGCGGAGTCATCATGTGCAGCTTCCTGCTGCTGCCGGTCACCCCGGCTTCCGCGCTCATCTTCGGTGCCGCGATGGGGCTGCTGTGGCTTGGCACAATCCCGCTGACAAGCGGTCTCATCGTCGTGTTCTTCGGCCCGAAGCATCTCAGCATGCTGTACGGCATTGTCTTCGCCTCGCATCAGGTCGGCTCGTTCGTCGGCTCGTGGCTTGGCGGTGTACTCTACGATATCACCGGCAATTATGACCTGATGTGGTGGTTGAATGTCGCGGCGGCACTGTTCGCATTCGCCGTCAACTGGATGATCCGCGAACAGCCGGTCGCCGACCCGCGAGCGGTGACAGCCTGATCACCGCCATATATTTTCAGACCATGCGTCCTCAGGCCTGTTCGCCAAGCCACCTTTCAGCGTCAAGCGCGGCCATGCATCCCATGCCGGCGGCGGTCACGGCCTGGCGATAGATCTTGTCGACACAGTCTCCGGCGGCGAACACGCCATCAACCGACGTGCGGGTGCCACCGGTCTCGGCAAGGATATATCCCTCGTCATCAAGGTCGAGAACACCGTTGAACGCGGCCGTGGCGGGGTCATGGCCAATGGCCACGAACATCCCCTGGACGGCGATGTCCAGATCATCCTCACCGGCGGTGGAGGCCAGCCGCAATCCGGTCACACCGCTGTCATCACCAAGCACCTCGGCAACGGTGCGGTTCCATTCCACCCTGATCTTGTCATGGCGCAACAGCCGGTCCTGCATGATCTGTTCGGCGCGAAGCGAATCACGGCGGTGGATCAACGTCACCGACTTGCATATATTGGCCAGATACAGCGCTTCCTCGACAGCGGTGTTGCCGCCACCGATGACGGCGACGTCGCGTTCCTTGTAGAAAAATCCGTCACAGGTGGCGCAGGCCGACACGCCGCGGCCATTTAAGGCCTGTTCCGATTCCAGCCCGAGCCAGCGCGCCTGCGCGCCGGTCGCCACGATCACCGCATCGGCGGTTATCTCGTCGCCTGAATCAAGCGTCAGGCGGAATGGACGGATGGAGGCGTCAAGCGCCGTGACAATATCATAGACAACGCGCGCGCCGACATTCTCGGCCTGCTGCTGCATCTCGGTCATCAGCCATGGACCCTGGATGACGTCGGCAAAGCCGGGATAGTTCTCGACATCAGTGGTGATTGTCATCTGCCCGCCCGGTTGCAGGCCGGCAAGAATGACCGGCGAAAGATTGGCACGCGCCGTGTAGATGGCAGCCGTCAGGCCGGCCGCGCCGGCCCCGATGATGACAACTTTCTCATGCGTTGAATTCGACATTGTACCTTCTTTCGGCCAGCCGGCCTGATCTGATGATGATATCGCGAGGGAGCCCCGACCATCGGGCCCGTTTTGACGTGCCAAAAATGCCGGGTGATGGTACCCTCTGAAGGTGATGATTCCAAGTCCGTTCACCATCATTCAGGGCTGCATGGCGCTGTTTTTGGCCCTGCCGACAAGCGCGCAGCAGGCTCATCTTCCCGATCCAGTGACCGGCCTTTCATGGATGTCCGGCAGCGCCATCGAAGGTGGCCTGATGGTGGCACGCGTCGCGCCCGGGGTAAGTCTCGCCCTTGATGGTGAGTTGCTGCCACTGACCGATGACCGCCATGCGATGATCGGCTTCCATCGTGACAGCGATGCGCCGGCGCGCCTTGTTGTCACGAAACAGGACGGCACGCGGCATATCATCATTCTCGAGGCCACACAGCGCGACTATGCCGTGCAGCGGATCGACGGGTTGAAGCGTGATCATGTGACCCCGCCACCCAGGGTACTGGAACGAATAGGCGCCGATTCCGCGGCGGTACGCGCCGCCCGCGCGCGCCATGATGCCGGCCGGCTGGCAGGTGATTTCCTGAATGGCCTCGACATGCCGGTTGAAGGGCGGATCACCGGTGTTTATGGCAGTCAGCGGATCCTCAATGGCGAACCGCGCCAGCCGCATTACGGCATCGACATCGCGGCACCGCGCGGCACACCTGTCATCGCACCGGCCGGCGGGCGGGTGACGCTTGTCAGGGATCTGTATTTCTCCGGCTGGACGGTTCTCATGACGCATGGTCTTGGCCTCAACTCGGCCTTCCTGCATCTTGACAGCGTCGTGGTCGCCACCGGCGATGAGGTGGAACGTGGCGGTGTCATCGGCACCGTCGGGTCGACCGGCAGGTCAACCGGCCCGCATCTCGACTGGCGGCTTGACTGGCAGGGGCGGCGACTTGATGCGGCGCTGGTACGCCAGCAGCTTGCCGGCCTGCGGGACGAATAGACCGGGACCCGGGACCATGGCACGCACGATTTTCATCTTCGGACTTGGCTATGTGGGACGTCCGCTCGGGCACCGCCTTGCCGCCGCTGGCTGGCAGATCCGCGGCACCACCCGTAGCCCCGAAAGGCTGGCCGCCGAAACCACGGCAGGCTGGCAGATCCACCACTTTGCCGATGACCGGCCTCTTGCCGATGCCGCCGCCGCACTCGACGGCGTCGACGCCGTGCTGTCGACCATCACCGCCATCGGCGGCAGCGACCCGGTTCTTGACGCGCATGAGGATGTGCTCGGCGACTTCAGGGGCTGGTCAGGCTATGTGTCGGCGACATCGGTCTATCCCGACCGGCCGGACGGTTTCTGTTACGAGGACACGCCAACCGACCCGGCCACCGCGCGCGGTCGCGCACGTGTGGTGGCGGAGGCCCGCTGGCTGTCACTGCTGCAAAGTGAAATCTTTCGCGCCGCCGGAATCTACGGGCCGGGGCGAAGCCCGTTCGACGCGCTACGCGCCGGCACAGCCCGGATCATCGAGCATCGCGGCCAGGTCTTCAACCGCATTCATGTCGATGACATTTGCCGGATTATCGAGGCGGCAATCGACTCCCCGCGACCCGGAAGGATCATCAATCTTGCCGACACGCGCCCGGCCGCGCAGGGCGAGGTGATGCGGCACGCGGCGGCGCTGATCGGCGTCGAGCCGCCACAGCCGCAGTCGCTTGAGGACGCCGACCTGTCACCGATGGCGCGAACCTTCTATGTCTCGCGCCGCCGTGTCGCCTCGCGGGTGATCGGGGCGGAACTGGGGGTCAACCTTCTCTATCCCGACTATGAAAGCGGTCTTGCCGCGATTCTGGAAGCCGAGCGCGACACCTAGCCGAGCGCGACCCCTGGCCGAGCGCAACGCCTAGCCGGCGACGTGCTGCCGGCCAACCTCCTCGACCTCCTCGACCGATCCGAAGACAAGCGGCACGCGCTGGTGAACCGCTGTCGGGGCGATGTCGAGGATATCGCGGGTGCCGTCGGTGGCGCGCCCGCCGGCCTGTTCGGCAAGAAACGCCATCGGGGCGGCCTCATAGACAAGGCGCAACCGGCCATCGGCAAATCCGTCCCGCGAATCCGCCGGATACAGGAACACGCCGCCACGGCAGAAAATCCGCCAGGCTTCGGCGACAAGCGATCCGACATAACGCTGACTGAAATTCCTGCCGCGCGGACCGT
Organism: Rhodobiaceae bacterium; assembly: GCA_018624035.1. Taxonomy (GTDB): domain Bacteria; phylum Pseudomonadota; class Alphaproteobacteria; order Puniceispirillales; family Puniceispirillaceae; genus UBA8309. Next base: position 1,409 of record JAAZUU010000083.1, on the reverse strand, counting down.
CCGCCCCGGCAACACAGTCGGCGACATAGCGCTGCACCGGCGGCAGCCAATATCGCTGATTGCCGGCATTGATGGCGAATTCACCTGTCTGTTCGGGGATCCGGACATTGTCGTCGATCAGCTGGAAATCCCCGTCGGCATCCATCCTGAAAGACGCCACACCGGCCCCGACCGTCACCAGAAGCGTTGTCTGCGGCCCATATACGAAGAAGCCGGCGGCAAGCTGTGCGCGCCCCGCGACTGGCCCGTTACCCGCGGGCGGCAGCACCGAGAAGATTGTTCCGATCGAGACATTGACCCCGATATTGGACGACCCGTCGAGCGGGTCACTGGTGATGATGAAGGGCCCGTCCGGCGCCAGCGGAATCGCCGCCTCGCGCTCTTCCGACATATAGGCCGCCGCGCCGGCCTGCCGTGCCGCCTCGAGAATGATCTCGTCGGCAAGGACATCCAGCGCCTTTTGCGCATCGCCATCGGCATTGACTTCGCCGGCGACAGCATCCAGCGCGCGGTGCGGGGCGCGGATCTCGCCGCTGATCCGTGCCGCGGCACCGGCCAGTTCAATGATCGCCGCGGCAAGATCGGTTCCGGCGCGAGAATTCAGATAGGCGGCAAGATTTGTCATGAAGGATGGCTCCTGTTCACCCGGGCGACATCACCGGAATCGAAAATATAAAAAAGCGCGCCCGACCATAGGGCCGGGCGCGTTTCTGAATTCCGTCATGCTGTGTCTGGTCGGTGCGGGTCTATTCGCGATTGCCGAACAGATGCAGGATGAACATGAACATGTTAATGAAATCGAGATACAGCGTCAGCGCGCCGAAGATCGACTTCTTGGTCCGCTCTGCCTCGCTGTCACCAGCCATGTACATCAGCTTGATCTTCTGCGTATCCCATGCGGTCAGGCCGGCGAAGATCAGCACGCCAAGGACCGAGATCATCAGATCCATGGCTGTTGACGCCACGAAAATATTCACGATCATCGCGATGATCAGCCCGAACAGCCCGATGATCATGAAGGATCCCATGGCCGACAGGCTGCGCTTTGTGGTGTAGCCATACAGGCTGAGACCGGCGAACGCGCCGGCGGTGATGAAGAAGGCGCGGGCGACGCTTGCGGTCGAGAACATCAGCAGCACCGAGGCAAGCGAAATGCCCATCAGCGCCGCATAGACGTAGAAAAGGTTACGCGCCTTTGATGCCGACATCGACTGGATACGCGCCGACAGCCAGAAGACAAGGCCAAGCGGTGCCAGCATGACCACCCATTTCAGCGGTGTGCCATAGACAAGCTGGCCCACCCCGGCGACATTCATGACCGCAAATTTCATCGCATAGGCGAAGAAACCCGTCATCAACAGCGCGGTCGTCATGTGGTTGTAGACGCCAAGCATGTAGCTGCGGAGCCC
>JAAZUU010000014.1 GCA_018624035.1 Rhodobiaceae bacterium | reverse complement strand
CACAGATGGCCACCATTGCGGCCCGAACCGCCGGCACCGACCGCGCCAGCCTCGAGAACAACAGCCCTGATACCGGCCTCGGCAAGCGTCAGCGCTGCAGAAATGCCGGTCAGGCCGCCACCGATGATGGCAATATCGGCGTCGATCTGGCCATCGGGATGCGGATAGGTCGGCCGCTCGCCATACTCGGTCTCGTAGATGCTGCCGCCTGTCATCGGTTGATGCCCTTTGATGATCTGGAAGAGGTTGATCTCGACTGTTTGCGAAACCCGTTGCCTCAAGGTAGGCTGACGCCGCACACTTGATCAAGCCGAAGCGCGTGAATCAGGTTCAACAAAGCTGTGAATGATGCTGACATGAAATGGTGCTGACATGACACTCGAGGATCTTTCGACCGGCGAATGGCAGGCGCTGGATTCGGCGCACCATATGGCACCCTTCACCGATTACGCGGAACAGCGCAGGCATGGTGCCAGGATCATCACCCATGCGGACGGTCATTACATCCATGACAGCGAGGGCAACAGAATCCTCGACGGCATGGCCGGCCTGTGGTGCGTGAATGTCGGCTATGGCAGGCAGGAACTTGTTGAGGCGGCCGCCCGCCAGATGACCGAATTGCCCTATTACAACAATTTCTTCAAGACCAGCAACCGGCCGATTGCCGAACTTTCGGCGCGGCTTGCCGCCATCACGCCGGATGGTCTGAACAATGTCTTCTATGCCAATTCCGGATCGGAGGCGAACGACACCATCATCCGGATGGTGCGCCATTTCTGGGCGCTGGAGGGCAGGCCCGAAAAGCGCGTGATCATCGGCCGCGACTATGGCTATCACGGCAGCACCGTGATGGCGGCCAGCATGGGCGGCATGTCGGGCATGCATGAACAGGCGGCGCATGAAGCCGATTTCGAACATATCCGCCCGCCATATGGCTTTGTCTATCAGGGCAATCAGGACGAGGCCGCCTTTGCCGCCAATGCCGCCTCCTGGCTTGCCGAGCGGATTGACGAGGTCGGTGCCGACCGGGTCGCCGCCTTCATCGCCGAGCCGGTACAGGGCGCCGGCGGGGTGATCATCCCGCCGCAAGGCTATTTCGACCATATTCAGGAAATATGCCGTCAGCATGACATCCTGTTCATCGCCGACGAGGTGATCACCGGGTTCGGGCGCACCGGTGAATGGTTCGCCAGCCAGACGATGGGTCTGCAGCCCGACATGATGACGCTGGCCAAGGGGCTGACCTCGGGCTATGTGCCGATGTCGGCGGTGATGGTCGGAGACCGGGTGGCGAACAGGCTGATCGCCGATGGCGGCGAGTTCTATCACGGCTTCACCTATTCCGGTCATCCCGTTGCCGCCGCGGTGGCGCTGGCCAATCTCGACCTGATCGAACGCGAGGGCCTGATCGAACGGGTGCGCACCGATACCGGGCCCTATCTTGCCGCCGCACTGGCGCCGCTGGCCGATCACCGGATCGTCGGCGAGGTGCGGACATTCGGCATGCTGGCGGCCATCGAGCTGGTGAAATCCGGGGACGGGCCGGAAATGTTCGCCGATACCGGGGCTGCCGGCGTGATCTGCCGCGATCACGCCATCGCCGGCGGGTTGATGATGCGCGCGGTGCGCGACGCCATGATCCTGTCGCCGCCGCTGACCTTCGGGCGGAATGATATCGACGCCACCGTCAACATGGTGGCGGCGGCGCTCGACGCGACAGCGGACGAGCTTGGGCTCTGAGGTGATTTTGCCCGCAACAGGAGCCCCCGCAACAGGAGCCCCCGCAACAGGAGATATTGCATGACTTTCGACATGCATGGCTGGCTGACCGAACAGTCGATCACCGAGGTGGAATGCCTTGTCAGCGATATTGCCGGCATTCCGCGTGGCAAGATCCTGCCGGTGCATAAATTCATCCCGGCTGCCGAATCGGGTGGCTTGCGGTTGCCTGAATATGTCTTCGGCCAGTCGGTCACCGGCGCCTATCTGGACAGCGAGGTGCTGAACGAAATCGGTGCCGATGTGATCCTGCGCCCGGACGCCAATTCCTGTCGGCTGGTGCCATGGTATGATGAGCCGACGGCGCAGATTATCCATGACGCCTGTGACCATGAGGGCCGGATCGTGCCCTTCACGCCGCGCGCGGTGCTGAAACGCGTGCTGGCGCTGTTCGAGGATGCCGGCATGAAACCCGTCGTCGCGCCGGAACTGGAATTCTTCCTTGTCGAGCAGAGCGCCGACGCCAACAATCCGCTTGTCAGCCCGAAAGGCAAATCGGGGCGGGCCGAGAAGGCGCGCCAGGCCTATGGCATCGACGCGGTCAACGAATTCGACCCGCTGTTCGAGGATATCTATGATCACTGCGAGGTGCAGAAGATCGACATCGACACGCTGAGCCATGAGGCCGGGGCGGCGCAGATGGAGATCAATTTCAACCATGGTGACGCGCTGGAACTTGCCGACCAGGCCTTCCTGTTCAAGCGGACGGTGCGGCAGACAGCACTGAACCATAATCTTCACGCCACCTTCATGGCAAAACCGATGCAGGACCAGCCGGGCAGCGCGATGCATGTCCATCTGTCGGTGCGTGATCTGGAAACCGGACGCAATCTGTTCGTCACCGAGGATGGCGAGGACAGCGAGGCCTTCTTTCACGCGCTTGCCGGCATGCAACGCTACCTGTCCGGGGCGATGGCCCTGATGGCGCCTTATGTGAATTCCTACCGCCGGCATTCGCTGACCGAGGATTCGCCCACCAACCTTGCCTGGGGCATGGACAACCGGACGGTCGGTCTTCGTGTTCCGACCGGTGATCCGGCCAACCGCCGAATCGAGAACCGCGTTCCCGGGGCGGATGCGAACCCCTATCTGGCGATCGCCGCCAGCCTCGCGGCGATCTGGCTTGGGCTGCGCGAACAGCGCCGCCCCACCCGACCACGTACCGTCAGCGGCGAGGATCTGACGACGTTGCCACGCAACCTTGATATCGCGCTCGACGCGCTGGAAAGGGCCGGCCCTCTCCAGGAAATTCTCGGTGAGCAGTTCGTGAAACTGTTTATCGAGGTCAAACGCGGTGAGTCCGATGCCTTTCTCGAGGTGATCAGCCCGTGGGAGCGCGAATATCTTCTTTTGAATGTCTAGCTTTATGAACCTTCGGGTTTTTGAAGGTTCGGGCGCAGTCGGACCGGTTTTTCCTAATGCTGGGCTGTCTGGCAGGAAGCGCAGACACCGGTCAACTCGATCATCTGGCGGGTGCCGCTGAAATTTCGGTCGGCGCAAAGCGCTGTCAGCGCGGCCGCAGTGCTTTTGTCGACAGCCTCGGTGACGTTGTCGCAGCGCTCGCACAGCATGAAGATGCTGACCTCCTTGCCTCTGCACCCATGGTGCTTGCAGGCGACAAAGGCGTTCAGACTCTCGATCCGGTGCACCGCGCCTGAATCGATCAGTTTTGACAGCGCGCGATAGACCTGCAGCGGCGCGCGCAGCCCATCTTCGCGAAGCGCACCCAGAATTTCGTAGGCGCTGGCCGGTTTGCCGGCGGCCTCGAGAAACTCAAAGACAAGCGTTTCGTTGCGTGATCGGTCCACTGGCGGGCTCCTCCCAGATGCCCGTCATGATGCCGGTTCCGGTGCCGATTTGTCAAATCCGTGTGGGTTGCCTGCGTCAGGCCGGAATGCTAGCAGACAGGGCACGCACCGTCACATGTCACAGAGGATGCCAGATATGACCCGCCGCCTGACCCTGACCCGCCCGGATGACTGGCATCTTCATCTTCGCGATGGTTCCATGCTGGATGCGGTGACACCTGACAGCGCCGCCGATTTCGGGCGGGCGCTGATCATGCCGAACCTGGTGCCGCCGGTTGTCACCGGTGCCGATGCGGCGTCCTATCGTGAACGTATTCTGGCGGCGGTGCCTGTCGGCGCGGACTTCACGCCGTTGATGACACTCTATCTGACCGAGACCACGGAGGCCGACGATCTGGTTGCCGCGGCGCGTGACGGCATCATCATGGCGGTGAAGCTGTATCCGGCCGGCGCGACCACGAATTCAGCCTCCGGTGTCCGTGATGTCAATGCCGTGATGCCGGTGCTTGAGGCGATGGCGGGGGCCGGGATCCCGCTGTGCGTTCATGGTGAGGTCACCGATCCCGAGGTCGATATCTTTGATCGCGAGGCGGTGTTCATCGAACGGGTGCTTGACCCGCTTCGCAAGGATCTGCCGCAGCTGCGGGTGGTGATGGAGCATGTCACCACCGCCGATGGTATCGACTATGTCCGTGATGGCGGGGCGAATATCGGCGCCACCCTGACAACGCATCACCTCTTCATCAACAGGAACCACATGCTTGCCGGCGGGATCAGGCCGCATTATTACTGCCTTCCTGTCGCCAAGCGCGAGACGCACCGACGTGCCCTTGTCGCCGCAGCCACCTCCGGTGCCCCGTCCTTTTTCCTCGGCACCGACAGCGCGCCGCATCTCGACGCCGCCAAATTGTCGGAATGCGGGTGCGCGGGTATCTATACCGCGCCGAACACGCTGCCATGCCTTGCGCAGATCTTCGAGGAAGCCGGGGCCCTCGACCGGCTGGACGGTTTCGTGGCACGCCATGGCGCGGCGTTCTATGGCGTTGCGCCAAATGACGGGACGGTGACGCTGGTCCGCGAGGACACGCCGCAACCGGTGCCGCAGAACCGGACCACGCAGGAGGGCGCGTTGACGGTCTTCGACCCGATGGTTCCGATCCACTGGCGGGTCAGCTGAGCGATTACAACGGTGCCCTGATTTCAACATCCCGCGGCGGCGATCCGCGTTTTGCCAGCGCCTCGCGACGCGTGATGTAGGCGGTCGAGACAAAGATGATCGCGCCGCCAAGCCAGATCCAGATATCCGGCCATTCGCCGAACACCATCCATGCCAGCACGACGGCAAAGGGAAGCTTGGCGAACTCCAGCGGTTGCAGGCTTGTGATCTCGACCATGCCCAGGGCGCGGGTGAGCAACAAATGCGCCGCTGTGCCGGCAAGCGCCATGCCCCACAGATAGAGCCAGGCTTCGGCGGTTGGCCATTCCCAGACGAACAATGCCGGCACCAGCGCGATGGGTGCCTGCATCGTCACCATCCAGAAAACGATGGCGGAGGCGGACTCGGTTTTTGTCATCTTCTTCACCATCAGGCTGGCGATGGCGATAGACAGCGCGCTGACGAGTGCCAGCATGGCGCCTGTCGACACCTCGACAAAGCCGGGGCGAAGAATGATCAGCGCGCCGAGCAACCCGACCGCGATGGCCATCATCCGCCGCACACGGATGACCTCGCCAAGGAACAGCGCGGCACCGATGGTCACGAAGATCGGGCTGGTGAAGGTCAGCGCCGTCATGTCGGCAAGAGGGATCAGCGTGACGGCGGTGAAACCGCTGAGCATGCCGATGAAATTCACCGAGGCCCGCGCGAAGAACAGTTTCGGGCGGTTCATCCGGATGCTGGGTGCGCCGCTGCGGATCAGCAGGGGTGTGAGGATCAGAAGCGCCAGAAAATTGCGGAAGAAAACGATTTCCATTACCGGCACGAAGGCCGAGGCCAGGCGGATGAAGATCCCCATCATGGTGAAGAGCAGCATCGCCAGCAGCATCATCAGCGCCGCCTGCGGCGCTGGGGAAAGCGACGTGAATCTGGCGATCACGACGATGCTCGTATCTGAGGGGTCATGTGTGGATTAGCGCACAGCGCCGGGCAAAAGGCAAATGCCGGATCTTGCCCGGCAAGTCAAAGTGGCCCGGCAAGTCAAAGCAGCCCGGCAAGTCAAAGCGCGCCTTTTGCCTCCGCCCAGTCACGAAGTGCCGCGCGATAGTGGGAATCCTCGTCACTGACCGACGGATGCATGGCCAGCGCCCCGGCGTAGCTCGTCAGATCGTCCGGCATGGCCACTGGCAGATCAAGGCATTCCTTCAGCAGATCGAGGATGGCGAAGCTGGCGACAAAGCCGCAATCGGCGATCGCCAGCGCGCCACCGGTCAGCAGCGGTGACGGCGACGCCATGATTGCAAGCTGGTCAAGCCGTGACTGCAGAAGGCGCGCATTCCCGGCAATGAAATCGGCGTCGCGACCATGCGGTGCGACCTGTCCGAAAAAGGACCGCAGAACCGGCTCGAGGCGCGTGTCGTGGAAGCGCGACAATTCACGCGCCCGCGCCCGCGACTCGATATCGCCGGGCATCATGGCTGGCGACGGGAACCGCTCATCCAGATATTCGGCGATGGCCTCGGAATCGGCGAGTGTCAGACCGTCATGGATGATCGCCGGTACCGTGCCTGCCGGTACGATCCGGCGATAGGCATCGCTGCCATAGCCATCCGGCGGCGCGATCTCGGTCCATTCCAGCGCCTTGTGACGCAGCATGATCCGCACCTTCGCGCCATAGCTGCTGACAGCGACATTGTAGAGTGTGATCGTCATCGATGCCCCCGGTGTGGACAAAAAAAGGGCGGGAGCAATCTCCCGCCCGTCGGTTTTTGTGGCCGTGTCAGTTCGACAATTGCCATTTCTTGCCAAGCGAGTCGAAGAAACCGCGCTCGGTCTTCAGCTTGATCCAGGTGTTGACATAATTGATCCAGACCTGGTCGCCCTGCGGCAACAGCATGGCGATGGGAGTCCGTGCTTTCGGCGCGGATACCGGCACAACCATCATCTCGGGATATTTCGCCACAAGCTTGTACGCCTCGACATTCGAGGTGATGTGCGCGTCGGCGCGGCCGGCGAGAACTTCCTGGAAGTCACGGGCCGGGGCTTCAACAATCTTGTGATTGGCGTTCGGGAAGAACTGCTTGACCTGCTTTTCCTGCGTCGTGCCGAGCGTTGCCGCGACGGTCACGTCTGCCTTGTCCAGATCGGCCCAGTCATTGAACTTGCCGGCGTTCTTCTTCAGCGTCAGCGGCACGGTGGCAAGCGAGAAGTAGCTGTTCGAATAGCCTGCCGCCTTGGCGCGCGCCGGCGAGATCGAAGCCGATCCGGTCATGTGGTACTTGCCCGAAACGACACCGCTGACCAGCGTCTTCCAGTCAGTCGGCACGAACTCGATCTTGACGTCGAGATCCTTGGCCAGCGCGGTCATCACATCGATGTCATAGCCGGTATAGCTGTTGGTGGCGGGATCCTTCATTGTCATCGGGTTCCAGTCGCCGGTCGTGCCGACCTTGAGAACGCCGTTTGAAAGAATATCCTGGAGGGTGTTTTGCGCGTGCGCCGGAATGGCGGCACAGACCAGCGCAAAGGCGGTAAGCGCGTACTTAAAAAACTTCATGGAACGACTCCTTACTGAGTTCGGGTGCGACAAACTGTCCTTCAAGGGTAGACCGCAGATGGCCATTACATCAAGTGTCTGCAACCGCTCCTCGCGTTTTTTGGACAGTTTTGCCGATTTCCGGCCAGTGCCATGTCGTCGCAGGGCCGATCAATCGACCGTGGTGGCACCGTCGATCCGGCGTTCGACCATCTTGCGAAACCGCATCGCGCCGGCGTCGATTCCCAGATTGATATGCCGCGTCCGACTTTCCTTCATGCCGCGATGGACCTCGACCAGCACGTCACGATCCTCGATGAAGGCGGCCTTGGCGCCCTCGAACATCTGCCGGGACATCTCTTCATTGTCGGGGTCGGAATTGCGGTGCTGGAACCAGAAATATCGTGTGTTGTCGGCATCGACCGGGGTCATGAAATTATAAGAGATGTTCAGGAAGACATCATCCGGCAGGTTGGCATCGTCGCCGCCGGTGCCGGCGCGGCTGTAGACCGACATGTTGATCGCCGTCGAGGGAAGCCGGCACTCATAATGCTGCTTGCGGTCGCAATTGCCGGAGAAGGGCAGGATCGGTTCGTAATAGGGCGGTGGCGGTGCGTCCATGACCCAGCGTGACACGATGACCCCGTCATCGAGTTTCTCGATATCAAGCGGCAGATTGCCGGTGCCGGCACCGGCAAAGGACGAGACATGGACCCAGGCGACATGCGACGGGTCGAGCAGATTGTCGATGACGTAAAGATAATGGCAGGCGATATCCATGCTGCCGCCGGGGGTCCGGCCCCAGGCCGGGTTGTCATAATTCGGAATCTCGATGATGCTGTCCGGGTCTGCCGCCGCCTCATCACCCATCCAGATCCACAGGATCCCCCAGCGATCAACCACCGGATAGGATCTGACAGTCACACCGGTCGGCGGCGGCCCATCCTGTGTCGGTGCCCTCACACAGGCGCCGCTGCAGTCGAAGGTCAGGCCATGATAGCCGCACTCGACCGTCTCGCCGATGAGTCGCCCCTTTGACAAAGGAAGTTTGCGGTGCGGGCAGGCATCCTCCAGCGCCGCCGGCACACCGGTCTCGGTGCGGAAGATGACGACCGGCTCGTCAAGGATCCGCAGCGGTGTCAGCGCGTGCGTGAAATCGGTGCTCCAGCCGGCGACATACCAGCAGTCGCGGATGAACTGGGTCTCGATATCAGCCATCTCACGCCCCTTGTGACGCGAGGGCCGGTTCTGTCAGGGCGGGTTCCGCCGCTCTTGATTCTGCCGCTCTTGACGCAGGCGGCTCTGATACCGCCCTTGGCTGGACAGGTTCAACTGTCTGGACAGGTTCAACCCCGACCGGGCCTGTTGGCGCCCGAAAGGCGGCGACAAGCGCCGGGTCGGCATCAAGAACCTGCCTTGTTGTGGCGAACCGCTCGGGGTGAAGCCGTCCCTGCTCCCACAGCGCGATCCCGTCAACCTCGATTGTCGGATCGAGGATCATCCAGCAGATTTCCCCTGGCGGTCCACTTCCGCAGGTGTGAAAATGCAGCAGCCGCGGATGCTGGAACGCCGTCCCGGACCAGCGCAGCGGGTCCAGCGCCGCCGGCCGGTCATAGGACATCAGCGGATGGATGCCGGCATGCCAGGAATCGATGTTGTAGCCATCAAGGCCAAAGTCCCGCGCCACCCGTTCGTAATGCGACTCGACTTCGGCCACAAGGTCGGCCTGGCCGGAAAACCCGGTGATGCGGCTTGCCTCGAAATGCGCGGTGACGGGGTCACGAAGTGGCAAATAGTCCGGCGAGTAGATCCTCGAGCCGGTTGGCGTCAGATAATGCGAAAGCACGGCCTTGCCACTGAAACCCCTGGCAAGGACAGGCTGCGGGATGCCCATTGGAAAGCGGTGGATGACGACCTCGCTGCCGCTCGCCGCGGTGGCGCCGGGGCTGCCCTCGAACGATGTTCCCAGCGGGCAGGTTACACGGATGTGGTCTGCACCAAGTGTCACCTCGTCGATGGCGGCCTTCAGCCGGCACATGGACAGATGGTCGAGTGATCCGTACCCACCATCGAGCATGTCTTCATTCAGCGCATAGCTCATGACGCAGGGTGGGCCCGTGTAATGCCAGTCAAAGCGTCCCTGATCGCCAAGCCGCGAGAAGAAAATCACACGATCGACTTTGTTCATCGCCGCCTGCACAGCGTCGTTCGGGCGGTTTTCCGGCAGATCGACCATCATCCGCCTGACCGTGGCACCGCGGGCCAGCAGTTCGTGATGAACATGGTCCGGGGCGGCGTGGTCATACCAGCCATGCCGCGGGTCCTCGCAGACAAGCAGGATCGTCATGCCCTCGACAGTGCCAAGGCAGTTGTCGATCAGATTGGCCGCGCCGAACCCATGTATCTGATTATTCATTCACTCACCCCAAGACCGGTCAGTCGGCGTAATAGCCGATGACGTCTCCTTCCGTCGTCACACCAAGGCCGTTGATGCTTCTGTTCACATAGTTGAAGTAACAGATGATCTGGTTGGCCTCGAGAATCGCACCGTCATCAAGTCCGGCCTCGCGAAGGGCGATCACATCCGCCTCTTCCATTTCATTCGGTGCGACAGTCAGTTTTTCGGCATAGCGCATCAGCGCCAGTTCGGCGCCGTCAAACACGTTCTGCGGGGAGCGCGCATGAATGGCCGCCTCGATCTGTGCGGCGCGGGGCGCGTCACCGATCAGATGCGCGGCGTTCTTCCAGTGGTTGGCAAAGGAGTAGGCGCAGTCATTCAGCACCGAGACATAGGAGCTTATGGTTTCCTGCAGCCAGGTTGGCAAGGTGTTGGCATCGTCGTGAAGCGCTGCCCGGTAAAGCACAACATGCCCGGTCATTGTGTTCGGGCGCAGCGAATGCACACGCATCACATTGTCGACGGTGCCATGCGGTGTTCTGGCGTTGTCCAGCGCCTCTCGCAACGAGGGGCCGGCATCGGCATCGCCAATCATCTCAATCCACGCTGCCATGCATCCCCCCCGGAATAGGCACGCCACGTCAGGCTACATTCAATTTCCTTAATGCATGTTGGGCCTGGGTGGCGCTGGCGTCAATCGCAAACTCGCTCTCTGCAAAGCGGCCTTGCAGGCGCGTTTTCAAGCGCTTTTTGGAAAGGGTCTTGTAAAGTCATGCCGGATGACGGGATAAGGTCGCATTGTCAGCATTGCGTCGTGGCGCGCTGTCTGGTCAGATGGGCCATTGCATATCAGGACAATTTGATGCCAGCGAAAAAATCAGCAGCACAGGACGGCAACGCGGCCCCCCTCATTCGCATGCGGGATGTCAGCAAGTTCTTTGGCGCGTTTCAGGCGCTCGACCAGGTCAGTCTCGATATCGGGATGAGCGAGAAGGTTGTGATCTGCGGTCCGTCCGGGTCGGGCAAATCAACCCTGATCCGCTGCATCAACAGGCTGGAACAGCATGATGCCGGCGAGATCATGATCGACGGCGTGACGGTTGATGACAGCGCTGCCGCCCGGGCGGTGCTTCGCAACAATGTCGGCATGGTGTTCCAGCAGTTCAATCTGTTCCCGCATCTGTCCATTCTCGACAATCTGACACTTGGCCCGCTGCGGGCGCGCGGTCTGGCACCGGCGGCGGCGCGCGAACTGGCTGAATATTACCTCGAGCGGGTGCGGATCCCCGAACAGATGCAGAAATTCCCCGACCAGCTGTCAGGCGGCCAGCAGCAGCGGGTGGCGATCGCGCGGGCGCTGTGCATGGAACCGCGGATCATGCTGTTCGACGAGCCGACCTCGGCGCTCGATCCGGAAATGATCGCCGAGGTGCTGGATGTCATTGAAGAGCTCGCCGCCACCGGCATGACGATGATCGTGGTCACCCACGAGATGGGCTTTGCCAGCCATGTCGCCGACAAGATGGTGTTCATGGATCACGGCCGGATTGTCGAGATGGCGCCGCCGAAACGCTTTTTCTCGGAGCCTGAAAGCGATCGCTGCAAGACCTTCCTGCAGCAGATCCTGCGGAATTAGGGGCGCATCATGCGGATTTTGAAATTCTGGCCGTTGCTGACCCTCTTCGCGCTGGCCGGCTGTTCGGGAAACTGGGGATGGTATGTCGTCAATCCGACGACGCCGGCGGGTCAGCGCAATCTGATGTTCCTTCTCGATGGGCTGTATTACACCATCGCCCTGTCGGTGACGGCGATCGCCATCTCGGTGTTGCTTGGTCTTCTGGTCGCGTTGCCGGGACTGGCCCGCCAGCGCCCGCCGCGGGTGATCAACCGCGTCTATGTCGAGCTTGTGCGGGCGGTGCCGATCCTTGTGCTGATCCTCTGGGTCTATTATGGCCTGCCGCAGGTCGCCGATATTTCGATTTCGGTGTTCTGGGCCGGCGTGCTGGCGCTAGCGATCTCCGACAGCGCCTTCCAGGCCGAGATTTTCCGCGCCGGCATCCAGTCGATCGATCGCGGCCAGCATGAGGCGGCGCATTCGATCTCGCTGTCCTATGTCGACAAGATGCGGTTCGTGATCCTGCCGCAGGCCATCAAGCGGATCCTGCCGGCGCTTGGCAACCAGCTTGTCTACATGCTGAAGATGTCGTCGCTTGTCTCGGTCATCGGCATGGAGGAACTGACCCGCCGCGCCAATGAACTTGTTGTCACCGAATACCGGCCGCTTGAAATCTACACCGTTCTTGTGATGGAGTATCTGGTGTTGATCCTGTTGGTTTCGGCCGGGGTCAGGTGGCTTGAATCGCGTATGGGCATGTCCGACCGACGCTGACCGCCTGCCTCATTCGCCACCACCTGTTGCTGTTAGCTTTCGCCATCGCCCGGGGAGATCCTGATCATGACAGCCACACAGCCAGTTCGCGCCACATTGCAATATCTGGCCGCTAGTGATGGCGGCGACGCGGTCTATCATGCCTCCCGGGCCGGCGGGGCCGCCGCCGATCATGACGGCCGGTATGATCTGCGCGAGGTGACGATTTGTGACGGCCGAGGCCGCGATTTCGATCTGGATGGTGCCGGCTTCATGCTGGTACCGCATGTCAGCGCGATGACCGATTTCCATGATGATGATGCGCTGGAGGCGGTTTATGACGCCGAGGCAAAGTCACTTGTCGCGGGGGTTACCGGCGCGCGCCGGGTCGAGGTTTTCGACCATACGCGCCGCGCCGCCAGCGACAGCCTGCGCCGCCGACAGGTGATGCGCGAGCCGTCATCGGTGATCCATAATGACTACACACCCTGGTCGGCCGAACGCCGGCTTCGTGATATCCTGCCCGACGAGGCTGAGACGCTGCTGGCCGGCCGTTTCGCGATCATCAATATCTGGCGGTCCATCGCCGGCCGGGTCGAGACCAGTCCGCTGGCCTTCTGTGACAGCCGCACCCTGGCCACCGGCGACCTGGTAGAGGTCACCCGGCAGGCACAGGACCGCGTCGGGCAAATCCAGATGGCGCGGTTCAGCCCGGCCCATGAATGGGTCTATTTCCCGCATATGGAGATGGATGAGGTGGCGCTCATCAAGACCTATGACTCGGCAACCGACGGGCGGACCCGCTTTACCATCCACACCGCCTTCACCGACCCGGCATCAACGCCGGAGGCGCCGCCGCGGCAAAGTATCGAGACCCGTTGTTTCGTTTTTTTCTGAGACGCCGGATTTATTGATCCACAGACCGCGCAGGGCTTGAAAGCCGGCCCCGGTGACGCGATCTAACAGCGGGTCGGGCAGGCCGCCCGGCAACCATGTTTCTGCAAGGGATGGGGGAGCCGTTTGCACGCACTCGCCGCGCCGCGCGTGGCGGAAAGGATGCTGAATGTCGCGCCCGCTCTCTATCTGCTGGTTTCGTCAGGACCTTCGTCTGTCGGACAATCCGGCATTGTGCGCCGCCGCGGCGCGCGGCGATGTGCTGCCTGTCTATATACTCGATGATGTGAATGCCGGCCGGGATGCGATGGGCGCGGCCAGCCGCTGGTGGCTGCATCACTCTCTCACTGCTCTCAAGGACTCGCTTGGTGGTACGCTCCATGTGGCGGCTGGTGACGCGCTGACGCTGATCCCGGCGCTGGCCCGTGAAACAGGGGCCGGTGCGGTGTTCTGGAACCGAAGCTATGAATCCTGGCGGATCGAACGCGACACCAGGCTGAAAACGGCGCTGTCCGATGCCGGCATCGAGGCGGAAAGCCATAATGGCTCGCTGCTGTGGGAGCCGTGGGAAGTGAAAAAGGGTGACGGCACGCCGTTCAAGGTATTCACGCCCTTTTACCGGCGTGGCTGTCTTGCCGCCGCCCCGCCGCGCGCGCCTCTGCCTGTTCCGGATGTCAGCGTGACACCGAATGCGCCGGCCAGCGAGATCGGATCGCTTGGCCTTCTTCCCGATCAGGACTGGGGCGAAATTCTGGCACCTCACTGGCAGATCGGCGAGGCTGGCGCGTGGGACCGGCTGGCGGCGTTTCTCGATCACGGGCTTGCCGGCTACAAGGATGGCCGGAACCTGCCGGCGGCGCCGAACGTCTCGCGCCTGTCGCCGCATATCCATTGGGGCGAGATTTCGGTCAACCGGATCTGGCACGCGGCGCGGGACCGCGTCGACCTTCCCGAGGGCGATGTCGACAATTTCTGTTCCGAGCTTGGTTGGCGCGAATTCTCGCATTCGCTGCTCTATTTCAACCCTGAACTGAAGCGCCGCAATCTGCAGGTCAAGTTCGACCGGTTCGACTGGCGCGACGATGCCGGCCTGCTCCGCGCCTGGCAGACTGGCCGCACCGGCATCCCCTTTGTCGACGCGGCGATGCGCGAGCTGTGGCAGACAGGCTATATGCATAACCGCATGCGCATGGTGACCGGCTCGTTTCTGGTGAAGAATCTGCGGCTTCACTGGCATCATGGCGAGGCCTGGTTCTGGGACTGTCTTGTCGATGCCGACCATGCCAGCAACAGCGCGTCCTGGCAGTGGATCGCCGGCTGCGGGGCCGATGCGGCACCCTATTTCAGGGTGTTCAATCCGGTAACGCAGGGCGAGAAATTCGACCCTGACGGCCTCTACACGCGTCGCTTTCTTCCCGAACTGGCGAAACTGCCGAAAAAATATCTGTTCGCCCCCTGGACCGCGCCGTGCGATGTTCTCGATGCGGCCGGTGTGCGGCTTGGCGAGACCTATCCGCACCCGGTTGTCGATCTGAAGGAATCGCGCGAGTCCGCGCTGGCTGCCTTCAGCGCGCTTCGTGAAGGGGCGGGCTGATGGCCGGGGCGCTGCGGCTTGTTCTGGGTGACCAGCTGACGAGGGGTCTTGCCGGCCTTGCCGATCTCGATCCGGCGCAGGATGTCGTGCTGATGGCCGAGGTGATCGAGGAGGTCACCTATGTCCGCCATCACAAACGCAAGATCGCCTTCCTGTTTGCCGCTATGCGGCACTTCGCCGAATCCCTGCGGGCCGAGGGCATCACGGTCCATTATACAAGGCTTGATGACCCGGAAAACAGCGGCAGCATCACTAGCGAGATCGCCCGCGCGATGGCGCGTCTTGCTCCTGACCGGCTGATTGCCACCGAGCCGGGGGAATACCGGGTGCTGGCCGCTATGCGTGACTGGCAGGATGACCTTGGCATCCCAGTCGAGATTCGCGGTGATGACAGGTTCATGTGTCCTCCGGGGTTCTTTGCCGGTTGGGCCGAGGGGCGCAAACAGCTTCGCATGGATTTCTTCTATCGCGAGATGCGGCGTCACCATGACATTCTGATGGAGGGTGGTGATCCGGTTGGTGGCAAATGGAACTATGATGCCGACAACCGCGAGCCTCCCGACCTGTCACTGACGGTGCCGAAGCCGCTGCTATTCCGGCCTGACGCGATCACCGACGAGGTGCTGGCGCTGGTGGAGTCACGCTGCGCCGGGCATTTTGGCGACCTTGCCGATTTCGGCTTTGCCGTAACGCGCGATCAGGCGCTGCAGGTGCTTGATCATTTCATAACCGAGAGGTTGCCGCTGTTCGGCACCTATCAGGACGCGATGATAGCGGATGAGCCGTGGATGTATCATAGCCATATCGGCTTCTATCTGAACGCTGGGCTGATCCTGCCGGCCGAGGCTGTGCGCGCCGCCGAGGCGGCCTGGGCCACCGGCCATGCGCCGCTGAACGCGGTCGAGGGGTTCATTCGCCAGATCCTTGGCTGGCGTGAATTCGTTCGCGGTATCTACTGGCTGAAGATGCCGGACTATGCCGACATGAACTTCCTTGCCGCCGACCGCCGGCTTCCCGATTTCTACTGGACCGGTGCTACCGACATGAACTGCATGGCGCAGTCGATCGATCAGACACGGCGCTATGCCTATGCGCATCACATCCAGCGCCTGATGGTTCTTGGCAATTTCGCGCTGCTGGCGGGCCTCGACCCGCGGCAGGTGAATGAATGGTATCTTGTCGTCTATGCCGATGCCTATGAATGGGTCGAGTTGCCGAATGTGTCGGGTATGGTGCTGTTTGCCGATGGCGGGTATCTGGCCAGCAAGCCCTATGCCGCCGGCGGTGCCTATATCAACCGCATGTCCAACTATTGTGGCAGTTGTCGCTACAGGGTGGCGAAGAAAACCGGCGAGGGGGCCTGCCCGTTCAACTATCTGTATTGGGACTTTCTGATCCGCAACCGGGACAGGCTTGGCGGCAACGCCCGGCTTGGCATGATGTATAAATCGCTTGATCGCATGGCGGACGAACGGGTCGGGGAAATCCGCGATGACGCGGCACGGTTTCTCGCCACACTCGACCGGACAGACGAAAGGACATCGACATGAGACGATCTTCACCTTCCATGATGCGCCGGCTGACCGGCTTCATGTTCACCGCGCTCGTGGCAATTGGTCTTCTTGCCGGGCTGTCGGCCTGCGCGCGCAAGGATGTGGCCACGCTTTCCGATCGCCGGCCGCCGCTCGACCTTGCCGCCTTCTTTGCCGGTGACAGCGTCGCCTACGGCATTTTCGAGGACAGATTCGGCAATCTGCGCCGCCAGTTCCGGGTCAATATGACCGGCACCGTCGAGGGCGACACGCTGACCCTGGTCGAGGATTTCCTCTATGATGATGGCGAGCGTGCCGACCGTACCTGGGTGATCCGCCGGACCGGAGCCGAGGCTGACGGCAGTGTGGTCTATGAAGGCAGCGCCGCCGATGTCAGTGGCAAGGCGAATGGCCGGATCGCCGGCAATGCGCTGAACTGGGAATATGATGTGGTGCTGGAAATGTCGGGGCGCGAGGTTGCGGTGCATTTCGATGACTGGATCTACAGGCAGGACGAGGATGTCGCCATCAACCGCGCCTTCATCAGCAAGTTCGGTGTCGAGATCGGGTCGGTGACGATCGTCTTTCTTCGTGGCCGTGCCGCGGCGGCGGTCGGGCCGCTCGACCTTGAGACATGGCCGCAATAGGATACACGGAAACATGAACGGGCCGCGCCTGATGACACTGCTTCCACGCCGCCGGTTGCTGGTGGGCATGCTTGCCTTCGTCGCCCTGCCGGGCATGGCGCGCGGCGAGGTGATGCGTGATCTTGTTCCCGATGCCGGGCTTGTTGGCAAGGCACGCTTTCAGGTGCTGTTCTTCAAGATCTATGATGCCGCGCTTTTTGCGCCGCAGGGCGTCTATGACCGCGGCGCGCCCTATGCGTTGCGGCTGACCTATCTGATCAATGGCAAGAAGGACCGGATCATCAAGCAGACGGTCAAGGAAATGAAGCGCCAGCGCGCCGCCAGCGACAGCATGATCGAGAGCTGGTTGCCCTTGATGGAGGCGGCCTTCATCGACATGCCGAAAGGCTCGTCGGCCGATTTCATCCATACCGCCGATGACCGGCTTGTGCTGGCCACGGATGGCCGGGTGATTGCCGAGATCACCGACCGGCGTTTCATTCGCGCGCTGATGGATATCTGGCTTGGGCCAAAGGTACGGGATGCGGCGTTCCAACTGGCGCTTCTGGGCAGGGCCGAATGACCCGTCCGAACGTCACCGTGCCGAAGGATGTCTGGGGGGCAGGCTTGTGAAGCTTGGCGCTTTCCTTGTCGAAATCCTGCCACTTCTGGCCTTCTTTGTCGGCTATCAGTATCTGGGACTGATCGCGGCGGCGATCCTGTCGGTCGGCATTGGCGGGCTGGTCATGATGCTGGCCTGGCTTCGTGAAGGCCGGCTGGCGGCCTTCCCCCTGTTCTCGCTGGTGATGTCGGCGGCCTTCACCGCCGCCGCCTGGGCGCTTGGTGACGGGATGTTCATCAAGATTCAGCCGACGATCTTCAACGGCATGTTCTCGGCGGTGCTTCTTGGCGGCCTGATCGGCGGCCGGGCGATGATGCGGCTGTTCTTCGCCGGCCAGTTCTCGCTGACAGATGATACCTGGCGCCTGCTCAGCCTGCGCTGGGGCTGCTTCTTTCTGGTGCTGGCGATCGCCAACGAGATTGTTTGGCGCGGCTTCGACGAGGCCGAATGGGTCTTCTACAAAACCTTCATCGCGGCACCGGCAAGCGCGCTGTTCATGCTGGCGCAGCTGCCGCTGACGCTTCGCGGGCGCACTGCCGGGCCGGTCAGTAAGGAATGACGCTGCCATCATAGGCATGCAGAAGGCCGGTATCCTCGGGGCCAAGCCGGTCAAGAACCTGCCACAGGCAGTCGGCCGCATGGTCCGCGGTGAACAGCTTGCCAGCCGGCACACCCCCCTGGAACGGTTTCGACAGGTTGGTGTCGACGGTCCCC
The DNA here is from genome assembly GCA_018624035.1 of Rhodobiaceae bacterium. Lineage (GTDB taxonomy): Bacteria > Pseudomonadota > Alphaproteobacteria > Puniceispirillales > Puniceispirillaceae > UBA8309. Next base: position 15,221 of record JAAZUU010000014.1, on the reverse strand, counting down.
GGATGCAATGTCGCCACGCAGCCATTCGGGTTGACCCGCGCCAGTTCGATCGACAGCGTGCGCATCAGCTGGTTCAGCGCCGCCTTGCTGGCCCGGTAGGCGTACCAGCCACCAAGCCGGTTATCGGAAATTGATCCTACCCGCGCCGAGATGGCGGCGAAATGCAGCTTGTGATCACCCTTGAGAAGCGGCCACAGCTCGCGCGCCAGCAGCACCGGCCCCAGCGCGTTGACCTGATAGAGATGCAGCAGATTGTCCTGTCGCAGGTCGGCGACCCGTTTTTCCGGCCGGATATCGCCCTGCTGCAGCATGCCGGCGGTGCAGATCACACGGTCAAGCTGTGGCACGCTGTCGGCAATTTGCGCGCAGGCCGCCGTGATACTGGCCTCGTCGGTGACATCAAGCGGCAGGAAGGTGACACGATCATCCGATGCCAGCTTGCTATGGGCCAGCTTGCTATGCGCCGGTGCGGCTTGCGGGTCGCGCGCCGTGACGAACAGCCGATTCGCGCCAGCCGCAAGGGCGCGCTCTGCCAGCGCCATGCCGATTCCGCGTCCACCGCCCTGAATCAGGACATTCATCAGAAACACTCCCATTCGCATCAGCGGCGACATGATGACGGCGTGACGCCATGTCACAAGGCGTGATGGCCCGCCATGATTGCAGATGTGGGTGCGGCGCCCCATCTGTACAAGACGCAACAATAGGGGGATGAAGGGAGTTTGAAGTGATGAAGATCAAATCGATCCTGCCGATCCTGCTGGTGAGCCTTGGCCTGATCCTGCCGGGATTCATGGCCCGCGCCGCCGACCTCGTCGTCCCCGATCCGTCAATCGCGCCTGAAGAAGTTGTCGCCATCCAGATGAAGGCGCTGCAGTTCAACGACAATCCAAGCCCGGATTTCGGAATCGCGCAGACCTGGAATTTCGCGCACCCGCGCAACCGCGCGATGACCGGCCCGTTGCCGCGTTTTGCCGGCATGCTCAAAGGGCCCGCCTATGGCCAGATGCTGAACCATGCCAGCCACCGGATCGTACCGGTGCCGAGCAATGACAGCCGCGCCACGTTCGATGTCTTCATGGAAACAGGTGGCGGCAAGGTGTTGTATTTCAACTGGGCTGTCGAGCTGGTGCAGGGCGGCGAATTCGACAATTGCTGGATGACAGTGGCGGTGTCGATGCCGCGGCTTGCGGGCCAGGGAAGCTGATCAGCCTTCCGCGGCGCGGCGGCGCGCGACCACCCGTTCACGCCACAGGGTAAACAGGCCGGCAGCGACGATGATTCCGCCGCCGGCCAGCATCGCCGGTGTCACCGCGTCGCCAAAACCGAAATATCCCACGGCTGCCGAGGTGGCGATGCCGAAATAGGCGAATGGCTGGAGAACGCCGGCCTCGGCGATCTCGAACGCCTTGATCAGCATGAAATGGCCGATGATCGCCGCGCCGCAGAGCAGCATCATCCACCCCAAGTCACCGGCGGCGGGCGGATTCCAGGCAAGCGGTGCGATCAGCGTGATGGCCACCGCGCCGACAATGCCGGTCCAGAAAAAGCTTGTTTCAGTGGAATCCCCGCGACCGGCCATGCGGGTCAGAATTCCATAGAGGGCGAACTGTGCCGCCCCGAACAGCGGCAGCAGCATTGTGAGGCCGAAAATCTCGCCGCCCGGATCAAGGGCCACCACCACACCGGCGAAGCCGGCCAGGATCGCCAACCAGCGACGCCAGCCAACCCGCTCGCCAAGGAAGGGCACCGACAGCGCGGCGATCATCAGCGGGTAGCTTGCGAAAATCACCTGCCAGCCGACAAGCCCGATGACCGTGAACCCATAGGTGGCGGTGCAGATCTGGGTGATTAGCAAAATGCTGCGCACTGTCTGCAGGACAGGCCGCCTTGTCTGTGCCACGGCGCGGATTCCGCCGCGGCGGCTGGCGCTGAAGGCAAGCACGAACAGCGCAAAGGCCCAATAGCGGATGGTGATGACGCTCATCACGTTATAGGCCTCGGCAAGCAGCCGTGACAGCCCGTCCTGGAGGCCGAAGGTGATGGCCGCCCCCAGCATCAACAGGATGCCAAGCTGGTTTGAGGGCGGCGTCGGCGCCCCGCTCATGCCGGCGTCCAGTCCACCGGTGTCACGCCGTGGGATTTGAGATAGGCATTTGCCGCCGAAAAGGGCCGGCTGCCGAAAAATCCGTTCGAGGCGGACAGCGGCGAGGGATGGACACTTGTCAGCACAAGATGACGTGTCCGGTCGATCACCGCCCCCTTGTCCTGTGCCTTGCGGCCCCACAGTATGAAGACAAGATGTTCGCGCTCGCGGTTCAGCGCCGCGATGACCGCGTCGGTAAAGGGCTCCCATCCCTTGCCCTGATGCGATCCGGCACGGCCATCCTCGACGGTGAGGCAGGCATTGAGAAGCAGCACGCCCTGGCGTGCCCATCCTTCCAGATTGCCATGTCCGGGATGCGGTATGCCAAGATCGGCCTGCAACTCGCGATAGATGTTCTGCAGTGATGGCGGCGGGGAGACGCCGCGCGCCACGGAAAAGCTGAGCCCATGCGCCTGTCCCGGCCCGTGATAGGGGTCCTGGCCGAGGATCACCACCTTCACATCATCGAAAGGTGTCAGCTCAAAGGCGCTGAAAATCCGGTCTCCCGGCGGGTAGATGCGTTTGCCGGCGGCTTTTTCGGCGCGCAGAAAGGCACTCAGCGACATCATATGCGGTGCCGTGAACTGGCCGGCAAGCCGGGCCGCCCAGCTGGCCTCGATCCGCACATTCCGGGGCGGGGCGGGGGGTGTCTGCGTCATGAAGGCGAGTCTACGCCGCGGTGACGGCGGCGGCAACCTGCGCGGCGGCATGGGCGAAGGCGGCTTCGGTTTCCTGCAGATCCATCTCGCTCAGCGCCAGATGCGGATACAGCTTTGCCGCCGGTTTCAGCACACCGCGATCGCGGACGGCTTTGTTGAAAATGCCGGCAAGCCTGGCATCGCCGGTCTGAATATCGCGGTAATTCAGCACCGGCCTCGCGGTGAAGATCACGTCAAACAGAACCGGTGAGCCGACGATCTGGTGGGCGATTCCGTGCGCGGTGAGCGGCTCTGACATCGCCGCCATCAACCGCTTGCCAGTGGCGTGAAGCGTCTCATAGCTTCCGTCACGGCGCAGCACCTCCAGTGTCTTCAGTCCGGCCACGGCGGCCAGTGGATTGCCGCTCAGCGTGCCGATCTGGAAGGTGAAGCCGTCGGCGCCGACAGCATCCTTGTCGAAATGGCGCATGATATCCTCGCGCCCGGCAAGCGCCGCCAATGGCAGGCCGCCGCCGATGATCTTGCCAAGCGTGCACAGATCGGGGGTGACTCCATAGGCCTCCTGCGCGCTGCCATAGGCAAGGCGGAATCCGGTCACCACCTCATCGAAGATCAGCACGATGCCATGCTGTGAGGTCTTTTCGCGTAACGCCTCGAGGAACCCCGGCGCCGGCGGAATCAGGCGCTGCAGAGGCTCGACGATGACGCCGGCAATGTCGTCGGCATGTTCATCGATCAGCGACGCCGCGAAATCGGCGTCATTGAACGGCGCGACGAGGATGCCGTCCTCGACCGTGTCGGGAATGCCGGCCGAATCGGGAACCGGGCTCGGAAAATTCTGCAGCCGGGTCGGGGCAAGGCTCATCAGCGCCTCGGCCGACATGCCGTGATAGCCGCCCTCGAATTTCAGGATTTTCGACCGGCCTGTATGCGCGCGGGCCAGCCGCATGGCGTACATGTCGGCCTCGCCGCCGGTGCTGACATAGCGAAGCTGGTCGGCGCAGGCGGTAGCGCGGCAGATTTCCTCGGCCAGTTCAAGCCCGGCGCTGTTGTTGGCGAAAAAGGTCATCCCGCGATCCAGCTGTTCGCGGATGGCGTCATTCACCTCGGGATGGCCATGGCCGAGTATCATCGGGCCCGAGCTGATCAGGTAATCGATGAATTCGCGGCCATTCTCGTCAATGACGCGCGATCCGTGACCCTCGCGAATGAAGACATCAGCGTCGAAATTGCCAAAACCGCCAGCCGGCAGCACGGCGCGGGCGCGGGCGGCAAGATGGTCCATATGGGTGCTGGATGGCATCATGGTCTCCTTCCGGATTGATCAGTCAGAATGTGGGGCCGTCATGGGGCCGGTATCTCATTCATAGATGGCAACGGGTATGCCCGACCTGTCAATATCCAGTGTCACGCCGAGCCGCAGCGTATCGCCGAAACAGGGTCGGTCTTGAGGATCGCGATGCGGCTGATCTTCATGGGCAGACCACGATATTGCCCGTATGCGTCTTCGCGATGAAAGCCGCCTGCGCCTCGCGCAGTTCATGCAATGGATAGCTTCCCGCCAGAACCGGCCTGACAGCACCGGATTCGATATAGCCGACAAGGCGCGGCATCACCGCCGGGTCGATCACTGTCGAGCCGGTGAAGGTCAGGTCGCGAAGATAGAAGGTGCGAAGGTCGAAATCGACAATCGGGCCGGCGATGGCGCCCGAGCAGGTATAGCGTCCGCCACGCTGCAGCACCTCGATCAATGCCTGCCAGCCACCGCCGCCGACGATATCGGCGACAACGGTTATCCGCTCGTCGGCCAGCGATCCGGCAAGATCGTCCGGGTTTCGCGGCAGCACCAGGTCGGCGCCAAGCGCGGCCACGGCTTCATGCTTGGCCTCGGACGCCATGGCGACGACGCGCGCACCGCGAAGCTTTGCCAGTTGCACCACCGCCCCGCCGACACCGCCCGAGGCACCCGGAACAAGCACCGTGTCATTGTCCGTAACGGTGGCGCGGGTCAGCATCCCCTCGGCGGTGGAATAGGAGCAGGAAAAGGTCGCCAGTTCGGCATCGCTCAGAGGCGAGTCGACAGCCAGCGCGTTGCGCGCCGGCATCGCCGCATATTCGGCAAAGCCGCCATCGCATTCCGACCCGTAATAGCCGGTCCTGTCCTTGTTCAGCGGATCGTCGGGGTCGCGGATCCAGTTGTCGGTGATTACCCGCTCGCCGATCCGCGACGGGTCGATTGCGCTGCCGGTGGCGACGATCTCACCGCACACATCGGCACCCTGGATCCGCGGGAAACTGATCGGCCGTCCGCCCCAGCTCGGGTCGTCCGTGCCGACCTCGTCATAGGCATCGCCGATCGTGGCGCCGCTGACCGTCTTCGAATACCAGCCTGACCGCGTGTTGACGTCGGTGTTGTTGAGCCCGCAGGCCCCCACCCTGACAAGCACGTCACCGGCCCCCGGCACCGGTGTTGGCCAGTCATCGCGAAACGTCAGCTGATCCAGCCCGCCATGTCCCATTGTCACCATGGCGCGCATCGTCTCGGGAATGGGGTTCGCCATCGGGCGCCTCCATGCACCGGCGGCACCGGCGCTGTCTTTCAGCCGTCACGTCGCGGCGCGTTCACCATCGCCTGCTGCGGCGCGGTGCCCGGACTCGCAGCATGTGGCTTCGCATGGGCAAAGGCAAGTGCCTTGCCGGCACCCGGGCTGCCGGCAGAGAACATGGATTTCGGCAAACGGGGCGTTTCGCGCGCCGGACCGGCATGCGATGCACAGAAGTGTCGTCAGGAAGAGTTACTCTGCGACCGACAGATTGCGCGCGTCGGCAAGCTGCCTGGCGCTGACCACGCTGATTTCCTTGCGTGCGTCGGCAATCACTCTGCTGCGGTTCTTCGACAGGCCGGTGACATCGATCATCGTCACATCATCCACCCCGATGAAACCAAGGATATGCCGAATATAGCTGGTGGTGAAGTCGATGTCCCTGCCGGCAAGCGTGCCGCCGGACGTTACGATGACCGTCGCACGCTTGTTCGACAGCAGGCCGCGTGGCGAATCGTTCTCATAGACGAAGGTGATCTTGTCGCGGCAGATCAGGTCGATCCAGGCCTTGAGCGCGGCGGGTACGCTGAAATTGTAGATTGGTGTCGCGATGACAATGTCGTCTGCGGCCTGAAGTTCGGCGACAAGCGCGTCGGACTGGGTCAACAGCGCGCGCTGGTCGGGGGTGCGGTTTTCCTCCGACGTCCGCTCGGCCTCGATCCAGGCGGCATTGACGATGCCGATGCCGGCGGCGAGGTCGCGATTGATTACATTGACCGAGGATTTGCGGGCGCCAAGCGCCGCGACCATCTCATCAGCCAGCATGCGGCTGACGGATTTCTGGCGGCGCATGCTGGCGTCAATTCTCAGAATGTTGCGATGTGATCCGCTCATAACGACTGCCTTTTTGGCGATTTTTCCCGCGTCGTCAACCACAACAGGAAAGAGCCATGGGAGGGGGGAGGTCCCCCATGGCTGCTTTCAAGCTAATTATTGCCAAGCGAAGTAAAAAGATGGCTGTAGGGAAAATATAATTCTAATTTTCAGAATAATAATGTAAGGTGCGACACTATGAGCCAGATTGAGGAAATCCGCGCATTCGTCATGGTGGTCGAAACTGGCAGCCTTACTCAGGCTGCCGAGCGGCTGGGGATTGCCGTTTCCGCTGTCAGTAGGCGCCTGAAGGACCTCGAGCTCAGGTTGGGTGCACCTCTTATCCAACGTACAACCCGCCGGATGTACCTCAATGAGGTTGGTCAAGGCTTCTATGAGCGATGTAAGGCGGTACTCGATGAATTGGAAGCGGCACAACAGGAAGTGCTTAATTCCGGAGGTGGCCTGGGCGGTGTGCTAAGGATCAGCACGCCGCTTTCATTTGGTGTTTCGCATATGTCATCGGCCATTTCGCAATTCATGCACGCGCATCCGGATGTGCGGATTGACATGGATCTGTCCGACAAGCGTGTTGATCTGGTTGCCGAGGGGTTCGATCTTGCCATCAGGATCGGCGTGCTGTCCGATTCCAGCCTGATCGCGAAAAAGATCTCGACCGTCCGCAACATTCCCTGCGCATCGCCGGATTTCCTGGCGCAGTATCAGCCAATCACCAAGCCCGAAGATCTCGAAGCCGCACCCGCGCTTGTCTATTCGAATGACAAGACTCCCAATGACTGGCGTTATCGGGGGCCGGACGGCAAGCCCGGGGTGCTGCGTGTGTCGCCGAAACTCTCGGCCAATAATGGCGATGTGCTGCGCGAGGCGGCAATCGCCGGGCTCGGCATTACCTGCCTTCCCAATTTCCTGCATTACGACGCCATCAATAATGGCCTTCTGAAGCCGGTTCTGACCGACTATGACTGGGCAGAGTATGACGTCTATGCTGTCTATCCGAAGACGACCATCCTGCCAAAACGCACCCGTGCCTTTGTCGATTTCATGGCGACCCGCTATGGGATGGACCCCTATTGGAACAAGATCCACGCCTGAGGCCTGTCACGGCACATTGCCGGCGGGTGCCAGCGCTATCTCGTGCCTTAATGTGTCTGTTCATTATTGATGGTCCGGGAAAAATCTTTTCCCTTGCCGGCTCTTTATTGTGATTCCGGCAAACGTTACCGTTTGATTGTATTTTGACGCGGGTCAGTCCCCGCGATCCTCCAAGGCTTTGTGTGATGGCACCCACACAAAGCTCCGACACATCCTTCAGTTGGAGCACACTAAAAGAGGCGCGAAAGCGCCTCTTTTTTTGTCATCGAACCTGCCTGTCGTCCGGATATCGGAAACGTGATTTGCCGCGCGGATGGCGACTGGCCAGACTTTGTCCCGTGACATCGACGCAGCACCCGCACAATCGACCCGGAATAATCGACCCGGAAGAATCGGAGGGCATCAGGCGCCATGCCAACCACACCGAGACGTGAGGCCCATCATAAGATTGACTATGTCGAATTCGCCTCGGCGGATATGGCGGCGACACGGGCCTTCTTTTCCGCCGCTTTCGGCTGGCAGTTTGAGGCGTATGGCTCCTATCTTGCCTTTCACGGGGCCGGAATTGATGGCGGGATCCACCCTGCCGATCCGGCCGATCCGGCCAGCAGATCCGGTACCGGCGGCGCGCTGATAGTCTTCTACAGCCTTGATCTGGCGGCGCGCGAGCGGCTTGTCAAACAGCATGGCGCGGCCATTGTCAGACCGGTCTTCTCATTTCCGGGCGGACGCCGATTTCATTTCGCCGAACCGGCGGGAAATGAATTCGCTGTCTGGTCGGATTGCTGAGCGGCACGCCGATGTGATGGCCGAACGGGAATCATCCGGCTGGAATTCCCGAACCGACCTTCCCGGAGCGCACGTCCCGGCCATTCAAGTCCCGGCCATTCAAGTCTTGGCCGGATCGTCAAACCTGTCATACTCGGGCATCGCCATCCGCGGAAGCTCCGATGATCGCAAGATCCAGCCTGACATTTCTGACCATCGCGCTGCGACAGGCGCGGCTTGCCTGTCTCACCATCGCCTGGGTGGCGGCTGTCGGCGCCATTGTGACGGTGCGACCGGACGGTCTTGTCGCCAGCATTGGCGCGCTGGCTTTCGGCCTGTTCATTGTGCTGACAATGGTGCGCCTGCGCTGGAACAGTCTGGTGATCCTTGCGGTTCTGGCGGCGGTCACCTGGCTGCTTCTTGATGAATTGCCGGGCTTTGCCGACATTCTTTCAGGCGGCAGACGGGTCCTTATCTTCGCTGCCCTGCTGCCGACGATGGCGCTTGTCAGGGCGACGGCGATGACAATGCCATCGGTTCACGCCACCCAGCGTCGACTTGGCGCGCTGCCTGCCAGCGCCTCGGCTGGTGGCCAGCAGCTGGCGGCACATGTCTTTGGCGGCATCATCAATACCGGCGCCTTCGCGCTGCTGTCCGCGGCCCTGCCAGAGGATGCGGATCAGCCCCGCCGCCGCGCCGCCGCCGAGGCGGTGATACGCGGCATGGTGTCGTCCTCTGCATGGTCGCCCTTTTTCGTCGCCTTTGCGATCGGACAGAATTTTGTCGCCCCGATATATGCCTGGATGGCGATTGCAATCGGGGTGCTGTCGGCGCTGTTCTTTACCTGCGGCAGCATTATCGGGCTGAACCGTGACTTCTCGCTGGCACGTCTGCGGATCTCGCTGGATTGCCTGCGGCCGGTGGCATGGCGGCTCGTCATTGTGCTGATGACGGTGCTTCTGGTCGCGCTTGCCTTCGGGCTGACCGCGCTGTCGGCTGTCGTTGTCGTGATGCCGTTGCTGGTGCTGTTGCAACTGTTCCGACATCGCGACAAGGCGGCGGAGATTCTCGGCCAGACCCGCGAGGCGATGCACAGCACGGCGGATGATCTGGTGGTGATTACCGCAGCCATGCTTGTCGCGTTCTTCGCCACGCAGAATGACAGCCTGGCCGGCCTGGTCGCGAATATCTGGCAGGGACAGATTCCCGGCTGGGTGGCGTTGATGGCGACGCCGTTGGCGATGATGAAGCTGTCGGTTGTCGGCATTCACCCGGTGATCACCAGCACGGCGCTGCTCGCCACCTTCAGCGGTGGCGGGGCGGATGTGCATCCGGCGCTTCTCGTGCAGGCGCATCTGATCGGCTGGGGTGCCGGGACGATGAGTTCGGTGGCCTCGCTGTCCGTTCTGTCATGTGGCGGCCTCTACCGGGTGCCGACACGCCAGCTTGTCCTTGGTGACAATATGCTGAGCGGCTTTCTCTATGCGCTGCTGGGCGGCGCGATGCTGGTGGTGTTCAATTTCATGCTGGGATATGGCTGAGCAATCTGGCCTGTTGCCTTGACTGGCAAATTTCTGCAATTTCAAGGGAACGCGAGGGGGATATCATGATTTTTCGACAGCTGTTTGATTCGGTTTCATCAACCTACACATATCTTCTGGCAAGTCGTGTTGGCGGCGAGGCGCTGCTGATCGACCCGGTGTTCGAAAAGACCGATCGCTATCTCAAGCTTCTCGAGGAGCTTGACCTGAAGCTGGTCAAGGTCGTGGACACGCATGTCCATGCCGATCACATCACCGCCATGGGCGCGCTTCGGGATCGCACCAACTGTGTCACGGTGATGGGCGAGCAGTCGCCGGTCGATGTCGTGTCGATGCGCGTTGCCGATGGCGAGAAAGTGACCATAGAGGGGCTGGCGATGACGGCGATGCATACGCCGGGCCATACCGATGACAGCTATTGCTTCCGCATGGATGACCGGGTGTTCACCGGTGACACGTTGCTGATCAGGGGCACTGGACGCACCGATTTCCAGAATGGTGATGCCGGCGATCAGTATGATTCGCTGTTTGGCAATCTTCTGAAACTTCCCGACAGCACGCTCGTCTATCCGGCGCATGACTACAAGGGGGACATGGTGTCCAGCATCGCCGAGGAACGGGCGTTCAATCCGCGCCTCCAGGTCGGCTCGCGCGCCGAATATATAGAGCTGATGGCGAATCTGAACCTGCCCAACCCGAAGATGATGGATGTTGCGGTGCCGGAAAATATCCGCATGGGGATCAATCTTGAGCGCCAGCGCGAGGTGGCGACGGTGACCTCTGAATCCATCATTATGGACAATGCCGACGGCATGCTGCTTGTCGATCTGCGTGAGGAGGCCGAGCGGGTAAAGTCCGGCGTGATCCCCGGATCGGTCCATGCCCCCTACAGTCGCCTCGACCAGCATCTTGCGATGCTGAAACAGGCTGGCGACAGGCAGGTCGTGTTTTATTGCGCCGTCGGCGAAAGGTCAGCCATGGCGGTCGATATAGCCTGTCATGACGGGGTCGAGGGCTGCGCCCACATCCCGGGTGGTTTCGTCGCCTGGACCGAGGCAGGTGGCAACGTTGCGCGGGTCTGACCGGGCAGGGGGCCGGAACGGAATATGGCGGACCGGAAGATACAGACGATGCTCGTTATTGGCGGCGGTATCGTCGGGGTGTGCAATGCGCTGGCGCTGCAACGCGCCGGCTACCGGGTCAGTCTGATCGACCGCGGCACGCCGGGGCGCGAGACCTCCTACGGCAATGCCGGTGTGCTGTCCGAATCCTCGGTGGCGGTGCTGAACGGCCCCGGCCTGCTGAAAGCGTTGCCGAAACTTCTTCTCGGGCGCTCGAACGGGCTTCGTTATTCACCGCTTTTCGTTATGAAACGGCTTGGCTGGATGCTGCGCTTTCTGGCCCATTGCACGCCGCGGCACTGGCGCGCCGCCGCCCGCGCGCTTCGTGAATTGCAGGTTCTCTCGCTGGCCCAGCACAAGGACTGGATCGCCGAGGCGGGGGTTCAGGACCTGCTTCGCCATGGCGGCTGGATGAAGGTGTTCCGCAGCGAAGCCTCCTTCGCCGGTTATGCTGCCGAACTGGCACTGTGCGACGAGGTCGGGGTGCGCTACACGGTTTTCGACCGTGAACAGCTGCGGCAGGTCGAACCCGGCCTGAAACCGATCTATGAAAAGGCGGTGCTGTTCGATGACACTTGCGGTGTGTCCAACCCGGCGGCCCTGACAGATGCCTATCTGGCGCTGTTCACCGCCGCTGGCGGCACCGTGGTCGAGGGCAGCGTTGCCGGCCTGCGCCAGATAGGCAACGCTCAGGGTGTAGGATGGGCTGCCACGCTTGCCGGTGACGGTGAATCCACGCTTGAAGGCGATGGCGTTGTACTTGCCGCCGGCGCCTGGACAGCCGAGATCGCAGGCTGGCTTGGCTATGATCTGCCGCTGGGGTGGGAACGTGGCTATCACCTCCATCTTGTCCCGGCTGACGGTCCGCAGCTGAAGCGCGCCGTGAACGACATGGATGGCGGATTTGTCATCGCCCCGATGCAGCAGGGGGTGCGGATTACAAGCGGGGTCGAGCTGACCGACCGCGACGCGCCGCCAGACGACGCGCAGATCAGGGCATCGGTCGCGATGGCCCGCGAGGCGCATGACATGAAGGCGGAGATTGAAACCGAACCCTGGATGGGACGGCGCCCGACAATGGTTGATTCGCTGCCGGTGATCGGTCCGGCCCCGCGGCATCGCGGCTTGTGGTTCAATTTCGGACACCAGCATGTCGGCCTGTCGATGGCGCCGGGCTCGGCACTTGCCATCACCGCGATGGTGGACGGCACCGCGCCGCCGCTCGACACCACGCCGTTCCGCGCCGAACGGTTTTCAGTCTGAGCCCGATCCGCCGGTGAACGCCGCCTCGCGCGCCCGCACGATGGCGCTGAGAGTCTCGTTGAAAGGTGTCCCGATCCCGTGCCGCGCGCCGATCACCGGCACCATGCCGTTGATGGCATCGATTTCCGAGGCGCGTCCGGCAAGATGATCCAGCCGCAGTGACGGGCTGGCATCCGGCATCAGCGAGGCGAACTCGGTGACATAAGCCTCGACATCGTCGAATGAGAAATTGACCCCTTCGGCAAGACCACACTGAAAGGCCTCGCCGGCGCAGCCAAGCGCTACCGCCCAGGATTCCGCATTCGCCATCAACGCCCCGATATTGCAGTCGAAGGCGGTGCAGGGCGCGCTGAGCGTGACGTTGCAGACGAATTTCTCCCAGATCAGCTGTGTTATGTCGGCAAAGGCGCGGGCGTTGAAGCCTGCCTGCTGCCACAGCGATTCAAGGTCGCGGAGGCGGTCGGTCATGCCGCCATCAACCTCGCCAAGCCGGATCATCCGCATGGCGTTGTGGTGCGCGTGACCCGGTCCCTTTATCGAGGCGCCGAACCCGTCGGCGACGCCAAGCAGCACATTGCCCAACGGCATATGCGCGGCAATCCTCTCGGCGGCGCCAAGACCGTTCTGAATTGTCAGCACCAGCGAATCAGGACGCATGACCGCGGCCACGGCGCGGGCCGCCTCGCCGACGCCGCCGGCCTTTGTCGCGATCACATAGAGATCGCACGCACCGGCTTCGGCCACATCGGTGGTGGCGCGGATCGCGGTCACGCTCCGGTCACCGCTGACGCCCTCAAGCCGCAGCCCGTTGGCGTTGATGGCATCGACATGGTCGGCCCAGCTGTCGATGGCCCAGACATCATGGCCGGCCTCGGCCATCATGACGGCATAGATTGATCCCATGGACCCGGTACCGATGATGGCGATCTTTCGCGGATTCATGGTGGTCATATTCACCCCGCCTTTCTGAAGACAAGTTCGGTTGGCGCCAGGATGCCGGACTCGATATGCGCCGCCAGATTGCGGAACCTGTCGGGTGGCTGGCCGGGGGTCGGCGCCGGTTTCGTTGCGATCACATGTGCGATAAAGGCCGCCGCGGCGGCGGTGCCGTCATGCTGTTCCAGGACGGCGAGCCCGGCATTTTCAGCGGCGGTGACATAGGTGTCGGGTGTCTCCACCGCGCTGACAGAGACGTCCGGTGCCCAGGGAAGCGGGAAGGTGATCTCGCCATCACCGACACGCATCACGTCATAGACGCAGAACAGCCCGCCCGGCACCAGAACCCGCGCCGCCTCGGCCATAAGGGCCGGTTTGTCGGTGATATTCATGCCGACATGAAGCATCACCGCACGGTCGAACGCGCCGCCCTCGAACGGCATGTCGAGGGCGCTGCCATGGTGCAGACTCACCAGCGCTGCAAGCCCGCAGGCGGCGTTCAGCCGGGTGCCGGCGGTGATGAAATCGGCGGTCAGATCGATGCCGGTGACATGGCATTGATGCGCCGCCGCGATGGCGCGCGCCGGCCCGCCGGCCCCGCAGCCTATATCCAGAACATGGTGTGACGGGTTGAGGCCGAGCCGCGCCGCCACCCGATGTGTCGCCGCCATGCCGCCAACATGGAATTCATCATGGGGGGCCAGGATTTCGGGCGTCAGACGGTTGATATCATGGCCCTCCTTTGCCAGCGCGGTGAAGATCCGCTCGGCAAGGCCCTGTCCCCGATAATAGGTCTCGATGGCGTCGGGTGAGGTCACGGCGCATCCTCTGGTTGAATGATTGTCGCGTCTTGTTGTGTGTCGTCGCGTGTTGTCATCGGGCAGGATAGCAGCCTTGAAAAAAATGGTAAGCACATCCTATCGTGTTATGAGACCACCATCCCTGACAGGCCCTCATGATCAATCCAGCCCCGCTGTTGGACGCCGCCCCGCCGATTCCCTTTCATGCCCTTGCGGCGCTTGCCGCGGCCGGGCTTGGCGCGGTGCAGCTCTGGCGACCGAAAGGCGGGCGGATGCATCGCCAGCTTGGCTATCTGTGGGTGGCGCTGATGGCCAGTGTCGCCATTTCCGGTCTGTTCATCCATGAGCTCAGGATTGTCGGGGCTTTCAGCCCGATCCATCTGCTGTCGCTGTTCACGCTTGCCAGCCTGTGGATTGCCGTCTCGCGGGCCCGCCGCCGCGATATCGCCGACCACCGGCGGGTCATGATCCTGCTGTTCTGGCTGGCGCTGGTGTTGACCGGGATTTTCACCTTCTGGCCCGGGCGGGTGATGCATATGGTGCTGTTCGGCGTATGAGGGCCACTGCCGGCGGTGCTGTTTCGGTCCGTCCTGTTTTGACTTGTTGCGGCGAGGGGGTATGATCCGCGCACTTGCCTGTGATATCGGGGACGTGTGGGTCAATTCAGGGTTGCGAACATTATGGCAGAGTTCATGTCGCTCAGGGACGCGGTTGCCACACATCTGTCGGATGGCATGATGGCGGCCTTCGAAGGCTTCACCCATCTGATGCCCTATGCCGCCGCGCATGAGGTGATTCGCCAGCAGCGGCGTGACCTGACCGTCGTGCGGATGACCCCGGACGTGATCTATGACCAGATGATCGGCATGGGCTGTGTGGCGAAGATGATTTTTTCCTATGCCGGCAACCCCGGAGTCGGGTTGCTGCGTCGGCTTCGTGATTCGCTGGAACATGGATGGCCGCACCGGATCGAGATTGTCGAGCATTCGCATGCCGCGCTGGCGCATGCCTATGAGGCCGGTGCCTCGAAGCTTCCCTTCGCCGTGCTGCGCGGCTATGTCGGCACCGACATGCCGCGGGTCAATCCCGAAGTCAGGGAGATTACCTGTCCGTTCACCGGCCAGAAGCTGGCCGCCGTGCCGGCGATCAATCCGGATGTGGCCTTCATTCACGCGCTAAAGGCGGACCGCAAGGGCAATGTTCTGATCGAGGGCATTGTCGGCGTGCAGAAAGAGGCGGTGCTGGCCTCCGGGGCCGCGGTGGTGACGGTCGAGGAAATCGTGGACAGCTTCGAGTCGCACCCGAACGCGCTGGTGCTGCCGCACTGGACGGTGGATGCCATCGCGCATGTGCCGGGCGGGGCGCATCCCTCCTACGCGCATGGATATTATGCGCGCGACAATGCCGCCTATATCGCCTGGGACCGGATTGCCGCCGACCGTGACCGGTTTCTTGCCT
>JAAZUU010000082.1 GCA_018624035.1 Rhodobiaceae bacterium | reverse complement strand
ATGACGTGATGGCTTCGAAACATCTTCGCGGAGATGTGAATTATGCCTGGCCAAGCGCCGAGATCGCGGTGATGGGCCCGGAAGGCGCGGCGCGGATCATTTTCCGCGAGGACGCAAAGGACCCCGACAAGCTTGCCGCGAAGACGGATGAATATCGTGAGAAATTCGCGAACCCGTTTGTCGCCGCCGGCCGCGGTTATCTTGACGATATCATCATGCCGCGCAATTCGCGCCGCCGCATCGCGCGGGCGCTGGACATGCTTGCCGACAAGCAGCTTGAAAATCCGGCGCGCAAGCATGACAACCTCCCACTCTGATCCGCAATATCGTACCGGGGCACGACAAGATGTTTGACAAGATCCTGATTGCCAATCGAGGCGAGATTGCCTGCCGGATCATGCGAACGGCAAAGCGCCTGGGCATTGCCACCGTTGCCGTCTATTCGGATGCCGATGCGGGTACGCCGCATGTCACCCTGGCCGACGAGGCGGTTCATATCGGCGGTGCGGCCTCGGCCGACAGTTATCTTCGTGCCGACCGGATCATCGAGGCGGCACAGCAGACCGGTGCCAGCGCCATTCATCCCGGCTTCGGTTTCCTGTCCGAGAATGCCGCCTTCGTGGCGGCGGTAGAGGCGGCCGGAATCGCCTTCATCGGCCCGGCGCAAAAGGCGATCGCGGTGATGGGTGACAAGATTGAATCAAAGGCGCTGGCGCAATCCGCCGGCGTGTCGATCGTGCCCGGCACCCCCGGTGCGGTCGAGGATGTGGACACCGCTCTGAAGGCGGCTGCCGAGATCGGTTATCCGGTGATGGTCAAGGCATCGGCAGGCGGTGGCGGCAAGGGCATGCGGGTCATCGAAAATGCCGACGAGCTGCCGGATGGCATGCGCGCCGCGATGAGCGAGGCGCAGACGGCCTTTGGCGATTCCCGGGTGTTCATCGAGAAGTTCGTCGTGCAGCCGCGCCATATCGAGATACAGCTTCTGGCTGACCAGCATGGCAATGTGATCTATGTCGGTGAACGTGAATGTTCGATCCAGCGCCGCCACCAGAAGGTGATCGAGGAGGCGCCAAGCCCGTTCATTTCGCCCGAAACTCGGGCCGCGATGGGCCAGCAGGCTGTCGATCTGGCGCGCGCCGTCGATTATCGCTCGGCCGGCACGGTCGAATTCATTGTCGGCGCCGATCAGGATTTCTATTTCCTCGAGATGAACACGCGCCTTCAAGTCGAACATCCGGTGACCGAAATGGTCTATGGGCTTGATCTTGTCGAGCAGATGATCCGCGTCGCCGCCGGTGAGAAACTGACGATCGCGCAGGACGACATCGTTGCCGATGGCTGGGCCATCGAGGCGCGGGTCTATGCAGAGGATCCGGCGCGCGGCTTTCTGCCGTCGATCGGCCAACTGATCCGCTATCGCGAACCTCGGGGTGACAGTGTCCGCGTTGATTCCGGTGTCGAGGAAGGCGGCGAGATCTCGATGTATTACGACCCGATGATCGCCAAGCTTGTGGCGCATGCGCCAACCCGCGAGGCGGCGATCACCAGGCTGCATCTGGCGCTGGATCACTATGAAATCGACGGCATCGCCAGCAACCGGCAGTTTCTTGCCGCGGTGCTGGAGAATGACGCCTTCAGGAGTGGTGATCTGACAACCGGCTTCATTGCCGCCGAGTTCGATGGTGATTTCCTGCCCGGGCCACCCGACACCGGGGCGGCATCCGGCCTGACGGCTCTTGGCGTGGCGATTGCCGCGCTGCAGGAGGAAGACCGCCATTTTGCCACGCCCGGGCGCGAGTTCGTTACCTTCGACCAGACCGGCAGCAGGATGATGGTCGAGGTTGTGAAGCTGACCAATGTCGCCGCCAAGCTTGTTGTCGATGGCAGGACCATTGTCGTATCGGGGCGTATCCGCAGTCCGGTGCTTCTGTTCGACGGGACCATCAATGAAGAGCCTGTTGCTGTGCAGGTTCGGCAGTCGGGCCACCGAATCACGCTGACGCGCGGTGCGGCCAGGCTGGCGCTGACGGTTCTGCCGGCGCGCTTTGCACCGATGCTGGGTCATATGCCGGCACCCGATGAGGGCGCCGGGGCCGACGAGATCACGGCGCCGATGCCGGGGCAGATCACCAGGCTTCTGGTGGCTGTCGGCGACGAGATCCGCAAGGGTCAGGATGTCGCCATCATCGAGGCGATGAAGATGGAGAATGTCCTGTCATCCGAGGCTGGTGGCACGGTCCGTTCGATCGAGGTCGCCATTGGTGACAATCTGAATGTCGACGAGCTGATCATGTCGCTCGACCTTGCCGGGGATGATGGCACCGGGGATGACGGCTAGGCGGCACTGTCCTCACGGATCATCTGCGCCGCTTTCTCGGCAATCATGATTGTCGGTGCGTTGGTGTTGCCGGAAACAAGCGCCGGCATGATCGAGGCGTCGACAACCCGCAACCCGTCAACGCCGTGAACGCGAAGTCGCGGGTCGACAACATCGCCGCGTGCCGGGTCTGGGCCCATACGGCAGGTTGACACCGGATGATAGAGCGTCACGCCTGTGGCGCGCGCATAGGCCAGAAGGTCGGCATCATCGGCGGTGCCGGGCCCGGGCTTCATCTCATGATCGACATGCGGGGCCATCACATCGCTGTCCATGATCCGGCGGGCAATGCGCATGCCGGCAACATGCACCCGGCAATCCTCCTCGGTGGCAAGGTAATTGGGCCGGATCAGCGGCGCTGCCAGCGGGTCGGCGCTGGCGATATGAACGCTGCCGCGGCTTTCAGGGCGTAACTGGCAGGGGCCGAAGGTCATTCCCGGAAAACTGTCGAACTGGCGTTTTTCGGGATTGGCGAAGCTGGCGTGGGCGATGTGGTACTGGATGTCCGGTCCGGCAAGCCCGTCGCGGCTACGCACGAACCCGGCCAGCATGCCTGCCGGCATCGACAGCATGCCACGGCGGGTCAGACCGTATTTCGCGATCTCCAGCGCCAGGCCGAGCCCATGGGCGTGCCTGTTCAGCGAGATGTCGCTCTTCAACCGCCAGGACAAGCGCGAGATATAGTGATCGGTGAGATTCGCCCCGACCCCGGCAAGCGCATGTCGGGTCCGGATGCCATGCGCGGCAAGACAGCTCGGATCGCCGATTCCCGAAAGCTCGAGAATTTGTGGTGACTGGATGGCACCGGCGCTGATGATGATTTCACGGCCGGCCCCGATCGTAACATCGCGCCCGGCCTGCCGGAAATGGACAGCTGTTGCCCGCGGGGTTGTGGCATCATCGTCGGCAAAGGCAAGCCCGGTCACATGCGCGCCTGTAATGACCCGCAGATTTGGGCGCCGTCTTGCCGGGTCCAGATAGGCTTTCTTGGCCGAGAACCTCAGTCCGTTCTTCTGCGTGACCTGATAATAGCCGAACCCGTCCTGGCTGGCGCCATTATAGTCTGGATTATGCGCAAAACCGCATGATTGCGCCGCCTCGATCAGCAGGTCGAGCGCCTCGTAGCGGGTGCGCAGCGCGGCCACATTCAGCGGCCCCCCACGGGCGTGGAATTCATCCGTCCCGTCCGCGAATTCACAATGCTCGGCGCGGCGGAAGAAGGGCAGCACGTCGGCATAGCCCCATCCCGGATTGCCGCGCTGTGCCCATCCATCATAATCGGCGGCCTGACCACGGACATAGAGCATGGCGTTGATGGCGGAAGACCCGCCAAGAACCTTGCCGCGCGGCTGCTTGATACGGCGGCCATCGCATCCCGGTTCCGGTTCGGTCTCGAACATCCAGTTGATGGCCGGATTGACCATCGTCTTGATGTAGCCGGCCGGAATGTGGATCAACGGGTTGCGATCCTCGCCGCCAGCCTCGAGAAGCACCACCGAGATCAATGGATCCTCACTCAGGCGTGCGGCCAGCACACAGCCTGCCGATCCGCCCCCGACGATCACGAAATCCGCAACAGAATCTTCCTTCGACATGGCGTGATGGTGCCGCGTTTGCGGGGGCACGGCAACCGCAAAACCACGGCCTGCCCACCTTCGGCGCTTCGGCATGACATGGCGTGATTTAGCGCGTAGTCTCGGCCGGCATTTCGAACTGGAGCCGACAGTCAAATCCATGGATATTCTGCTTGTCTGCCTGTTTGCCGCTGGCGTCAGTGGCGGCTTCGTGAACGGTCTTGCCGGGTTTGGCACGTCGCTGTTCGCGCTTGGCTGGCTGTTGCAGGTGATGTCGCCGCGAGAGGCTGTCGCCATCGCGCTTGCCTGTTCGGTCGCCACCGGTATTCCGGGCGTCTGGCAGGTTCGTAACAGTATCGATATACGTCGTCTCTCGGTGTTCCTCGTACCGGCATTGCTTGGCCTTCCGCTGGGGCTGTTCATGCTTGATCTGATCGATTCGCGGATATTGTCGCTTTTTGTCGGCGCGATGCTTCTTGTCTATGGCGGCTATTTCGCCTTTCGTCGCAATCTGCCCTCGATCACCGGGCGGTGGCTGGCGCTTGAGGCGGGGATCGGATTTGTCGGGGGTATTCTCGGCGCGATGGCCGGTCTGTCCGGTGCCCTGCCGTCGATGTGGCTGGCGATGCGACCCTGGCCAAAGGGCCGGCAGCGCGGCATCCTTCAGCTTTTCAATATGATCATTCTGACACTGGCCATGATATTGTTGGCGCTTGATGGCGGGTTCGGCGGCAAGGTGCCCCACTATCTTGTTCTGACATTGCCGGCCAGCGCGGTCGGTGCCGCGCTGGGACTGTGGCTTTTCACGAAATTGACCGATCACGGATACCGGCGGCTGCTGATTGCGCTGATGCTGTTCTCGGGATTGTCACTTCTGATACGTACGCTGATCGCCTAGGCTGAGGTGAAGGAAGCGAAGGACGGGAGCTCAGCCATGTCTGATGATCTCATGTCACCTGACGGGCGGCCACGCTGCTTTGGCAATCGTTCCGGGCAGGCCGAACTGGCCCATTACCATGACACCGAATGGGGCGTGCCGGTTCGCGATGACCGGCATCTGTTCGAAATGCTGACGCTGGAGGGCGCGCAGGCCGGGCTCAGCTGGGAGGTGGTGCTGCGCAAGCGGGACGGGTACCGGCGCGCCTTTCACGATTTCGACATTGACCGCGTCGCCGCGATGTCGGATGGCGAGCTTGAGGCTCTGCGCGGTGAAGCGGGGATTGTTCGCAATCGGCTGAAGATTTCCAGCACCAGATCCAACGCTGATTCCATCCTGGCGATCCGGCGAGATGCCGGCAGTTTCGCCGCCTATCTCTGGTCCTTCGTCAATGAGCGCCCGGTGATCAATGATTTTGCCACCCTCGCCGAGATACCTGCTTCAACCCCGCTCAGTGACGAGCTGTCGCGAGATCTGAAGTCACGCGGATTCAGCTTTGTCGGCACGACCATCATCTATGCCTTCATGCAGGGCGTCGGCATGGTCAATGACCATGTCGCCGGCTGTTGGTGTCATGACCGGCCTGAACGCCGGGCTCAGAGGATGCCGTAGGTGCGATCGCGAAGATGCTGTGTGACCGCCTTGCGGTTGCCAAGGGAGCGCAGTTCACCGGCATGGATCGCACGGCGCATGGTCAGCGAGACGGTCGTGCCCATCAGCTTGCAGATTTCCCTGAACATCAGGGAATAGGCGAGTGTCAGACTGACCTTGCGGGCCGCCTGGAACAGCAGCGAATTCTGGCCGTCAAACAGGAACGGCACCGTCACCGTGTCAGGCTGCATCGCCAGCTTGGCAGCGAAGGTCTTCCATTCCTTGTCATAGGCGTCACCGACAAGTTTCGGTGCCAATGAAATGGCGCCGGCCGGAAAGATGATGACCGCCCCGCCATCGCGAAGATATTCGGCGGCCTGTTGGCGGGTTTCGATATTGGTCGCAAGCGCGGCTTCGCTTTCATCGAAATCGATCGGCAGGATTTTGTCCATTGTCGCCGGTGCCTGGCGCAGCACCCTGTGGGTGATGATCTTGTAGTCCGGCCGCACCTCGGCCATCAGGGCGCACAGCACCAGTCCGTCGATGACACCGTAGGGGTGATTTGCCACGACAAGCGTGGGCCCGCTGCGCGGGATTTTCGCCCCGGCGTCGCGGTGCAGGTCGATATCGATGCTCAACCGCTTCAGCGCATCGGCCCAGAAACTGGCATAGGGCCGGTTCTCGTCGACATAATCGAAATACAGCTTGCGGATTTTCGGCTGGCCGCTGAACCGCTCGATTGATCTGATCAGGGTATTGGAAACGGGTCCCATCTCGGCATCGGCAAAGCTGAAAATAGGATGTGCGGCTGGTGAACTCTGCATTCCCTGTGCGTGCCCCGTTATCCGTTCGCGCCCAACTATGCAGGCTTTATCACCGATATGCGACAAGTTTGTGACAGCATAACCGGGCGCCGGGTGGCGCATTGACACCGCGCCGTCATAAAATGTCAGCAATTGGCAGACCAGAGCCGATCCGCCATATGGGTTGCGTGTCAAATTGGCAGCCATCGAGCGCGTTGCCGGAGCGCTCCCGGACGGTGAAACAACCCGGAAATTCGTTGGCAAGGGCGTAACCGCCACCTGTTCCTGCGTGAAATCAGCTTCAAAGCCGGGGGATCATGTTTTTTGGACTCATTCGTTCAACATATTGAAACAACGCAGATAAATCAGAATTTTCCCAAAATTTCGTTGCAATCTTGCGAAAAGAGAAAAACTGTTTTTCAGATCATAAACAACTGTTTTTAATTAATAAAAAGTCACTCCCCTCTCAAGCGCCTGAAATGGGTCGCTTAGCAATTGCGCTGTGCCACTTTGTCTCAATACTCTGTTTGCGTTACGGGTGGGTCATAATGTCGCGAGTGCGGCGATGCTCGTCCGTGCCTTTTCGTTAACGGAGGTATAAAATGAAACTCTTCTCGGGTAAGGCTACGAAAACGGCGCTGATCGCAGCGGCGTTGGCCGTCACACCCACAGTTGCGTTTGCTGCAGGTGAAAACCTGGCGAGTGACGACTTTGTCGGCATCTCGTTCTGGTTGATCTCGATGGCGCTGGTTGCTTCAACCGCGTTCTTCTTCATCGAGACGCAGCGTGTAGAAGGTAAGTGGAAGACGTCGCTTACCGTGTCCGGCCTCGTGACCCTGGTCGCAGCCGTGCACTATTTCTACATGCGTGATGTGTGGATTTCTACCGGTGAAACGCCGACAGTCTATCGTTACATTGACTGGCTGATCACCGTGCCGCTTCTGATGATCGAATTCTATCTGATCCTGCGCGCCATCGCGAATGTCTCTTCGGGCATTTTCTGGCGTCTGACGATCGGTACTCTGATCATGCTTATCGGCGGTTACGCAGGTGAAGCAGGCTACATGAATGTGTGGCTTGGTTTCGTCATCGGCATGGTCGGTTGGTTCTACATCCTGTACGAAATCTTCGCTGGTGAAGCCGGCAAGCTTTCGGCAGAGCAGGCACCGGAATCGGTCAAGTCGGCTTTCTCCACCATGCGTTGGATTGTAACCATCGGCTGGGCCATCTATCCGCTCGGCTACTTCTACGGTTACCTTGCAACCGGTGATCCGGCCAGCTCGGCTGATTCGCTCAACGTGATCTACAACCTTGCAGACGTGCTGAACAAAATTGCGTTCGGCGTGATCATCTGGAACGTTGCTGTCACCGAGTCCGAAGCAAAAGCCTAACAAACCCAATTGTGAGGGGCAGCGCCCGGCGTTGCCCCTTCCAGCAACAGATTTGACGAATTTCCGCTCTCCTTTCGTGGAACAATGTGAAGACGATCATGATGACTGACTTGTCCACTCCAGCGAACGAGATCTTCTCCGACACCGGCACGGGCATTCCGGTTTCCCAGTCCATATCGGAAATCATCCACGGTTTCATCATCGAGCGCATGCCGCAGCCCGGACAGCCGCTGGCCGATGCGGCGCTTCATCACTTTACCGCTCCCGGCAAGATGCTGCGCGCCAAGATGGCGCTTCGCGCCGCCGACTCATTGAAGGTCGACCGGCCGGCAGCGCTCCACTGGGCGGCGGCCATCGAGGTTCTGCACAATGCCTCGCTGATCCATGACGATATCTGCGATGGTGACAGGCTGCGGCGCGGCAGGCCGGCTGTCTGGTCGGTTTATGGGCGCGATGTCGCGCTGACCCTGGGAGACTGGCTTGTGGCGCTGTCATTCGAGCTTGCCGCCGAGGCGGCGCAGCGCTCGCAGACACCGATGCTGGTGAAAATCCTCGCAACGCATATGAAGACCACGACGATTGGCGAGGCGCGTGAATTCGACGTCCGGCCGGTCAGGGACTGGGCGCATTATCTGCAGGGCGCCGGCGACAAGACGGCACCGCTGCTGACAGCCCCGCTGGAAGGCGTAGCCGCGATGGCGCTTCATGGCGGCGCGGCGGCGACCATCGGCGATTGTTTCCGCGCTCTGGGAAATGCCTATCAGATCGCCAACGACATCTTGAATTTTTCCGGCGCCGATGGCGCCAATACCTGTGGCTCCGACCTGGGGCGGCGGGCGCCAAACGGCGTTGTCGTGCTGTTCCGGCAGTCACTCGATGCCGCCGGCAAGGTTGATTTCGACAGCTGGTACGCCAGCGGGTCCGCCGATGGGCTTGACCGGTGGGTCGACGCATTGCGGCGCTCGTCAGCGCTTGGCGAGGCGGCCCGCCGGATGGACTCTCTCCTTGAGGACGCCACCTTTTATGCCGAACGGCTTCCGGCTGAGCTTGTTGCCGTGATCGCGCCTATACAACAGCTTCTCCAGCAGGTATGTCTGAAGTCGGTAGCCTCGCTGAACAAAGGCTGAAACGGCAGCTATGACACCGGCCCGCAAGGCGCAATCATTCTCTGAAACGACATCCGCACCCAAAACCGACATGCTGGTGATCGGTGCCGGTTTCGGTGGTATCGCGGCGGCGTTGCGCATGCGCGCCCGGGGCTACAGCGTGACGCTTGTAGACAGGCTGCAGGCCATCGGGGGGCGGGCGCAGGTCTTCGAGCGTGGCGGGTTTCGCCATGATGCGGGCCCGACGGTGATCACCGCCCCATTTCTGTTCGACGAGCTGTTTGAACTTTTCGGTGAAGCCCGCGAGGATCATCTCGATTTCCGGCCCCTCGATCCCTGGTACAGGTTTCACTTCCATGATGGCCAGCAATTCGACTATCGCGCCACCGTCGAGGACACGAACCGCGAAATCGAAAGATTCTCGCCGGCCGATGTGAAGGGCTATGCCGGGCTTCTCGAAACCTCCAGGCGGATTTTCGCGATCGGCTTTGAAAAGCTCGCCGATCGCCCGTTCACCCGTTTCACCGCGATGATGGCACAGGTGCCTGCGCTCCTGCGGCTTCGCAGCTACCGCACGGTCGCCGGGCTTGTGAACAGCCATATCCGGCATCCGCTGCTGCGGCAGGCCTTTTCCATCCATCCGCTGCTTGTCGGCGGCAACCCGTTCACGACAACCTCGATCTATGCGCTGATCCACTATCTCGAGCGACGCTGGGGCGTTTTCTTCTGCATGGGCGGGACCGGACGGCTTGTCGAGCAACTTCACCGTCTTCTTGAGCGCGCCGGGGTCAATGTCGAACTGGGCGTTGACATTGAACAGATCACCATGGCGGGTGGGCGTGCCACCGGCGCCACCGCGACCGACGGGCGGCGCTTCCTCGCCGACCGGGTGATCTGCAATGGCGATCCGCCAACCGTCTATCAGCAGATGCTGCCAGGCGAGACGCGGTCGAAGCGTGCTCTGCCGGAACGTGCCACGCAATATTCGATGGGGCTCTATGTATTGTTCTTCGGAACAGGGCGGACCTATGAGGATGTGGCGCATCACACCATCTGGATGGGGCCGCGCTATCGCGAATTGCTCGCCGATATCTTCGACCGCAAGATTCTGGCGGATGATTTTTCGCTCTATCTTCACCGGCCGACCGCCACCGATCCCAGCTTTGCGCCGCAGGGATGCGACAGTTTCTACGTTCTCTGTCCGGTGCCGAACCTTCTTGGTGATGTTGACTGGTCGCGCGAGGGGCAGGCGCTTCGCGACCGTATTGTCGGCGCGCTGGAGCGCACCATCATGCCCGGGCTGTCGGAGGTGATCTCGGATGATTTCTGGATGACACCCGAGGATTTCAAGAATGATTACAGGTCGATGCATGGGGCTGGATTCTCCATCGCGCCCATCTTCATCCAGTCGGCCTGGTTCCGCTATCACAATCGTGATCCGCATATTCCGAACCTCTATTTCGCCGCCGCCGGCGCGCATCCGGGCGCGGGGATGCCAGGCGTGCTGTGTTCTGCTAAGGTTGTCGAACGACTGATCGAGGAAGAGGAGCAGGCGGCGGCCAGCCAGCAACTGGCACAGCCGGCCTGACGGCGGGAGCCGGCACCGATGTCGAATGAAAGTCTGACATCCGAAGAATCACTTGCCGTCAATGGCAAGAGCTTTCACTGGGCGCGCCGTTTTCTTGGCGCCCGGATGGGAAGCGACGCCGCCCGTCTCTATGCCTTTTGCCGGGTGCTTGATGACATGGCCGATGGCGATATCGAGAATGGCCCGGCGCGCCTGCAGGTGATCCGTGACGATCTGGCGGCCGGCCGGCCGGGTGATGATCCGGCGCTACGGGACTTCCTGCCGCTGATGGCGGAAAAGCGGTTCCCGGCGGAGGTTCTGGTCGCCCTGATCGACGGGCTGCTGGAGGATCAGGCGGAAATGGTGGCGCTCACCGACGAGGCGGCGCTTCTGCGCTACGCCTATCGCGTGGCCGGCACGGTGGGGCTGTTGATGTGTGATGTACTGGACTGCCATACCCCGGCGGCCCGGGCGCACGCCATCGACCTCGGGATCGCCATGCAGCTGACGAATATCGCGCGCGATGTGCTGGAGGATGCGGCGATGGACCGTCGTTATATTCCCGGCGACTGGGTTGGTGGTGCCGCGCCGGCCGATATCAGAAACGCCGCACGGCAGCCGGGGTCGGCTGTTCATGACGATGTCACGGCCGCCGTGGCGCGGCTTCTTGACATGGCCGAGACATTCTACGCCAGCGGGGCGCAGGGCTATCGCTATCTGCCCTGGCGAGCGCATCTCTCGATCGCCATCGCCGCCAGAGTCTATCGTCAGATCGGCGTACAGCTTCGCGCTGCCGGATGCGCCTGGCATAAGGGCCGGCAGGTGACCGGCAAATTTACGAAATTGCGCTGTTCGCTGGTGGCGCTTGCCAGTCTTGGGTCCCGCTTTGGCGCGCCAACGCGTCGGCATGACGAAAAGCTTCATCTGGCGCTGCGGGGGTTGCCCTATGTCGCCTGACGGCACAAGTCGTTCGCAAGGACGGCAGGTCCAGATCCTGGGTGACGGCTGTGCCGCGCTGTCGCTGGCGGCACGTGCCGCCGAGCTTCCGGATCATGAGATCACGCTTGTCCGGCCGGCCGGCGCGCCTGCAGCGGCTGAACATATCTGGGGGTTCTGGGGCGGTGCCGGCCTGGAGGCGGCGACAAGGCTGGCACGCGCCTCCTGGGCCAGCTGGGTCATTGCGACGGAGACAGACAAGGTTGTCATGACCTCGACGGCGCGGCCCTATTTCGCGCTGCGACGCAGCGACTGGACAACCTATTGTCGGGGCAGGGCGGCGGCGGCCGGGGTTGTCATGCTTGACGAGACCTTGGCCACAGGTGCCGGCATCGAGCCCGCCATCCAGCCCGGCATCCAACAATTTGACAGCCGTCCCCCGCCGGTGCCGCAGGGCATGATGCTGCAGCATTTCATCGGCCTTGAGGTGCGGGCGCCGACCCCGGTTTTCGATCCGCAGACAGCCATTCTGATGGATTTCCGGGTGGATCAGTCGCACGGCATGCATTTCGTCTATCTGCTGCCCTTCTCGCCAACCGAGGCGCTGGTTGAATCAACGCTGTTCTCGCCAGAGACGCTCGCCGAGGAAGATTATCTGGCGGCAATACGGGACTATCTGGCCCGCCATTACGGTGTTTCGGAATTCGAGACGCTTCACCGCGAGCGTGGCGTCATCCCGCTTGGCCAGTTGAAGCGTCGCGATCCGGCCATCGAGGGGATCGGCGGCAATGGCGGTGCCATCAGGCCGTCAAGCGGTTATGCCTTCATCTTCATCCAGCGGCAGATCGACAACGCCATCAGGGAGGCCGGCGCGACCGGCAGGCTTGCGGTGACCTCGCCGCACAAGGGCATCGACCTTGCCATGGATGCGGTTCTGCTGACGGTGCTTCGCCACTGGCCGGAGACGGCGCCCGAGCTGTTCCTTCGCATGGGCAAGGCGCTGACCGGCGATGAGTTCGTGCGCTTTCTCAATGGCGAGGCGGATTGGGGCCTGCGCCTGAAGGTGGTCATGGCGATGCCGAAGCTCCCCTTTCTTCGCGGCGCGCTGCGGCTTGTCACAAATGGTCGTCAGGCGAAACATGCGAGGGCTGCATGATGGACCTCATGGCTGGAATCATGGCGATGGCACCGCTCGATCTTGTGGCGCTCGGTGCGGTGGTACTGATCGGACTGCCGCATGGCGCGCTTGACGGCGCCATTGCCATCCATCTCGGTTTTTCCCGCAAGGCATGGCTGTTCATCCGGTTCCTGATTCTCTATGTCGGCATGGCCGGGCTGGTGATCGCCGCCTGGATCGTGGCGCCGGCGCTGTGTCTTCTCGGCTTCCTTGTGATCAGCATGATCCATTTTGGCGCTGGTGACGCGCGCCATGGCACCGGCTGGGTGCGCGGTGCCGAGGTGCTGGCGCATGGCGGGCTTGTCGTCGCCGGCATCAGCCAGATGCACCGGGATGATACAGATGTGATCTTTGCCTATCTGACCGGTGGTGACACGACGCTT
>JAAZUU010000168.1 GCA_018624035.1 Rhodobiaceae bacterium | reverse complement strand
CATCATGCTTGGTGACCGGCCGGTGCTGGCGCATGTCATGGGCCGGGCGGTGCCGGAGGGCGCGCCTGCGGTGATCAACGCCAATGGCGCGCCGGAACGTTTCGCCGGTTTTGGCCTGCCGGTGATTGCCGATGTTGTCGACGATTTCGCCGGCCCGCTTGCCGGGGTGCTGACCGGGCTTGAACATGCCGCCGTCACGCATCCCGATGTAACGCATGTGATCAGCCTTGCCACCGATGCGCCGTTCCTGCCGCGCGATCTTGGCGCGCGCTTGATCGCGGCGGTGGCCGATGGCGCCGACATGGCGCAGGCGCGCTCGAACGGGCGGCGGCATCCTGTATTTGCCATCTGGCCGGTCAGCATGGCGGCGGGTCTTCGTACGGCGCTGGTCGATGAGGGGCTTCGCAAGATCGATGATTTCACCGCGCGTCATGACTGCGCCATTGTCGATTTCGCGAATGAAGATGATGCCGGGCTGGACCCCTTTACCAACCTCAACACGCCCGAAGACCTTGAGATGGCGCGCCGTCGCCTTGGTTGATGCTGGTGCGGGAGTGGCATTTATCGTCAAAAGGCGCTAGAAAACCCGAACAGATGGGGCGGCGATATCCGGGTGCGAACGCGCCGCGCCGGCCGGGTTCCCGAAGAAAGGCTGTGAATGATGCCGGACAAGGCTCTGCAAGCTAACAACAGGTCTGAAGGTCTGGCACCGGTTCCGGCCGCCCGCCGCCTGCTCGCCGCCTATGGCGATGCCATCGACAGGCTCGACGCGGCGCTTGGCACGCCGTTCGAGGCGGCGGTCGGGATGATCCTTGCCACCTCCGGTCATGTTGTTGTCTGCGGCATGGGCAAATCCGGGCTGATCGGGCGCAAGATCGCCGCCACGCTGGCCTCGACCGGCACGCCGTCGCTGTTCCTTCATCCGGCCGAGGCGATCCATGGCGATCTTGGCATGGTGCGGCCTGGCGATGTGATGATCCTGATTTCCAATTCCGGCGAGACCGAGGAGATTGTCCGCCTGTTGCCGGCGCTGCAGCGGCTTGATGCGAAACTCATCGCGCTGACAGCCGGCGAGGCCAGCAGCATGGCGCGGGCGGCGCAGATCGTCCTTGATATTTCGGTCGACCGCGAGGCTTGCCCGCTGAACCTGGCGCCGACAACCTCGGCGATGAACACGCTTGTGCTTGGCGATGCCATCGCCGTCGCGTTGATGGAGGCGCGCGGTTTCGCGGCGGCCGATTTCGCGATGACGCATCCCGGCGGGGCGCTGGGGCGTCGTCTGTTAACCCGTGTGCGCGACCAGATGCGCAGTGACGCGCTGCCTTTTGTCGATGCCGATGCGCCGGTGCAGGACGCCATTTTGGTGATGACCGAGGGCCGGCTTGGCATGGCGCTTGTCGGCAGTGCGGAGAATTTGCAGGGCGTTCTGACCGACGGCGACCTCCGCCGCCTTCTGGTGCGTGGTGTGGATCTGGCGACAACACCTGTCGGCGAGGTGGCCAGCGCCAGCCCGCTGACAATCGGTGCCGACCAGCTGATGGCCGATGCCGAGGCGCGGATGCAGGAATCGCGCGTTCAGTGCCTGGTCGTGACGGACGCATCGGACCATGTCGTCGGGGTTGTGCAGATTTTTGAGTGAACCCGGACCCTGACCATCGATGAAACTGTCCGATTTCGATTACGAGCTGCCGCAGGAGGCGATTGCGAGCGAGCCGGCGCGGCCGCGTGACTCGGCGCGTCTTCTCGACCTGACAGGCGGTGCCATGACAGACCGCCGGATCAGCGACCTGCCGTCAATCCTGAAGCAAGGCGACCTTCTGGTGGTTAATGACACGCGGGTCATTCCGGCACGTCTGTCCGGACGGCGCGGCGAGGCCGGGATCGGCGTCACGCTGCACAAGCATGAAGAGGGCGCGCGCTGGCGGGTATTCGCGAAACCGGCGCGCAAATGCCGTCCGGATGATGTCATCCTGTTCGGAGCCGGATTTGCCGCGCGTGTCGAGGGGCGCGGCGAGGGCGGCGAGGTGATGATCGCCTTCATCGACCCGGCGACCGGCACGGCGCTTGACGCGGCGGCGGTTCAGGCCGGGCTGGCGGTGCATGGCAGCATGCCGCTGCCGCCTTATATTCAGCGCCCGGACGGCAGCACCGAGGCCGATTCCGAGGATTACCAGACGATGTTCGCGGCCAGTGAAGGTGCGGTGGCGGCGCCGACGGCCGGCCTGCATTTCACGCCGCGCCTGATGACGGCGCTGGAGGCGGCCGGTATCGGTCTGGCCAAGGTCACGCTTCATGTCGGTGCCGGCACCTTCCTTCCGGTGACAGTCGAGGATATCGCGGATCACCGGATGCATGCCGAATGGGGGCGGATTTCGGCCGAAACCGCGGCGCGGATCAATGCGACGCGGCAGGCCGGCGGCCATATCGTGGCGGTGGGGACGACCAGCCTGCGGATTCTCGAGGCCTGCCATGCGGCGACCGGCCGGGTGCAGGAATTTGCCGCCGAGACCGATATCTTCATCGCGCCCGGCTATCAATTCGGCGCTGTCGACATGTTGCTGACCAATTTCCACCTGCCGAAATCGACCTTGATGATGCTCGTCAGCGCCTTCGCCGGTATGGATCCGATCCGCGCCGCCTATACGCACGCGCTTGACCGGGGCTATCGTTTCTTTTCCTATGGCGATGCCTGCCTTTTGCGCAACGCCACTGTAGAATCTGGCGGATGACCGGGGAGACGCGGATGCCGGCCTTTGAATTCACCCTGAAAACGACCGACGGCATGGCGCGTCGGGGTTGTCTGCAGACCGCCTGGGGCGATGTCGAGACGCCCGTCTTCATGCCGGTCGGCACGGCGGCGACGGTCAAGGGCATGATGCCGGAATCGGTGCGGTCGACCGGGGCCAGCATCATCCTTGCCAATACCTATCATCTTATGCTGCGCCCGGGGGCGGAACGCGTGGCGCGGCTTGGCGGGGTCAGGCGAATGATGGGCTGGGACGGGCCGTTGCTGACCGATTCCGGCGGCTTTCAGGTGATGTCGCTTGGCCCGCTTCGCAAGCTTGATGAGGATGGTGTCACCTTCAAATCGCATCTTGACGGGTCGCGCCACCGGCTGACTCCGGAACGCTCGACCGAGATCCAGCATCTTCTGGACGCCACCATCACCATGGCGTTCGATGAATGCACGCCCTTTCCGGCGACCGAACAGCAGGCGGCGGAGTCGATGCGGCTGTCGATGCGCTGGGCACGGCGCTCGCGCGATGCCTTTGTGGCCCGCGAGGGCTATGGCCAGTTCGGCATCGTCCAGGGATCGGTTTTTACGGACCTTCGCGCCGAGTCCGTGGCCGCGCTCGAGGAGATCGATTTCGAGGGCTACGCCATTGGCGGGCTGGCGGTCGGCGAGGGGCAGCAGGCGATGTTCGAGACGCTGGATGTCACCACGCCGCTGATGCGCGCCGACCGGCCGCGCTATCTGATGGGGGTCGGCAAGCCTGCCGACCTTGTCGGCGGGGTGGCGCGCGGCGTCGACATGTTCGACTGCGTTCTGCCGACCCGGTCCGGGCGCACCGGCCAGGCCTTCACCCGCCGCGGGCCGGTGAATATCAAGAACGCCCGCCATGCCGAGGATACGCGCCCGCTGGATGCCGAGTGCGGCTGTCCGGCCTGCCGGCGCTATTCACGCGCCTATCTGCATCATCTGTTCAAGGCGGATGAGGTGCTGGGGCTGATGCTGCTGAGCTGGCACAATATCCAGTATTATCAGGATCTGATGGCCGGCATGCGGGCCGCCATCGAGGCCGGCAGCTTCGCCGCTTTCGAGGCCGATTTCCATGCCGGGCAGGCACGTGGCGATATCGAGCCTGTGGCGGGCGGTTGACGGTGCCGGCGGGGCGCGATGACAGGCTGCGCGCCTGGCTTGACCGGGCCGCCGCCGATGCCGGTTTCGCCTCGGTCCATGTCACCGCCGCCAGCCTGCCTGACCATGTCGGCGAAAAGCTGTCGGCATTCATCGCCGCCGGCCACGCCGGGGATATGGAATGGCTTGCCGACACCGCGCCGCGCCGCGCCAGGCCGGACGCCATGTGGCCGGAAGCGAGAAGCGCCATCATCCTGACGATGAATTACGGGCCGGATCATGACCCGATGGACAATCTCGCCGCCACCGGCCATGGCAATATCTCGGTCTATGCGCGCGGGCGCGACTATCACGATGTGATCAAGGGGCGGTTGAAGCAGCTTGCCGGCCAGCTCGCCGCCAGAACCGGCGCCGATGTGAAAGTGTTTGTCGATACCGCGCCATTGATGGAAAAGCCGCTGGCGGCGCAGGCCGGCGCCGGATGGCAGGGAAAGCACACCAATCTGGTGTCGCGCGCCAACGGGTCCTGGCT
>JAAZUU010000013.1 GCA_018624035.1 Rhodobiaceae bacterium | reverse complement strand
GTGCCGGATTCGGTGCGCAATCTTCTAGCGGTCATCGAGTTGAAGCAGCTGTGCCGTCATGTCGGTGTCGAGCGCATCGATGTCGGGCCGAAGGGGCTGTCGCTGGCCTTCCGCAACAATGAATTCACCCGGCCGGAACAGCTTGTCGCCTGGATCGCCGGCAAGGCGGGCGAGGTGCAGCTTCGCGCGGACCACAAGCTTGTCATGCAGCGCGCGATGCCGGTCGCCGAGGACCGGCCTGCCATATGCAAGCAGATTGTGCAGGAACTCATCGCGCTTGGCGCGTGACCCTCACAGCGCCGCCGCGGCATCGATGGCCGGCAGCAGATGCTCGGGAAGATGCGCTCCGGCAATGGCGTATTTACCGCCGAAGATGAAGAACGGCACGCCGTCAAGCCGCATCCGGTTGCCGGTCGCAAGATGCGTGTCGAGTTGGCGCGCGACCGCGTCATCCGCTGCCGCCTCTATCAGGTCGGGGCGTCCGAATTCAGCGGCGATGGTCTCCAGGACAAGCGGATCGCTGATATCATGCCCATCGACAAAATAGGCGCGGTAGATGGCTTCTGACAGCTCGGCACTGTCCGGCCCGGCCGCGATCAGCATCCGGTGGGCTGGCCGGCTGTCCGGCGTCCTCGAGATGGCGTCGAAACGGAATTCGATCCCGC
The DNA here is from genome assembly GCA_018624035.1 of Rhodobiaceae bacterium. GTDB lineage: Bacteria > Pseudomonadota > Alphaproteobacteria > Puniceispirillales > Puniceispirillaceae > UBA8309. The sequence goes on along the minus strand of JAAZUU010000013.1, from coordinate 34,038 downwards.
TGTCGAGCCCGGCGGCCGCGATGCGCCCATAAACCGCTGCCGCTGAATTGCCGAATTTCGCGCTCAGATAGGCCAGCCGTTCCATACCCTCGGGTGGCATGGTCGGGTTCAGCAGGAAGGTGCGCCAGACATAGGATGGCCTGACATCGCGTCGCGACTCGAAGGCCATGTCGAGACGGCGTTTGCCGATATAGCACCACGGGCAGATCACATCGGCGAACACCTCCACCGATACGGTTCTCAGATCTGTTGTGGCTGACTGGTCCTGCATCCGCCTGCCTCGTCCATGAGTGATGCCGTTCGCCCGGCATGTGCGCCCGGCATGTGCGCCCGGCTTGCACGCCCGTTGATATGTCATATCTAAGCAGATACAGGCGAAGCGGTGCTGCCGCAAGAGTATCATGACACAGCCATGCCGAAAGGATGCATCATGGATGATATCGACATCGCAGGCCTTGAGGCGGAGCGCGACAGCCTGTTGGCAAAGGCGCGGACGATCCTGGTGGCCGCCCTTGGCGAGGGGGAGATTCCCGAAATGGGAGTGACGCCTGTCATTCGCCATGATGGTGACATGTTTATCTATCCAAGCCGCCTGTCCGCGCATGTCCGCGCCATGCTGGAGGCTGGGAAGGCGGCCTGTCTTGTCATCGAGGATGAGGAAGTCGCACAGAATATATGGGCAAGAAAACGCATAAAGTTTGATTCAGAACTAATTGAAATAAATCGTAATTCATCCCTCTTCAATGTTGTTTGTGACGGCTTTGAATCGCGTCATGGCCCGACAATGGGCCTGATCCGGGATTTCACCGATTTTCATCTGCTTCGGTTGCGCCCGACAGGTGGTGTGATGGTGCTCGGCTTCGCCCGGGCTTACCGGCTTGTCGGTCCGGGTCTGGCCGTCACGGCGCATCTGCGGCAGAGCTGACTTCCAATCCCTGTCTGGCCTCGCGCGCGGCGGCGATGAAATAGATCATCAGGGTTGCCAGGACAAGGGCGGCACCGCCGATCATCGGCAGGCTGGGCCGCTCGCCGGTACCCAGCCAGACCCAGAACGGCGCCAGAACCATTTCCAGCAACATGAACAGGCTGACGACGGTGGGGCTGGTATGGCGCGGTGCCAGTGTCAGCAACCCCCATGATATCGGCATCACGAACAGTCCCATCAGCCCGATCGCCAGCGCGTTACCGGTCAGGATCGCGCCCGCCGGCGCCATGACAAGGCCGACAAGAGCAGACAGAATGGCACCGATGCCGGTTGCCAGCAGGACCGGTATGTCGGGATGGCGGCGCGTGGTGACAAAGACTATCGCGATCCCCAGCGCGGCCAGAAAACCCAGAAAGCCACCAAGCCAGACATTGCCCTCCGGTGCCTGCAGCGCCCCGTCACCATTCATGATCACAATCAGAACGCCGATCATGCTGAGTGCGATGGCAATCCAGGTGCGCCGCGTAGTCCGCTCTTTCAGGATGACATAGGCAAGCGCCGCCGCGATCAGCGGCGCTGTGGCGAGAGCTGTCACGACAACGGTGATGGAGGTCTCCATGGTCGCGAAATTGAAGGCCATGGCGTTGACAAAATTGGCAATGATGATCACCAGCGCCGGAAGTGTGGCAAGGTTGCGGACCCGGCTCAGCGCGCGCCGCCCTTCGAACAGCAGCCACAGCGCGCACAGGCTGCCGCCGATCAGGATGCCACGCCAGAAGGTCAGCCCCCATTCCTCAAGCCCGGACAGACGGATCAGCAATGTATCCGGCGTGATCAGCAACGCCCCGGCAAGCGCCATCGCAAGCCCGGTCATGGGGCGCGGCGCCCCCGAAATGAAATTGCCTGGTGACATGTGGGCTCAGTCTCTCGTCAGGTGAGGAATTTCACGAGTGCGGCAAGAGTTTCATCCGGAGCTTCTTCCGGCAGATAGTGACCGCCCGGAACGCCGTGGCCGCTGACATTCGTTGCCACCTGTCGCCATTCGGCCAGAACGTCATAATTCGTGCCGACAAAGCCTGCCTTACCCCACAGCGCAAGCACAGGCATGGCCAGCTTCGTGTCTGCGTCGGCTTCATCATGAGCAAGATCGATGGTCGCCGCGGCGCGGTAATCCTCGCACATGGCATGCAGATTCGCGGGCCTCTGGAAGCAGCGCAGATAGTCAGCAAAGGCCTTGTCCGAGATGGCACCTTCTGTGCGGCCCCACTGTCCGCATTTGCTTCGCAGATAGAATTCCGGGTCGGCACCGATCATCCGTTCGGGAAGCGGGGCCGGCTGGATCAGAAAGAACCAGTGGTAATAGGCTGTGGCGAAGCGCATGTCGGTCTGGCCGTACATCGCCGCTGTCGGCGCGATGTCGAGAACGGCAAGTCTTCTCACACGGTCGGCATGGTCGCGGGCCATGCGGTGGGCGACACGGCCGCCGCGGTCATGTCCCGCCACCATGAAGCTGTCATGGCCGAGATCGGACATCAGCCGAACCATGTCAGACGCCATGGCACGCTTGGAATAGGCGGCGTGTTCGGCATCGCTGTCCGGAGTGGAACTGTCGCCATAGCCGCGAAGGTCGGCCGCGATCACAGTGAACCTCTCGGCAAGCGCCGGCGCGATTCTGTGCCACATCATGTTTGTCTGCGGAAAGCCATGAAGCAGCAACAGGGGCGGGCCATCACCGGCACGGCGAAAGGCGATGTCGACGTCACCGACATTTCGGGTCTCGAAACTGAAGATGTCGACATATCGCATGCGAAACGGTGCCCCTGAACGATGATGTGACCCTAGGTGAGTTGGCGCGGAGCCGCAAGCCGCGTCAGGCGCGCGCCGCGCGCGTCATCGCTTTATGTTCAAAATAGATCACGGCAAGACCGGAAAGCACGGTAATGAGGATCCCCAGCGCAGCAAGGAAGTTGGGAAATTCATTGAACATTATCCAGCCAAGTGCGGTGGCGACGGGCAACTCGACATATTGCATCGGTGCCAGTGTGGCTGACGGGGCGAAGCGAACGGCGTAGGTCATGCCAAGATGCGCCAATGTGCCAAAAACGCCGACAAGAATGAGTGTCCGCGCTTGATCCGCTGTCGGGACAATGAACTGAAGGTCGAAAATCTGCAGATGCCGGGTCACCGCCCATGCCGCAAGAAGGATCAACGCGCTGGCGAACCCGCTGGCCGACTGGAGGCAGACAGGGTCGTAATCCTTGGCGATCTGCCTTGTGAGAAGTACCAGAAAGGCAAACAGGAAGGCCACCAGAAGCGGCAGCAGGGCCGGCGGGCCGACAGCGGCGAAACTTGGCTGGATGATCAGCAGCGTGCCAAAAAAACCGACCGTGCAGGCACCAAGCCGACGGATGCCGACCTGTTCGCCAAGAAAGAACCTGCCCATGACAAGCATGATGAACGGGTAAACAAAGGCGATCGCCAGCGCATCGGCAAGTGGCAGATAGCGGTAGGCGTTGAACATCACCGCCACCCCGGCAATGTGAACCACGCTTCGTGCCACGATAATCCTGACCATTCTGCTGGTCATCTTCATTTCGCGTCCACTGAACAGGATCAGCGGCAACGGCAAAAGCCATTGCACAAGATACCTTGCCAGCAAAAGCACAAGAAGCGGGGTGGCCAGCGCGATGGATTTTGCCGCCGCGTCGCCCATCGGGGCAAAGACGCAAAATCCCAGCATGAAGGCAATGCCGATTATCGGGCGGTCAGCAATCATGCCGCACCTTGCGCCTCCGTCAGGACAGGGTCAAGACAGGCAATGGATCAGGCTTTGCAAGCCTTGTCCATATGATGTGATCATGGCAATGGTCAGGCTGTTCAACCGCGTCTATGCTGCGTCGCATGCTGGTCGAGATTCTGGTGATTTCTGTAGGGTGTTTCCTGGCCGCGCTGGTCAACGCGGCGGTCGCGACAGGCGGCGTCTATATCATGCTGGCGGCAAGTTCGGCCGTGCTGCCGCTGGCGGCGGCGATCCCGATGCAGTCGGCTCTTGGCGCGCCTTCACTGGTGGCGCGGATGGTCACTTTCCGGCGGCATGTCAACTGGCCGATCTTCCTGATGTTCGCGCCGGCGGCGGCGGTTGGCGTGGTGGTCGGGGCGCGGATTTTCGTGTCGCTCGACGAGGGGGCCATCGCGCTGCTGCTCGGGGGTCTGCTGCTGGCGCTGGTCTGGCTTGTGCCGAGGGGGATCAGGCTGAGCCTGCCGCGCCAGTTCCTGTATGTTGGCGGGCTGCATGGTTGTTTCGGAACGATTTTCGGTGTTGGCCTGTTCCTGCAGCCGGCAATCCTGCGAACGGGCCTGAACCGCCAGCAGATTACCGCGACGTTGGCGGTCTGTCTGCTTGGTCTCGAGGTGATGAAGGCCACCGGCTATGTCAGTTTCGGGTTCAGTTACGCCGAATACTGGCCGCATATTCTGGCCGGCGCGGTTGCCGGTGTCGCCGGCACGCTGATGGGAAGGCGTCTTGGTGACAATATTTCGGAACAGCGCTTCCGGATGGTGTTCCGACTGCTTGTGACGCTGGCCGGATTGCGGCTCCTTGCCAAGGGCATGATCGATCTTGGTATGCTAGACCTTGGTATGGTCTGAGCAACGCGCGCGTCAGTCGGCAAGCTGGTAATTGACAGTGATCGAGGCGTCCGAGCGCCTGTAGTCATTCTGTCTGAGATTCGAGTCGTTTTTCGTTGTCGACGCGCTGACAGACAGACTGAATTTCTCAAATTTCCGACTGACCGCCTGACCGGCAATCTGCAGGCCGATGCTGGCGCGGGTTTGCGTGTCGCGGCGGTATTTCTTACTTGTCGGATCCTGATTGTCATATTTGCCGTCCGAGGCATCAATGCCGGCCCGCAGGCGGATATTCGCAGTCGGAGCGAACAATGCGCCAACGGTGCCTGCCTGTCGCCTGTTCTGGTTTGCCTTTGATTGCATGTAGGGAATGGCACGTGACGGGAAGCGTGTCTCCATCGGGTTGAAGGCGGTGTAGCTTGCCTCGGCGAACACTGTCAGCTGCGGCAGGAACGAACGTGACAGGCCAAGCTTGAAGCTGCGCGAATGGCCGTCATTCTGGTTTGCCGTGCTGAAATTTGTCGAGGGGATGCGGTCCACGACGCTGTAGTCGGCATTGATGTAGCTCTGGAAATTCCGCGGCAGATCATAAAAGACAGTCAGGCCGCCGGAGGCGACTGTGCTGCCTGAATCCGTCCTGCGGTGCGTTTCGGTCAAACGGATGTCGGGGCGAATCCTGATCTGGCCAAGGCGCAGGCTGGCGCCGGCAAAGGCGGTTGTCGTGCTGCTGGTCAGATATTCATGTTCTCGTCCGCGCGCCTCGGCATGCGACAGACCGAATGTCAGCGTGTCGCGATCCTGATTTGGAAATTCGTAGGTGGCTGCGACCACCGTGTTCGCGATGCCGGCGACTTCCCATATGGTCTTCGTCGCGCCGCCATAGCTTTCATATCGGCGTGTCGTGGCCGGAGTTGTCGCGTTGAGTTTGAAATCCATCAGGCCGGATGACGGATAGCTGTTGGTGTTGTCGCTTCCCCGAACGCCAAAGGACAGCGAGGCCGTGCTGCGCCATCGTCTGCTTCGTGACTCGATGATGTCCTGCAAACGCGCTATCCGCTCTGCCTGCTGCGGCAGAAGCGGGAGCCTGGCAAGCGCCTCCAGCTCGCCCTTCGCCAGCGTGTCATTCGCCAGATTGACCAGCAGCTCGGCGCGCAGGATGCGGGCCGGTATGCCGGTTGGACGAAGGACAATAAGGCGTTCAACGGCCGAAAGGGCCGCCGGCAGATCGCCTCTGGCAAGCCGTTCGGAGACAAATTGCCGGTTCAGTCCGGCATTGTCGGGGTCGGCAAGCAGATCGGGCTATGTCACCTCGGCGCGCGTGGCGGGCGTCATCACAAGCCACGACAGAATGACGGACAGGGCCATGAACCCGGTCCTAAACATGGTCTCCCTCCTGATCATTGCTTGGCCATCCCATGGACGGTTCCGGTGGCAAGTTCGACCGGATCATCGCCGTCTACAGGTTTTTCAATGGTCAGTTCATGGCTGGCGATATTGCCGATGGAATCCGCGGCCGCCGCATCACTGCCGAGGGCGAAGTTCGACAGGAAGGCATCATTTCGGATAACAAGGCGCCCCGGAATGCCGGATCCCCGGTCGGTCACCGTCATGCTGTTGCCGCCGATGGCTGTCCAGTCGACCGAGTTCACAGCTTCGTCCTGACTGATATGGGAGGTCGTCTCGGTAACGTTGTAGGCGCCAAGATTGAGTGAGCTGTCATATTCAGCGGCGACGTGAACATAGCCCGGAATGTCGCCAGCCTGATTGGTCGTGACAATTGAGCTGCCAAGGGGGCCAGCGACACCATATTCAAAGGTCACATCCATCGAGAACCCGATATTGGTGTCGACGGTGCCGTCACCACTGTAATCCAGCGCTGCCGTGCCGTCGGACAGAACCATGCGGACAGACCCGGTGGCGAAATCCCACCGATCGGAAATGTCATAGCTGCCACCGCATCCCGAAGCCGCGCTGTTCGCGCATGAAATCGTGACATCGGTGGCGCTGAAGGTCGTGCTGCCGGTAAGCCCGTAATTCAGCAGTTGGTCAATTGTGGTGTCACCACGATATTGCGCGCCTGAGCTGAAAAGGGCCGCAGCCCCGGCACCGATATTGACCCCGAGTGTGCCGAGATCATCCGCCTCGACCTCACCGTCGGAAACCACCGGGGACAGCGCGGCAAAAACCGCGTCAAGAATCGCCTGATCACTGGTTACCGCGGCACCGTCGGTGGCATTGGCAATATTTTGTCCAAGCGCGGTATTGCCGACAATCGTGTCCGGGATGCCGTCATCATCGGTATCGACGGCAGGAATCACATCCAGCGATTCAACACCGACCGCCTCGGCGATTTTGGTGGCGGCGTCCTCGCCTGTGCCCTGTTCAATTTGCTGTATTGTCTCGGGAGAGGCGAGCCGTGGCGGGGTGGGGGCCTGATCGGGGAGGATTGTCGTGGCGAAATTCGGACGTGTCAGATCAACCCTGCCAAGGGCGTTGTTGACGGTGATGGCGCCAAGCGTCGCGTCGACAGCGTTTGGCCCGGGGCCGACCAGCACGATCTGGCCTCGGCCATCTTCATCAATGATTCCGGCGACCTGCGTGCCCCGGATGCTGAGGCTCGCCGCGGGAAGCCTGACCTTCATCGCGTCCGGGCTGGATTTGGCAAGCTTGCCGGAAACAAAACGGAAGGCACCCCTGGTGATCCGCGTCGACATGGCACCGGACTGGGTTGCCGGATCATAGACAAACTCGTCCAGTGTCAGCCTGGCACCGCTTCCCAGTGTGAAAACTGTCTCGTCGAGAAGCATGATCTGCATCCTGCCATCGGATGCCACCTCGATTTCATCACCGAGAAAGACGCGGGAGCCCGAGAATACAGGCCCGATATTGCCGCCGCCATCGGCTGCCGCCACGCGGATCACGTCGCCGCGAAGGGCGGCTGCCACGCCAATGAACTCTGCGGCCGCCGCGCCGCCGGATATCAGCAATGCTGACAGCAGTGACAACAGCGAAAGCATGATGCCCGGCAAGACCCGCATACGGGAAACAACGGAGGTGGAGCGGGTGCAACGGGCTGACAGGCTCGGCATGCCGGACCTCATGAAAACGTAATTATGCGCGGCAATAACTTGCATAGGTTGTATTATTAGTCACTAAATTAAATTATATTTAAATAAAATTGCGTCAGAATTGGATTCTGGACAAGTGACATGTGTTCCCGGCTGGCCGGCAGGTATGTCCCTTGGCAGGGGCTAAATGCTGGTGAAGATGGTTTCGCGACCACGGCGCGGATGCCGCGGAATGATCAGTGCCAGCGCCAGGGACGCCACGGCAAGCAATGCCGCCAGCACAAATACCGACGCCTGCGAGACGATCCAGAGATAACCAAGCGCTGCCGGAAGGCACACCGCAGCGATATGATTGATCGTGAAGGCAACGGCGGCGGTCGGCGCGATATCGGCCGGGTCGGCGATTTTCTGAAAATAGGTTTTCTGCGCGAAGGCCAGCGCAAAGAACAGGTGGTCGATCACATACAGCGCTGCCGCCAGCACCGCACCCCATCCGAACCAGTAGATTCCGCCATAGGCAAGGAACACGACTGTCAGTCCCGCATATTCAAAGGCAAGCGACCATTTTTCACCTATGCGGGTGATCAGGGCCCCCATCATCGGTGCGAAAATGATGTTGGCGATGTAGTTGACGAGAAACAGGATTGTCAGTTCATGGACCGCAAATCCAAACGTCTCGACCATCATGAAAGCTGCAAACACCATGAAAATCTGCCGACGCGCGCCGGACATGAACTGCAGGGCGTAGTACAGCCAGTAGCGACGCCGGATGATCAGCCGGTTATGCTGCGGCGTTTCAATCCGGAACTGCGGGTAGGCAATCCAGCAATAGAAGGCGATCACAACAGTGATTCCGCCACCGGCAAGATAGACATTGTGATAGCCAAGCCCGCCCACTTTGAAAACAAGCGCAATCAGCCCGTAGGCCAGAAGCGATGAGGCCGAACCGGCGGCAACCAGCCAGCCGATGACCTGTGGTGCCCGGTCCTTTTCGATCCATTGAAGCTGCAGTGACTGGTTCACCGTTTCATAATAATGGAAGCCGATAGAACCGATCAGCGTGGTGATCAGAAGGCCGGCAAAACTTGGGAATAGCGCGGTTATCGCGACAGCGCCGCCAAGCGCCACCAATGACAGCAGCGCCAAGGTCTGTTCGCGCATCACCAGCAGGACCAGAATGACCCCGACCGCAAGAAATCCCGGAATCTCGCGTACAGTCTGCAGCCAGCCGATCTCGACGCCGGTGAAGCTTGCCACTTCGACCGTGAAATTGTTCAGCAACGCCAGCCAGGTGGAGAACCCGAGCGGCATGGCAAACGCCATCAGGAACAGCAGGCCAACCGGGGTGTGGCGAAGCGCATAGGCGTGGCGCAGCGAGGCGGTGAGGCTTGTCATGAAGGCTGAGATCCGTTGATGGCGGAGCGCACTCTATCAGCAGCCGTGTCATATCGCCAGTGTCGCTCGAATCGTGCTTGGTTTTTTCCTCACCCATCTGTTGCAAATTTGAAATCCGGTGGAGACATGCCTACGCTTTGTCCATCTGCACGATGTAAGGTGCTGGCGATGCCGGAACCAGTCGACAGATCCAGAAATAGCGTCACTGAATAAAGGCTAATAATCAGGAAGATAGAAATCAAATTTGCACCATCACAGGAGGATATCATGTTTATTTCAAGGCGCATTGCACATCCGCATCCCGGCAAGTTGGATGTTGTCATGGACCGCACGAACAGGCTTGCCGAAATCCTGTCCCGGCACGGAGGCAAGACACGCAGATCCCGTGTTGTCGCCGGTGCGGGAGCGGGCGAAATCCATGTCTATGCGCAATATGATTCGATGGCCGCCGGCACCGGCGCCAATGCCGCGATGATGGATGACCCTGACTACAGGAAACTGATGGCTGACCGCGAGGCCAACCCGGCAGCGGATATTACCGGTCCCGAGGTCTTTCGATCGATCTGGGGTGAAATGGATCCAACCGACACAGTGCGCATGCACCGGACTTACGCAATGCCGCGTTCGAACTTGAAGGCGGCTGTTGGTCTGCTCGAGGAAATCGGCAAGCTGGTGGAAAACGATCCGGTTTCGATCATGGCCGGCATTCCGGTATTGGCGTCGCGGATGGATACAATGACTGTTGTCTACAGCTTTGCTGACATGCATGCCTTTGGCGACGGGGTTGACAGGATTGGCATGTCACCGGAGTTCCAGAACATCGTGACCCGCGCCGATGAATTGGGAACATTGTTCGAATCCCGCGTGTTGAGAGCTATCGGCTGATTTCAGCGGAAAAGCTCTGGTGAATGATTCTGCTTTATTCATCGGGACATGGCTGTACTTTTGTCACTGACAAATCTGCAAGGTGTCCCGATGACTTCACATGACAGGCCGAATTTTCTTTACATCATGACTGACCAGCATCGCTGGGACTGGCTTGGCTGTGCCGGCCACCCGGTGGTGAGAACACCCCATATCGATGCGCTCGCCGCCACGGGAACGCGTTTTGCCAATTTTCAGGTCACGTCCCCGGTCTGCATGCCCAACCGGGCCTCTTTCATGACAGGTCGTTACCCGTCAACGCATGGGCTTCGTTATAATGGCTGCGTTCTGCCGACGGACAGCAACTGTTTTACCGACGTGCTGGCGGCCGCCGGTTATCGCACCGCCTCGATCGGCAAAAGTCACCTCCAGCCATTTACCGAAAAACCGCCGCTTCGCAGTGACGATGGAAAGACCCGTCTGATTGAGGAGGCGCGCCGCGCCGGTGGCGGCATTCACAGTCATGAACAGCCATCATCATACGCCAGTGACAAGCGATATGAATTCGAGGGTGCCTATTACGGATTTCAGCATGTCGACATGGTTACCGGCCATGGCGACCAGTGCAATGGCCATTATCAGCAATGGTTCCGCGCCAATTGTCCCGACTGGCAGGCGATGCAGGATCCGGCGAATGAGATGCCGCACAATTACAGCTGCCCACAGGCATATCGGACCCCCATTCCCGAGGAATTCTATCCGACGCGTTACATCGGGAACCGGGCCATCGACTGGATCAGCGCGCAGGCTGGCGGCGAATCACCCTTTTTCGCCTATGTATCGTTTCCCGACCCGCATCATCCGTTCAATCCGCCCGGCAAATATTGGGACATGTACAGTCCCGATCAGTTCGAGGTGAGTCTGCCGTTCGAATCGCACCGCAATCCGACACCTCCGATGACCTGGATGTCCGACCAGTGGAAGGCCGGCGCCAAGCCTTTGAGTCCCACCACCGCCTGCCGCGTTGACGAACAGCATCTTCGCGAGGCGATGGCGCTGACAGCCGGCATGATCACGATGATCGATGACGAGGTCGGGCGGCTTGTCGACAGTCTGAAAGCAAGCGGGCAATATGAGAACACGGTGATCTGCTTCAACGCCGACCATGGTGATTATCTGGGCGATTTCTCATTTCTTCTGAAGGGGGCGATGCCTTTCAGGTCAATCACGCAAGTGCCGATGATCTGGTCAGATCCAGCCGGCCGCGCCGAGCGTGTCACCGAAGCGCTGGCCTCGACCATCGATATCTCGGCGACCATTCTCGATCGCGTCGGTTTGACACCCTATCACGGCATGCAGGGAGACAGTTTCCTGCCGGTGATCAAGGGCGCGGACACGCATCGAGAGGCCGTGTTGACCGAATTCAACGACCTTGGGCCGCGGCTTGGCTTTGCGAGGCCGGCGCGGATGCGCAGCCTGCGAACCGACAGCTGGCGTTTCACAATCTATCAGGGCGAATCCTGGGGTGAACTCTATGACCTCGCGGCGGACCCGCAGGAGACCGAAAATCTCTGGGACAGCCCGCCACACGCTTCCATCAAGGCTGACCTGACATTGCAGCTGGCCCATATGCTTGCCGGCCAGATGGATGAAAGCCCGGTATCGCACCTTCTTGCCTGAACCGGCTGCCTGTAAGGTGTTTGTGGGCGCGGCGGATTGGCGTCTTGCCTGCATGGTCTGACGGACACAGGATGCGGCTATGAAAGTACGCAAAGCTCTCCTGCCATTTGTACGTTGCATGGCGTTCGTCACAGCGTTGGGCCTTGGCGCGGTGCTGGCGGCGATGGTTCCCCCTGTCGTGACGCCCACCTTCGCCGCGGCCTGCGATGCGCCGGCACCTGTATGCGGGTGGAAGGACCGTATTGTCGGCATCAAGACGCCAAACATGATTGCCAGCGGGATCATTCTGCCGGACGGCCATATCGTCACCAACCATCATGTTGCCGAGGATCACCCGCAGGTGATCATTCGCGATGCAACGGGGCGTATCGGGCGGGCCAGGCCGCAACCGCATGATGCCGCGGTAGATCTGGCACTGCTGCGGCCGGAGGGACCCACTCCGGAATTTCAGGAGCTGGCGCGACGGACCGGTTCCATGCCGCAGAAGCTTTTTGTTGTTGCCTTTGATCAGGGGCGCAACGGTCCGCGCGTCTATCGGCCCGGGGACTGGGCCCGCTATCCGCCGGATGACGCCTCGATGCGCGCCCGCATCCATACCAACGCCCGCGCGCTGCCCGGCAATAGTGGTGGTGCCGTGGTCGATGCCGAGGGACATCTTGTCGGCATATTGGCCTCTGGCGATGGCAAGATCAGTGAAATTGTCCCGGCAGCGCATATCACCGCCGTCGCGGCGCGGACCGATAGCAGCCATAGCGCGCGTTTCAGTAAAATTGGCCGCGCCATTCGTGAATGCGCCGACGCGCTGTATGACGCCGGTTCGATCTCCCGCGATCCGCCGCCCGATCTTGTCAGCGTGATCGAGTCACGCTGCATGGCGTCGGGAAACAAGCAGTTGCTGGACCAGGCGGGTCAGAGCTTTGGCCGCTGGTGGATGTTTGACCGCTCGCGGCTGTTCCTCGAACGCAGCCTTGCTCTCGATCCCGACAGTCCGAACAGCCTCATGTCGATGGCGGTGACCCTGCATCTGGATCGCGACCTTGCTGCTGGACTGCCTATTTTGAAACGTTACCTTGCGATTGACCCGACAAACGCACAGGCGCTGCGAATGGCGGTGCAGGTGGCCGGCGGCCTTGGCGATCGCGAATTCGGCATGCTAGCGCTGGATTTGATGCGGCGCCATAATCCCGCCGCTGTGCCGCTGGCCGAATCCTTTCTGGAAAAGGCCCTTGCCGAGTGAACATTACCGACGGCAATTCACCGCCTAGAACCCGAAATTGTCGGTCGGGTCGGGAATCCAGCCATACACAAGCGGCACGCCGTTCGCCGAGATGGCCCGCGATGCGAGGAACGCCTTGATCGCCCGGGTATCGGCCGCCGGATTGGCGTGGAGGAATCTCGCCGCCAGCGCGGCGACACGCGGCACCGCATAGCTGGTGCCACCGGTTTCGGCATAGGCGCCGCGGTGATCAATGACCTCAACCTGTTCCGCCGGCACCATCAGATCGACCGATGTCGCCCCGGTGTTGGAGCCGCGCCCCAGCCTGCCAAACTCATCCGACGAGGTGACGACCAGCATGTTGGCCAGCGGCAAGGCGGCCGGATAGACCGGCATGCGTTCAAGATCACGCCCGTCATTGCCAGCTGAAACGATGAACAGCATCTGTGGATTTTCCGTTGCCGCCGCGGCAAAGCAAGTCCAGTCCGCGCGGTCATCCGATCCCATGGACAGGCTGACAATCCGAATCGACAGGCGCGCCATATGGTCGATCAGATCGGCAAAGCGGCACATCTCGGTGGCCGGAAACCGATAGATGGCGATGGGCGTGTCCGGTGCCTCGCTGGCCAGAACACTGAACACTGTGGTGCCGTGATGCTGTGGAAAATAGGGGGTGCGGCGCGGGTCGGAATCGAAGGGGCGGTCATCATCATCCCAGAAATCATGGCCAAGCGGTCGCCCGTCACCATCGGTCGCGAGATGGGGTTGCAGCGCCGGCAGCTGATAATTCACACCCGTATCGACAAGCGCCAGCACCGCGCTGCCGCCTCCGGGGTCAAGTCGGGGGAGCGGCGGGTTCTGAGGTTCGATGCTTGCAATGTCGGCAAAGTCCGGGGTCAGCACTTCAATGCTGTCAACCGTGCCATCCGGTGCACGCACAAGGCGGCGGGCCTCCAGCGGGCGGCAGGGCGGCAGGGCTCTGACCTGGATCAGGGGGCGCTCAAATTCATCATAAATCTCCACCGTCGCCAGCCGCCAGTCCGGCCCGGGGGGACGGAAGCTGATAGTTTTCCTGCCTTCGATGCCGGGGACGGTGTAAACAGCCTCGCCGCTTTTCTGCGCGGCGTCGATCCATCCGCACAATGTTTCGGGGGTCAGCGCGGCATTGGCCGGTCCACCGGCGGCAATGGCAAACAGCAAAAGGGTCGCGGCCCGGCGGCTCATTACCTGACCTTCGGCATCAGCACGAAATCCCACGGTGAGGGCAGTTCGCCGACAGGCACCTCGATCACACTTGGCCCGTCATGCGCCATCGCAATGTCGAGAGCGCCTCGCAGATCATCGGGAGTAGAGGCCGTCAGCCCCTGCGCGCCGAATGACGTGGCAAGGGCGGCAAAATTGGGGCTGCTCAGATCCGAGGCAATGAGACGGCTGTCATAATTGTCGATCTGCAGCCGTCTGACATTGCCGAACGCATGGTCGTTGAAAATGACCAATGTCAGGGGAATCCGGTGATGCACAGCCGTCGCAAGCTCGGTTATCGTGAACAGTGCGCCGCCATCGCCGCTGATTGCGACGACGGGGACGTCGCGGCGGGCATGGGCAACGCCAAGCGCTGTCGCTACCCCGTAACCGAGTGTTCCCTGATAGCCGGTCGAGATGAAGGTCCGCGGTGCGTAGGTGGGGAAGGCAAAGCGCGAGACATAGCCGGTCTGAGTCAACTCATCGACGAAGATTCCCTCCGGCGGCAGCGTATCGCGAATGGCGCCAAGCCAGGCAAGTTGCGGGCCAAGGTGGCGGGCATATTCAGCGGCCCGCTGCGCTTTCACATCAGCGACCCGGTCAAGCCAGCCCGTGTTGGGATCCGCCTCTGAATCAACCGCTGTCAACAATGGCGGCAGGGCATCGCAAAGCCTGGCATGGATCCCGACATCGACCGCGGCGCTGCGGCCGATCTGCGCGTCGTCAATATCGATATGGATGACCTTCATCGCATCATCCTGGCCCCATGACATGATCTGGCTTTGCAGGCGTGTGCCAAGACCGATGACAAGATCGACATCCGCCCACAGGCTGTGCGCGACCGGCATGCCGATCGACAGCGGCTCGTCATCCGGCATGATCCCATGGCCGGTTCGAAAAGCCACGACCGGCGCGCCAATCCGGCGGGCCAGCTGGCGCACCGCCTCGGCATCGTCCTGCGCCCCGCCTCCGACCACGATCATCGGGGACCGGGCTGCGGCGATCAGGGATGCCGCCCGGTCAATGGCATCCGTATCGAGGGCTGGCATGGCCTCGGGGTCGACCTGAAGGCCGTCGCCATTCCCGGCCGCGTGCTGGCCCCACAGATTGACGGCGATCTCCAGTCCAACCGGGCGCGGGCGGCCGGATTTCAGATCGCGAAAGGCGGCCTGCAAGATAGTGGTGGCATCCTCGGGGCCGGTTATACGATGGCTTGATTTCGTGAGCCGTTCCAGAATGCCGAACTGATCCGGTATCTCATGCAAAAGTCCATGTCCCTTGCCCTGCGCGCCAAGCGGGATCTGGCCGGCGAGTGCCAGCACCGGGGCGTTCACCGCCAAGGCGGGTGACAGCGCTGCCGTGGTGTTCAGAAACCCGGGCCCGGGCACAACACAGAAGGCCTGCGGACGACCGGTTGCCAGCGCCGCGCCGGTCGCCATATAGGCCGCGCCCTGTTCGTGGCGTGTCTGGATCGGCGTGATCCGGTCGGTGCGGTCGAACAACGAATCGAAAAACCCGTCATTCTGAATTCCGGGAAGGCAATAAAGCTGGTCGATGCCGTTGGCGATTAACGATTCCGCGACAAGGCCTGCAATCTTCATATCTAGCATTCCGGTTCTTTCCTTCGCGGTTCAGCTGGGCCTGTCATTCAGACCGCCACCATCGATCAGTGATGACGGGCTGGTCAACTGGCCCTGATATGAGGGTCGCGCGATGCGGAAGACCTGTCAACGGATCGGCCATTCGGCTGTCTCGCGCGATCCGTTGGAAAATTTTTTCAGTATCTGCCGGGTTATCGACCTTTCACCGGTTGCGAAGCCCGGGCAGACACGCATAATGGCGCACAACCCAGACTATATACCACCGGATGCGCCGTGCCGGAATGCAACGCCGCTCCGGCCTTTTCCAGGTTTCGCCTGTAGTGTCCTGATCAGTAGGCGTTGCAAAGGCAGGATCTGTTTACATCCGCCGACAGGCAAGGGGTTGGGACAATATGCGCGCGCAACGCGACTTCGCTGATGAATGGCTGCGGAACCTGTACCAGTTCCGTCATCAGGGTATGCAGGTCACCGATGTGAATCCGGTATCGGCCCTTGCCGACCTCATTGGCGAGCAACTCTATGATGGCGAGGTGACGGCGGCCGATCTGCGCCGGGTGCTTGATCTTCATGCCACCGGGCTGTGGCGGGAACGGGTGGCTGAACTACGTCGTCAGACAGGCCTCGACTGCGCCGGACAAGATAAACTGCCGGACCTGTCCGGACATGACATATCACGCCCGATCTATCGCGCCGTCTTCACCGCCCACCCGGTGTTTGCGCTTCGCTGCGAGGTAGCCCGCTCACTGTGCGAGGCGGCCACCAAAGGCAGTGCCGACATGCCGGAAGACGCCTTTGCGCCGCGTGATCGTGTGACGCTGGATGACGAACATGCCGAGGCGATGCAGGCGGTGCGTCACGCCCGCATTGCCGTCAATGACATCAATGCCGATATCCTGCGACAGCGGCAGGCCACGCACGCGAACACATGGCGGGACAATCTGCCGGGTCTGATCGGCGTCTCGACCTGGGTCGGGTACGATCTTGACGGGCGTTCCGACATCACCTGGATTGACAGCTTCTGCCTGCGGCTTCGTGAAAAGGTGATGGCGCTGGAGGGGTACCGCGCCACAATTGATTCGCTTGGTCTGTCCGCGCTGGGTGACATTGCCGCCTCTCTTGCCGCGGAACAGGCGCTTGTCGAAGAAGCCCTTGGCGGGTTTGAACAGCCCGGCGAGAGGGACTTCACAGCAATCATCAATAACCTGACAGAGGCAGACAACCGCCTTGTCTCCAGCCGGACGCTGTCGCGTGACCTGCATGACATTGCGCGCGAACTGGATGATGAGGCGGCGCTTTGCGTGATGGTTCTTGCCGCCGATATCGCCACGCATGGCTTTGGCATGGGCGAGGTGCATCTCCGCATCAACGCCGCGCAGATTCGCAACGCCATGCGGCCGGTCGACGGGCGTGCTGTCTCGGTGAGCGACGGCGCGATGTCGTCGCGCATGCTGATTGAAAGATTGGCCAACCGCATCCGGACGGAGTCGCCCTGGCAGATCAATTTCGGCAATCTCGATGCCGAGACGGCGACCGCCCGGCGGCAATTGATGCTGGCGACACAGATCCTGAAACATATCGATTCCGATCAGCCGATCCGGCTCTTGATCGCCGAATGCGAACGCCCCATCACGATCATGTCTGCCCTCTATCTGGCGCATAAGTTCGATATTGCCGACCGGTTGGATATTTCGCCGCTCTTTGAGACCGGATATGGCCTTGAACATGGCGACAAGGTTATCGACCAGCTTTTACAGCAGTCTGTTTTCATTGACTACATAAGGCGCCGTGGCAGGCTTTCCATTCAGACGGGGTTCTCTGACGCCGGGCGGTTCGTTGGTCAGATTGCCGCCAATATGGCCATTGAGAGATTGCAGTTAAAACTGCTTCGCTCGCTTCGGCATCGCATTGGCGAAGATGTTCATTTGCTGATCTTCAACACGCATGGTGAATCGCTTGGCAGAGGCGGCATGCAGGCACCGATGGCCGAACGCCAGGCCTGGCTGATGACCCCCTATGTCCGGCATGAAGCCGCGCATCTTGGCGTCGGTGTCTACCATCAGTCGAGTTTTCAGGGTGGTGACGGATATCGTCTGTTCGGCACCTGCGAGCTTGCCGCCTCGACAATGCGGGGTCTGCTCGCCGCCGAGGCGGGGGCGCCACCGTCAGGCTGCGAAGATGATGTCTTCTATCAGAACACAGATTTTTCCCTCGATCTGTTTCTGGAACTCAAGACATGGCACGAGGCCCTTGTCGTGGATGCGAATTATGGTGATCTGATCGATCTTTTCGGCAGCAATCTGTTGCCGCCGACAGGATCACGGCCAACAAAACGGGTGGTGCAGGCTGGTGGTGAGCGGCGTGGCCCGTCAAAAATCCGCGCCATCGCGCACAATGCCATACTTCAGCAGGTCGGGTTTCTGGCCAATGTCATTTCCGGCATGGGGCGGGCGGCGACCGTCGATATCGATGAATTCGTCGAGATTCACCGGCACTCGCCACGCCTGCGGCAGTGCCTTGATCATGTGCTTGCCGGCAAGGCGCTCGGCTCGTTGAATACGGTTCTTTCCTATTGCCGGCTTGCCGATCCCGGCTTCTGGGTGAACCGGGCCTATCATGGCAAGCAACAGCGCAACCAGAGAGCGCTTCGCCGACTGGCCCAGCACCTTCGTGGCCGGCCGCGATTCCGCGATATCAAGCAGACTGTCTGGGCATTGCGGGATGATCTTGTCGATCTGTACCGGCTTGTTGACAAGGTTGGTGAGGACAATGCGCGGGTCACCGGCGAGAGACGCGGCACGCTCGATCTGCTTCACGCCATCAGGCTTGCCGTCATAACGGACAGTCTGATGATCATCTGCCGGACGCCGAACCTTGGGGAAAGCAACCAGTACAGCAATGACGACATTCTCGCTCTTGGCCTGTCGCTCGATTTCACCGGGGTTGCCGGGATTGTCGAGGACGCCTTCAGCCGCAAGCCAAGCGCCACGGTCACCGAACCGCTGGATGAGCCAGAAACCTACAGCACCGAAAGTGGTGGCAATTTCGCGGCCATCGAAAGGGAAATCCTTCACCCTCTTCGGGAAAACCAGATCCTGATTGACCGAATCACCCAGATGGTCTCGGCCCATTATGGGGCGCATGGCTAGTCGGCGGTGCCGAAATCCATCCGATTTCTGCCGATTAACTGACAAACGGGTGTCGGATTGGTGGCAAAGATGCAAGATCGCTTTGATCATTGGGCAAAAACCTGACAGAGTGACGCAGACTGTCGGGGCGAACCTGACGGCTCATCCATAGGCGAATCGTTTCCGGGGCAGGCCGGGCAGTCCGCAAGGAATTGCCGCCAGCGTCTCCGGCACCGTCGCCGGGTGAAAGAAAAATGCATAGCCACGACAACAAAACAGCACTGTTCAACCTCGCATGAATCCAGCGCAATGGCGTGCATGACGCACCAGCAACCGGGTGCCGAGACTTGGGAGTTAACATAATGATCAGACTAATCGCAAAATCACTCGCGGTGGCCCTTCTGGGTGTCCTCGCGTCGGCGTCGAGTTTCGCCGCCACAAAGATCCAGTTCGCGCTGGACTGGAAATTCGAGGGACCATCGGCCCCCTATTTCCTCGCCATTGACAATGGCCATTTCGCCGCCGCCGGCCTTGATGTCGAGATTTCCCCCGGCAAGGGCTCGCTTGACGCCATTCCAAAGGTGGCGACAGGTGCCTTTCCTGTCGGGTTCGCCGATATCAACTCGCTGATCAAGTTTCTTGATCAGAACCCCGGCGCGCCGGTCACCGCGGTGATGATGGTTTATGACAAGCCGCCTTTCGCGGTTGTCGGCCGCAAGTCGCTCGGCATTTCCGGGCCATCCGATCTTGAAGGGTCGGTTCTTGGTGCCCCGCCACCGGATGGCGCCTGGGCCCAGTTCCCGTCCTTTGCGAAGGCCAATAATCTCGATATGGACAAGATCAAGGTCGAGCCTGTCGGGTTCCCGACCCGCGAGCCGATGCTGGCCGAGGGCAAGGTGGATTCGGTCACCGGATTTTCCTTCTCCTCCTATCTGAACCTGGTGCGACTTGGCGTGCCGGAGGATGATATCTCGACCATTCTGATGGCTGATTACGGGCTGCAGCTTTATGGCAACGCCATCATCGTAAATACCGAGTTCGCGGCGGCGAATGCCGATACCGTCAAGGGCTTCCTTGGCGCTGTCGCCGCGGGGTGGAAGGACGCCATTGCCAGCCCGTCTGCGGCTGCCGACGCGCTGGTCAAACGCAACCCGGCCGCCGATGCCGCGCTTGAGCAGCGCCGACTGAGCCTGGCCATCGAGGCAAATGTCATGACCGACAATGTGAAGGCCAACGGCATGGGTGCGATCGATGACGCCCGTTTTGCCGCTGCCATCGAGCAGCTCAGTGAAACCTATGAGTACAAGGGCACACCGGATGCCTCGCTGTATTTCACAGATGCCTATCTGCCGTCCGGCGGATTCGCACTGAACTGACAAAATCAGGGGCAGGGCGGCGCCTGCTGGCGCTGTCCTGCTCCGGTCCATGGCACGATGTTCGCCATGGCTGAATGTATTCCGGAATGAATGTTGTTCAAGATAAATGAATTCCGGGCCGTATAATTTCCGTGGTCGAATGAATGGCAGATACCTCCGAGAGCAAGGCAGGCGACGGCGATCTCATCGTCATTGACGGCGTCTCGCATACCTACAGGACGAATACCGGTCCGCTTCCCGTCCTTGATGATCTGACGATCCGTGTGCCGCGGCATGGCTTCAGTGCCATTGTCGGCCCGTCGGGATGCGGCAAATCCACCGTGACACGCCTTGTCGCCGGGTTGATGAAGCCTGATGCCGGCTCTGTCTGGCTGCAGGGTGAGCGGGTGGTATCCCCCCGGTCGACCGTCGGGATGGCATTCCAGAATCCGGTCCTTCTGGAATGGCGAAGCATTCTGAAAAACGTCATGCTGCCGCTGGAAATCGTGCCGACCAGACTTGACGCCGCCGCCAGGGAGCGTCGCGCGCGTGATCTGCTGAAACTTGTCGGTCTGGCCGGGTTTGAGGACAAGCGCCCGTCCGAACTGTCCGGCGGCATGCGTCAGCGTGCCTCGCTGTGCCGTGCGTTGGTGCATCAGCCCGAGGTGCTGATCCTCGATGAGCCCTTTGGTGCGCTTGATGCCTTCACCCGCGAGGATCTGTGGCTGACGATGCACCGGCTCCGCGCCGAGGAACCCTTTACCGGCGTGCTGATCACACATGACCTCCGCGAGGCCATTTTCCTTGCTGACGAGGTCATCGTCCTGTCGGGCCGGCCGGCAACGGTGCAATACAGCCTGCAGTTGCCTGATAGCGGGCCAAGGACACTGGACCATCTCTACACAAACGAGGCAACGGAAACGCTGAATGTTCTGCGTGACCAGATCCGGATTGCCCGTGAAGGCGAGGAGGCGGGCCAATGAGACAGGTTTTCGTGCGGCTGCTGGCCATCGTCATTTTCCTGTGTTTCTGGGAGGCGCTTGTATGGATCAATGACTGGCCAAACTACAAGATGGCCTCGCCAAGCGATCTCTGGCCGGCATTCTGGCGCTTCAAGGGGCTGTTTCTGACCTTCGGCTGGGAGACATTGTGGCGAACTGTTGTCGGGTTGCTGATCGCCATCGTTGTGGGCGTGCTTTTTGGCATGATCATGGGGTTCTCGCGGGTCCTGCGAGAGGGACTCTATCCGCTTCTGGTCGGGTTCAACGCCATCCCGAAGGCCACCGTCGTTCCGATTGTCGCGCTGATGTTCGTTGGCCAGCATGATTTGAACACGGTCCTGATCGCTTTCATGATTTCCTTTTTCCCGATCGCCGTGTCGGTCTCGATCGGCCTGTCCACACTTGAGCCGGAATATCGCGATATCCTGCGCTCGCTCGGCGCGTCGAAGGTGACCATCTTCTGGAAGATCGCGCTGCCAAAGACACTGCCGGAATTCTTCGGCGCGCTGAAGGTGGCGGTGACGCTTGCCTTTATCGGCACGAACCTGATGGAAATCGTGTCGCCGCACGGTCGCGGGCTAGGCGCGCTGTTTGACAGTGGCAAGACCAATTCCGACTATCCGCTGATGTTTGCCGTGCTGATCGCGCTCGCCGTGCTAGGCATCGCGCTCTATTACGTTGTTGTGATGCTCGAGAAAATCTTTGCCGGATGGGCGGAAAGATCAGCCGAATAATCCCGATCACACATTCCCGCATGATGTGATAATTTACATTAGAAAAGTAATGTAATTATATGAAAAAAAACTATTTCCATATTCTGTCAAATATGGAAAGCCAATTTTCAACACACAGTTTGGCGATCAGTTCCTCGCCGAACCCATGCCGCCGCATCGCCATGACAAGCTGCGGCAGGCCGGCTGCGCTGGTAAGCCTTTCCGGCATCACCGCGCCGTCATAATCCGAGCCGAGCCCGACGTGATCCTCGCCAAGAATGCCTATCAGGTGGTCGAGGTGGCGCAGCATCAGATCGAGCGGCACATCCGCCAGCATCTTGCCGTCGGGCCGCAGGAAAGCGGTGGCGAAATTCAGCCCGACCATTCCGCCGCTGTCGCGGATCGTGCAGAGTTGGTCGTCGGTCAGATTGCGGGAATGCGGGCATATGGCATGCGCGTTGGAATGTGTGGCGATGAGGGGATTCGTCGTATGTCGGGCGACATCGCGGAACCCGGCCTCGTTCATGTGAGACAGGTCGATCAGGATGCCAAGCTCGTCGCAGCGTCTGACAAGGCGGCGCCCGGCCTCGGTCAGCCCCGGTCCGGTATCGGGGCCGGACGGGAAGGCAAAGGGAACGCCATGGCCGAAAATAGTCGGGCGGCTCCAGACCGGCCCAAGTGACCGTAAACCTGCCGCATGAAGCACATCCAGCATCTGAAGCTCGGCGTCGATGGCCTCGGCGCCCTCGATATGCATGATCGCGGCGATCCTGCCGGCCGCCATGGCGGCCCTGATATCGGCAACGCTGCGGCAGATGCTCAAGGCCTCGCGTCGCTCAAGCTGCAGAAGGATGTTGATCTGTGCCATGGTCACCTCGACGGCATGTGGCCAGTCAAGCTGTGGTGGCAGTGGCAGGTCATAGCTGTCTGCCATCATCGCCGCGGTGCGGGCGGCCTGATCGACCTCAAGGGGCGGGATATAGACCGCAAAGAAACCGCCGGCAAAACCGCCGATACGTGATTTCGGCAGATCGATGGCCGCATCATATCCATCGATGAAGGCGGTCGCCGGGTCCTGTGGATATGTGGCGTGAAGCTTTGACAGAACGTCATTATGCCCGTCGAAGATCGGCATTACGGTTTCAGGGTCAGTCATCTGTTCCTCCTTCGTCATCGGTGGCGTGTCCGGTCAGATGCCGGTATAGCGGCGTTGTCTGCGTTTTGGCGATTCGCAGCGCCGGAAGCGCGCCGGATGCGATCTGCAGATCATGTTTCAGTCCGAACAGGAACGGGTACCATTCCCGTGCCAGCGGTGTTTTCCAGCGCCACAGAAGCGTCTCGATGGCATCAAAGGCGATTTTGTTCGGTGAGGGTGGCGGGGCGGGAACCGTGTCGGCGGTGACAGGGCCATCGAACCAGGCGGCGATGTGACGGAAATCCTCCGGCACGCCGGCCGCGGCAAGCGCCTCGCTCCAGGCCATTTTGTCATCGCCGGCCGCCATCAGGCCAAGCAGCAGCATGTCAGTTTCCACCATGCCGGTGCCGTTCAGCATCAGGTCGCGGACACCGGAACGGCCGGCATGGCGTCCGACAAACAGCCGCCGCGGGCAATAATCATTACAATAATGATTGTCCCACAGGATCAGCCTTTGATGGAAACTGGCCGCCGCCGGCGTGGTCGTGTCGGAAAGCGGGTCGCCGCCGGCGATAATGTGTGAGCCGCAATGGAAGATTGGCATGTCGGCGGGCAGGGCGGCGGCAAGGGCGCGGTAGCTGTCCGCCGCGGCATCGCTGATTTCATCGGCATAGATACGGGGCACGACAAGTGCCGGTACGTCAAGGCGCGCCGCGAGGCGGCCGGCGATCCCGGCATGAAGGTCGATTTCGCCGGCAAGCGTCGGGTCAAGCGTCGGCGAGGGGGGCTCGATATCGTCGAACATCACCACAATCGCGTGCGCGCCTGCGGCCTGCAGCGACAATGCCTTCGCCAGCAATGTCTCGAATTCCGCGGTGTCGCGTTTCGGGTCGTAATCGAGCCCGGGGGCGATGCCGGCGAACACCGAGACGCCGCAGGCGGCGGCGGCGTCGCACATGGCTGAAAATTCGGTGATCCAGTCGCCAGACCAGGCATCCCGCCAGTTCACCCGGTGACAGGGATCTTCCTTCGGCGCGTAGAAATAGGCATTCATTCCAAGCGCCGCCAGCCTCGTGATGATCCTGTGGCGCTCCTGCCAGGTTGGCAGACGCCCGTAATAGCCCTCGATATAGCCGCGTATCGGCGCATCCGGCAGACGGGGTAGCCTGATCCTGTCGGCTTCTGTCATGATGCTGCCTCTCCCCGGTGGTCATCGCCAATATGCAGGACTGTGCCGCTGTCCGCCTTATGCAGCAGCTCCAGCAGATCCTGCCTCGTCACGGCGACACAGCCCGCGGTGTGAGTTGTGTCCGCCTCGCGAAGATGCAGGAAGACGGCGCTGCCATGCCAGGGAACCGGCGGTGAATCATTATGCCCAAGGACCACGATCAGGTCATAGAGCCCGTCCTCACGCCACAGTTTCTCATGCCGCGCCGCATGGGGAAGCTTGACCGGCCGGTTATATTCCGGGTCCCCGGGATCGTCGCACCAGCCCATATCGGGGCTGAGGGAAATGACCGGCAGGCCGGTATCCGGCGCCGCTATTCGATCTGGCCGGTAATAGACCTTTCGCAGTGGCCAGATGCCGACGGGCGTTGCCATATCGCCTTCGCGTTTGTCGTCACCGGCGATGAAACCTGCCTTGCCGACAAGACAATCACAGCCATGATGCGGCGCTGTCAGCCGGTATCCATTGCCGGAAATGGTCACGGTCCAGTCATTCACCTTGTCCTGTCTCCCGAAATCACGTCGCCCCTCTGAACATCCCGAGGCCGATATAATTTGCCTTTATTGGACAACACGGCATAGCCTGATCACAACCATAAAGACATTCAGGTGCTGGGAGGTTTAAGTGGTTCACCAGAAAACGGTCCGGTCCTCGGGCCTCATTTCGGATCTGTTCACATCCTATCTCGAACGCAGAATGGCGCGGATTCTCCTTTTGGGGATGATCAGCGGCTTTCCATGGGTGCTGATCGGAAGTTCACTGTCACTATGGCTCAAGGAGGATGGCCTGTCGCGAAGCGCCATCGGGTGGGCCGGACTTATTTTCGGGGTCTATGCCTTCAATTTCCTGTGGGCACCGCTCATCGACAGGCTACGCGTGCCGGTGCTGACCGACAGGCTTGGCCACCGCAAGGCATGGATCATCACGCTTCAGGCAGTGATTCTCGCCTGTCTCCTGTTCTGGAGCACGATCGACCCGTCAACCTCGCTGGCGCTGGTGATCGGCGCTGGCCTGATCATCGCCATCTGCTCGGCGACACAGGACATCACCATTGACGCCCTGCGGATTGAGCAGATCGACAAGGATGACGCCAGGGGCATGGCCGCCGGCGCCGCCGTGGCGGTTGTCGGCTGGTGGTCGGGCTACAAGCTTGGCGGGATGGTCGCGCTGTTCCTTGCCGACCATCTGCAGACGATCGGCGTCGCGAATTACTGGCAGATGACGTTTGTCGCGCTCGGTATTCTTGTGGTGCTGTGCAATGTCGGCCTGTTGTTCATTCCCGAGACCGGAACAAAGGAGCGTGCCGCCGACCAGCGTAACGCCCAGCAGGCCATGGCCGACCGCATGGGTGGCAAGGGGGCCATCGTCCAGCTTGTTAGTTTCCTCACGACGACGGTGATCGAGCCGCTCTGGTCATTCTTCCGCAAGAACGGCCTGCAGATCGGAATAATGATCCTTGCCTTCATCTTCCTGTTCAAGATCGGCGAGGCCTTCATGGGCAAGATGTCGATCATCTTCTACAAGGAAGTCGGGTTCTCGAAATCGGATATCGCGATCTATTCCAAGGGCCTTGGGTGGATCACGACCGTGGTCTTCACGCTGATCGGCGGGCTGTTCGCATTGCGCACCGGTGTTGTCAGGGCGTTGCTGATTTCCGGCATCGCTATGGCGGCAACGAACATCCTTTTCAGTGTCCTGCACTGGGTCGGGCAGAATGAACTGATGTTCGCCATCGCGGTGATTGCCGATGACCTTGCCGCGGCCTTCGCGACGGTGGCCTTCGTCACCTTCATCTCGCTTCTGGTCGACCGCAATTACACGGCGACGCAATATGCGCTGCTGGCCTCGATCGGCACGCTCGGGCGGACCCTTCTGGCCTCGTCATCGGGGGCGTTGGTCGACTGGCTGAATGGTGATTGGGGTATTTTCTTCATCATCACGGCGGTGATGGTGATCCCGGCGCTGGCCGTGTTGTGGATGCTGCGGGACAGGCTGTCAACTCAGTCCGGTTGATCAACGCCAAGCCGCAGGATGGTGGCAGGCGCCTGCGAGGCGGCATCGGTGCGTGGCAACGCGTCTGACGCCGCCTCGCTTGCCACCGCATGATGATGCGCGTTGGCGTGAAGAAACCGGTCCACCGACTGGAATATCCCGACATGCCCCGGCCAGAAGGCCAGATCGCCGCGCCGCGCCTGTGACGGCACGACAGTGCTTGTTCCGATACGCGTGCGCGCCCATTCGAATTGTGGTCCGCTGTCGCGCGGGCAGGCGATGCCGGCAGCCTGCAGGGCCAGTTGCAGAAGTGCCGAACAGTCGACCCCGGCGGCACTCCGCCCGCCCCACAGATAGGGGGTGCCGATCAGGCGTTCGGCGACGCCGACAAAATCCGCCTCCTGGCTTTCAACCGGCATGACGGCGTGGGTCGGAACATATCCGGTGCCGGCATCGGGAAGGGTGATCGCGTGCCAGTCCCCTGTGGTATCGCAAACCGACACCAAACCGCCCAGCGACAGGCGCAGGAGCGCAGGTGACTTGACGTCAGGCGCCGAGAGGGCATGAATCGAGGCGACGGCGATCCGATGTGTTGGCGGGATGCAGGGGTGCAACCTGCCGTCGGAGCGGACCCAGCCTTCATAGGAATCCGTTTGCAGCCGGACCTGCGTATAGAGGCCTGCCCGTTCGATGACCTCTACTGTTTCACCATAAAGTGCCTCGGTGTCGAGCGATGCCCTGTCTGACGGGTCCCGACGGATCGGCAATGAAGGCACGCATACCGTCATGGATGTTCCAGCATCCCGTGTCCGGCGTCGCCGCCACCAGGCGGCCGCATCAAAATTCGGACATGTCTTGTGTGTCTCGACAGCATCACGATGCCCGACGATACGTGCCTGCGGATACCGTTGCTGCCATTCTGCCAGAAGCGTCGCGAGGCTGTTCATCTGCGCGGCGGTAAAGTCATGCCGGCCAATCAGGCAGACACCAAGGCTGCGGTCATTGACGCCGCGGACATGCGCGCCGCGCCAATATTCGGGGCGTCCCGGCTCGCACAGCCCGTCGCGCCCGATCACCCGGTGATAGCCGATTCCATCCCATCCGAATCCGAGATGCATGGCCTGGATGTCGCGTGCCCGTAGCGGCTGATCATCGGGCGTGTCGGAACAATGCACGACGAGCAGTTCGATGGCGTCATCGTCGAGAAGGCCTGCAATCGAATTAGGATCTGTGCCGCTCATGCGCTGTCTCCTGACCCGTTCAGCCTAGCAGACGCGTTTGGCACGGCAAGTCGTCCGACCGTCATGGGAGTGGGCACGCCGGTCGTTTCCGGATGGCTCACCGGCAGGCCGGCAAGGTGGCGCGCCGCCAGATAGGCAAAACATTCGGCTTCAACAGTGTCGCTTCGCCAGCCAAGACTGTCTGCCGGTTCAACCGCCAGCCCGGTCGCCGCGGTGATGGCGTTCATCAGCACCGGGTTATGGCGTCCACCGCCACAGACAATCAGTCGTCTGACCTGCGTCGGCAGTATGTCCACCGCCCGCGCCACCCCCGCCGCGGCGAGGGCTGTCAGCAATGCCGCGCCATCAGGAAGCGACAATCCATCAGCTAGTGATAGTGAAAAATCATTTCTGTCCAATGACTTTGGCGGTAATTCTGAGAAGTAGGATTTATTCATGATTTCGGTCAGCCGCGCGCGATCAACCTTGCCACTGGCAGCAATCCTGCCGCCGGCATCCATCGTGCCGGCGTTGTGACGCCGAACCCAGTCATCAATCGGCGCGTTCGCCGGCCCGGTATCGAATCCGATGAGTCTGCCATCCTTGCCCTGCCAGGTGATATTGCCGACACCGCCGAGATTGAGCACGGCCACCGTTTCATCGGCTCCGGCGCGTTTGAGCAACGCCGCGTGATAACAGGGGCAAAGCGGCGCGCCATGCCCACCTGCCGCCACATCGGCGGACCGAAAATCAAATATCACCGGTCGGCCGATCATCTCCGCCATCAGCGCGCCGTCGCCAAGTTGGCGTGTCCGGCCCCTGTGGCTGTCAGCCGGAGGTCGGTGAAGGACGGTCTGGCCATGGAAACCGACAGCGCTGATATCTTCAATCGGAAAGTCATGGCTTGCCGCAATGTTCAACACCGCCTCTGCCTGCGCGCCGGTCAGGGCGCGTGCTGCCTCGGCAAAAATCGTGGGTTCCGGCCCGTCGAAGTTCCAGCACCGCGCCGCGGCGACGGCTTCGGCAATCATCTCACGCACATCATCGGTATAGGGAATCATTGCCGCCGGACCGAATTCGACGATTCCCTCACCATCGGTCTTCAGGAACGCGATGTCGATCTGGCCATCAAGAACCGTTCCGGTCATCAGGCCGGCATACCATCCGGGTGCGGTCATGTTGTGTCCTTTTCCGGGCGGGGGGATGAAAATGTCTGTGGCGGGTTGCTGTCATGTGGTCAGAATACACCATGAAACGCTGTATGTGCCATGCGCAAGCCACAGCATCCCCCGCCGACCGGGGATGGCGCTTGTGACATATAGCTTGCGAGCTGCCGAATGGCTTGACGGATCCTTGTCGGACTGTGTCATAACTGGGTGGCGGCTTGACATGCGCCCGCGCAACTCTAACCTGGACCATGCCCAACATGGCATCACATGAAAATCATATCGCTGATGATCTGATGATCCGGGCGGACAGAATGTTTCCGGGTGGAGGCGCGGCCCCGCTGCAGGGCCGGATCATCACGATCAGCAATGGCGTCATCACCGATATCATGCCGGCAGAAGGGATTCGACCCGGGAGAGATTTTCAGCCGGTCAGGCATTTCGATATCGTCGCGCCGGGGTTCATCGATTTGCAGATCAATGGCGCCGGCGGTGTCATGTTCAATGACACGCCCGATACCGCAACGCTGGCGCGCATGGTGTCCGCTGCCCGCAGAGGTGGAACCTGCCATCTGTTGCCGACCTTCATCACCGCGCCGGGGACGGGGTACACAGCCGCCCTTGATGCGGTTGCGGCATGGGATGGTCCGGAAATTCTGGGGGTTCATCTTGAAGGCCCGTTCCTGTCATCGGCAAAGCCCGGAATTCATCCACGCGAGGCCATCAGGCGGATGAATGATGATGATGTTGCCAGATTGACGGCGTTCGCCGAGGTCTTTTCTGGCCGTCTGCTGCTGACGCTGGCACCGGAAGAGGCGAATCCGGCGCATCTGGAAAGGCTCAATGCTGCCGGCATTATTCTGTTTGCCGGCCATTCGCAGGCCACCGGCAGCCAGATTGCCGAGGCTGCTGAAGTCGGGCTGCGCGGCGTGACGCATCTCTTCAACGCATGCTCGCAGATCAGCGCCCGCGATCCCGGTGTTGTTGGAATGGCGCTGACTGACAGCAGGCTTGTGGCCGGCATCATCGCCGACGGGCATCATGTCGATCCGGATAATCTGGCGCTTGCCGCCGGGATGATGGCGGGACGGTTGTGTCTTGTGTCGGATACAATGCCGACATTCGGCAGTGCCATGGAGGCGTTCAGCATTGGCGGGCGGCAGGTCAGGCTTGTTGATGGGCGCCTTCAGGCCGAGGACGGAACGCTTGGCGGCGCGCATCTCGGGCTTGATGAGGCTGTCCGGACGATGGTTTTGCAAGCCGGAGTGTCACTGGCTGCGGCGCTTGACATGGCAAGCGGCGTGCCGGCCGGCATCCTCGGCCTTCAGGACCGCTACGGCCGGATCGAGGTCGGGCGACCCGCCAGCCTGACCTGTCTTGATGACTCGCTGGCCTCGAAGGCGGTGCTTGTCGATCGCAAGATGTCAGGAGGCGAGGGCGGCGACGCAGGCGTGTGACCCGTCACGACCAAGCCGATCATAGGCCGTGCGGACAGCGTCGACAAACCCAGCATTCGCGGTGAGTTCAGGTTTGAAGATGCTGTCCATGGCCAGAACGGCGCCGACCGGATCGTCTGTCCGTGTGGCGGTCCTGAGGCTGTCAACAAGCGGGTCCCGGACATCAATCAGCGCGCCGGTTTCATCCCGTCCGCCGACATAGCGGATCCATCCGGCGACCACCAGGCACAGGCCATGCGGCACCACTCCGTGAGCCAACCTGTCGGCAATCGTACCGAGAATCCGCTGTGGCAGTTTCTGGCTGCCATCCATGGCGATTTGCCAGGTGCGGTGCCGGATTGCCGGATTCTGATAGCGTGCCATCAGCGACTGGCAATAGCGCGGAAGATCCTCTCCCTCGGGTGTTTCCAGTGTCGGCAGGATTTCTTCCTGCCACAGCGAGGTGCAGAGCGCCTCGAATGGCCGGTCGGCCACCGTGTCGGCAATCGTCTCATGCCCGGCAAGATAGCCAAGATAGGCCAGTGCCGAATGCGTGCCGTTGAGGCAGCGAAGTTTCATCAATTCATGAGCTTCAACATTGGACACGAACTGCACCCCCACGGCGGTCCAGTCGGGATGCCCGTCCGTGAAGCCTGTTTCGATCACCCATTGGCGAAACGGTTCATGGATCACGGCGGCCTCGTCCAGATAGCCGGCGCTGCTGGCCAGCCTGTCAATATCCTGCGGCGTTGTCGCCGGGGTGATCCGGTCGACCATCGTGCAGGGAAAGGCGGCGTCCGTCTCAATCCAGGCGCCAAGGGCCGGGTCGATCTCATGGGCGAAGGCCGTTACCACCTTGCGCACCATCCGGCCATTCATCGGCAGATTATCGCAGGTCAGAACAGTGAAGGGCGGCAGATTTCGCTCGCGGCGTGCCTTCAGCCCGGCAACGATGAAGCCGATGGCCGAGACCGGTTTGTCCGGATTTGCCAGATCATGCCGGATATCGGGGTGATCCGGCAGCAGATCACCTGTTTGCGGATCGCGGCAGTAACCTTTCTCGGTGATGGTGAGGGAGACAATTCTGATGGCGGGATCGGCCATACGGGCGATGACGGCCGCCGGGTCCTCGGGCGCGACCATCACCTCGGCTATGGCATCCACCCGGCGCGGGATATCACCACCGGGTCCGCGTTCCAGCGCTGTGTAGACATAGTCCTGCGGGGCCAGCCGGTCCCGCGCGCCGGATGATTGCAGGCTGACGGCGACAATGCCCCAGTCGCCGCCGGCCATTTTCATCGCCTCGTCGGTCCATGGGGACAGGAAGGCCCGAAAAAAGGCGCCGGGTCCCAGATGCATGATCCCCGGGGCTGGCGCGCTGCCTTGCCGGCGTAGACGCGGAATATCTGTCATGGCGATGTGATTTCTGCCGGCTGGAGCTTATAGGCCTTTCTGGCAAGATCGTAGGCCAGCTCCCGCGCCACTTCAAACGCCTCGGATTCCCGCAGCCTGCCGGTGCCGACAAGATTCGCCAGATAGGTGCAGTCCGATCGCCGTGCCACATCATGACGCGCCGGGATCGAGCAGAAGGCCCGCGTATCGTCATTGAACCCGGCGGTGTTGTAGAAGCCGCAGGTCTCGGTCACCGCCTCGCGGAATTTGCGAATTCCCTCGAAGGAATCGAAGAACCACCAGGGCGGGCCCAGCGTCAGCGCCGGATAGACACCGGCCAACGGGGCCAGCTCGCGGCCATAGGCGGTTTCATCAAGCGTGAACAGGATGATCCGCAACCCCGGTTCCAGTCCGACAGCGTTCAGCAACGGTTTCAGCTCGCTGACATAATCGGTGCGCCCGGGGATGTCGAACCCCATGTCACGGCCATGCCGCGCCAGAATGGCGCCATTGTGATTGCGATGCGACCCTGGGTGGATCTGCATCACAAGCCCGTCATCAAGGCTCATCCGTGCCATTTCGGTCAGCATCTGGCCACGGAACATATCGGCTTCCTGCGGAGTGCAGCTGCCATTCAGCGCCTTATGATACAGCGCCTCGGCCTCGTGCGGGGACAGATCGGCAGTGCGTGCGCTGGCATGGCCATGGTCGGTGGCGGTGGCGCCAAAGCTCTTGAAATACTCACGGCGGCCGCGATGGGCTGCCAGGTAACCCGACCAGCTTGCCGTGTCCTCGCCCGTGATCTCGCCAAGGCGCGCGACATTGGCGGCAAATCCCTGGAAATCAGGGTCGACGACGGCGTCCGGACGGTATGTCGTGACAATCCGGCCGGACCAGCCGCTGTCTCGCATTTGCCGGTGCCAGCGCAATTCGTCGGTGGCGGCGTCCGTGGTGGCCAGCAGCTCGACATTGAAATGCGTGAACAGCGCGCGGGGCCGGAAATCATCGCGACCAAGGCAGCTGTCGATATGGTCGTAATAAGCGTCCGCTGTGTCCGCTGACAGAACCTCGTCAAGGCCGAACAGATGTTCAAAGGTATGATCAAGCCACATCGCCGAAGGTGTGCCGCGAAAAAGATGGTAATGCGCGGCGAAGCGCCGCCAGATGATGCGCGGGTTGGACTCCGTGTCACCGCCATCGGCGCGTGGGATCCCCAGACCTGCCAGTTCGACCCCCTGGCTTGCCAGCATACGGAACAGGTAATGGTCGGGGATGACCAGAAGTTCGGCCGGGTTCGGAAAGCGTTTGTTCTCGGCAAACCAACGTGGCTCGCAATGGCCATGCGGGCTGATGATGGGAAGGTCCCGGACGGACTCGTAAAAGGCTCGCGCCATGTCTCGAAGCCGTTCCTCGACAGGAAACAGGCGGTCCGGATCGGTCAGGGGCATGTCATCATCCTCACGGCATTAGTCCATTAGGAAGATCGCAGAAAACCATGAGCTTTGACATCCCCATTTTATTGCCGCCAAAGTCTCAGCGCCGTTTAAGTCCACCTTCATCGATCAGGAAATCGACAAGCTCATCAACCCCCACACCCTTGCGCATCGAGCCGAAAATGAACGGGCGCTCGCGCCGCCCGGCCGCCGTGTCGGTCCGCATTTGGTCGAGATCGACCTCGACATGGGGTGCCAGTTCGATCTTGTTGATCACCAGCATGTCGGATTTCAACAGCGCCGGTCCTTTCTTGCGCGGAATATCAGCCCCCATGCAGACATCGATGATATAGATCGTCAGATCGACAAGTTCGGGGCTGAAGGTCGCGGCCAGATTGTCGCCGCCGGATTCGATCAGGATCAGGTCAAGGTCGGGGATTGCGGCATTCAGATCGGCGACAGCGGCAAGGTTGACCGAGGCATCCTCGCGGATCGCCGTATGCGGGCAGCCACCTGTCTCGACCCCCCTGATCCGCTCCTCTGGCAGCGCCTGGGCGCGGAGCAGATAATCCGCATCCTCGCGGGTATAGATATCATTCGTGATCACCGCCATCGACAGATGCGGCGCCAGCGCCCGGCACAACGCCTCGGTCATGCTTGTCTTGCCGGCCCCGACAGGCCCGCCGATGCCGACGCGAAGCGGCCCGTGCTTGAGTGCCGGAGAGGGATTGGATATCGCGCTGCTGGTCATGTTCGGTAAATCCGCTGTTCGGCCGTTTCATGTTCAAGTGATGCCAGCTCCGCGCCCGTTGCGAAGCTGCCGATCTCATCGCAAGGCGTCGCCATGGCCGTCCTTGCGGCTTCCTCAATCTCCGGCATCAGCGCGACAAGGCATTGCTGCCCGTCAAGCTGGCCGATGGGGATGGCGCGAACCGCCACCGAAATCTGGTTGGCACACCAGGATTGAAGGAAGGCCCCGACAAGCTGACATTGATCAAGCCCGACAGCGGCCCCGGCATGTCCGACCGCGACCGGATAGGCAAGCCCGGCGGCAAGCTCCAGCCCGTGCGTTGCGTTGACGATTTGTG
Organism: Rhodobiaceae bacterium; assembly: GCA_018624035.1. Classification (GTDB taxonomy): domain Bacteria; phylum Pseudomonadota; class Alphaproteobacteria; order Puniceispirillales; family Puniceispirillaceae; genus UBA8309. Next base: position 136 of record JAAZUU010000013.1, on the reverse strand, counting down.
TGAAAGCGCGGCCGAGTTCGGTTGTCTCGAGATGGCGCTCTCCGCCGGTGCAGAGCGCCAGGCACAAATCATTCACATCCTCGCCTTCAAAGGCACGGGCGAGGATGACAGCGTCGCTCTGCGCTGCGCCATGATG
>JAAZUU010000081.1 GCA_018624035.1 Rhodobiaceae bacterium | reverse complement strand
GCTGATCGGCCTGATGTTCATCGACCGGGAGTTCCGCGCACATCCCCGCAAGATCCTCGACGCGCTGGCGCAGGCCGGGGTTCTTGTCTCGACTCTCTATCTGATGTTCCTCGCGATCACGGTCATCGATGTGTGCCTGAACTTCACCGGTCTGGCGAAGTTCGTGGCGGTGGATGTGCTGGCGTTCCTGAAGTCATTCGACATCTCGGCCAACTCTGTCGGCTCACAGCTGCTGGCCCTTGGCCTGACGATGTTCCTGGCGGTCATTCTTGGCATGGGGATGCCGGCCGTGCCGGCCTATATCAACGCAGCGCTTCTGATGGGGCCGATGCTTGTCGGGCTGGGCCTGGCGACCTTCACCGCGCATATGTTCATCTTCTATTTCGCGGTGGCGTCCGCCATCACCCCGCCGGTGGCGCTGGCGGCCTTTGCCGCCTCGTCGATCACCCACGCCGATCCGATGAGGACAGCGTTTTCGGCCGTGAAGTCCGGTATCGTGATGTTCACCATCCCCTTTGTCTTCGCGATCTATCCGGAATTGTTGCTGATTGAACAGGCGGTGATCGACCCGGCAAGTGGCACGTTCCTGCCCGGGTATGACGGCACAATCGATATCGGCTGGCTGATGGTCCTGATCGGGCGGCTGGCGCTGGCGCTTTATCTGGTATCCAGCGCCATGGCGGCCTATGACCGCAAGGCGCTTGGCGCGGTGCAGATCGCCATACGGATCATTCTGGCGTTGCTTGTCATGGTTAAACCGCCGGAGATCTGCGGCCCGGCCGTCCTCGCCAGTATCGGTGTCATCCTTTTCCATGGTTTTGGACGCAGCATGCGGGTCACCACCTGACAGGAAATCATGAAAAAATGACAGACCGTCCAAGCTATATCCTCTTCATCACCGATCAGCAGCGCTATGATCATCTCGGCTGTAATGGCCATCCGGTTTTGCGCACGCCAAATATTGACGCCATCGCCGCCGAGGGGGTGAGCTATGACCGGTTCTATGTCGCCTCACCCGTCTGCATGCCGAACCGCGCCAGCCTGATGACCTGCAGGATGCCGTCAAGCCATGGCGTGCGATCGTTGGGCGTGCCGCTTGGGCATGAGAATGTGACCTTTGTCGAGCTGCTGCGGGCGGCCGGGTATGACACCGCGCTGATCGGCAAGAGCCACCTTCAGAATGTGTCCGACTGGCCGGTACAGATTGAGCCGCAGATCAGCCGAGAGGGGTTCACGCCGCCACCGGCGGAACTTGCCGAAGCTGTCAGGTCGGACCTCGACAATGATCAATACCAATATGAACGACAGAAATTCTGGCAGCAGGACAACCCCGAGGTACCGCTGCCCTATTACGGTTTCGATACATATATCTCGGTGCTGCGGCATGGCTTCAACACCGGCGGCCATCACGAACGTCACGTCAGGGACGTGGCACCGGAGGTTCACGCGCTGCGCTCGCGCGAGACCCAGTTCCCGCATGATTACAGCTGTCCGCAGGCGATCCGGGTGAAAATCCCGGAAGAGCATTATTCGACAAGCTATATCGCTGATAGGGTATGCGAATATCTGGACTCGCGGCGCGGCAATCCCGATCCGTTCTTCTTGATGGTGTCATTTCCAGACCCGCATCATCCGTTCACCCCGCCCGGCAAATACTGGGATATGTACAGGCCCGAGGACATGCCGGTGCCGCAGGCCTATGCCGCCAATGACTGGGACCCGCCGGACTATGTGAAGATTGCCGAAAGGGATCGTGCGAATGACCCGTCGCTTGGCCAGAACGCGGGATATACTGTCGCCGTGTCACCACGCGAGGCGCAGGAAGCGCGCGCCCTGACATGCGGCATGATCGCCATGATCGATGATGCCGTCGGCCGCATCCGCGATGCCGCCGCCGAGGCCGGTGTCATGGACAATACGGTGCAGATCTATACCTCGGATCATGGCGATCATCTTGGTGAGCACCGGCTGCTGTTCAAGGGGGCCGAGCAATATGACAGCCTGACCCATGTCCCCTTCATCTGGGCGGACCCGAAGGGAACCAGCGGCCAACGGTCGAGCGACCTTGGTCAGACGCATGATATCGGTGCGACCATTCTGGAGCATGCCGGGCTTGAAGGCGCCATCGGCATGCAGGGAACGGTGATGTCGGTGGCTGGCGGTGCCGGCCGCGATGCGGCGCATATTCAATATGAGACGCAGCGGCCGCAGGAGGCGTTCGGGTCGCGGCCGCGTGTCCATACTGTGGTTCACGGGCAGTGGCGGCTGTCGATCTATCTTGGCAAATGCCGGAACGAACTTTTCGATCTGGAGAATGACCCCGGGGAAATGACCAATCTGTGGGACAGCGAAGACCATGCCGCCGTCAAGGCGATGTTGATCGAAAAGCTCGCTGAACTTGAAATCGCTGTGGCAAACCGTGTGCCGCTGCCAACGGCGCAGGCCTGAGACACGGCAATCGGAGGAGACCGACATGAACGATGTGATCTATGAGGACCGGCAGGAATTCGAGATGGGCCACTGGCCCGAACTCAGGGAAACATGGAACCGGATGATCCAGCTCGTGTTTCCGGAACGCGAGGTGTCCGGCGAGCTGAAGCAGCTGGTCTTCACGGTCGCCAGCCTCGCCAGCGGCTGTCGGCACTGCCAGTCGCATGGTGCCTATCATCTTCACAAGATCGGCGTTCCGGATGAGAAGATTCAGGCGCTCTGGAGTTTCGAGACCTCCGATTTGTTCACCGATGCCGAACGGGCCGCGCTGCGACTCGCGATGGCCGCCGGTGCCGCGCCGAACGTAACCGAGCCGGAAAATTTCGCCGAGATGCGCCAGCATTTCACCAATATCCAGATTATCGAGATCCTCGCGGTGATTTCTGTCGGTGGCTATCTGAACCGTTGGAACGACACCATCGCGACGGTCACCGATCAGGAATCGATCGATTTCGCCGACCAGGTGCTGCGACCGGTGGGCTGGGAGCTGGGAAAGCATGTCGGTGCCGCCACAGAACAGCGCAAGGCGCATCCCATAACGCTTGGCTGGTCGAAGAAATGAAAATCCGGCGAGATTTTCGCCATAGTTACGATCCGGCAAATGTCATGCCTGACCTGTCGAGGAGGCCCCCATCATGCATCCTGAACTGAAAGCCCACCCGGACTATTTCAGGAGGGAAATCGTCCAGCTTGCCGACAATGTCTACCAGGCATTCGGTTTCGCGGCCTCGAATGTCTATATGATCGTCGGTGATGATGGCGTGATCATCATCGACACGACCGAAACCACCGCGGCGGCGGCGAATATTCTGGCCGAATTCCGCAAGATCACCGATCTGCCGGTGAAGACGATCATCCTCACACATACACATCGTGATCATGTGTCAGGCGCCGCCATCTTTGCCGGAGATGATGCCCCGCAAGTGATCAAGAGCGAGAGGAATTCGGATGATCCGCTGATTGATGCCACCGAACATCCGCGTGCCACAAAGGCCATGCAGGCGCGCACCAAGCGCCAGTTCGGAATCGGCCTGTCCTATCCCGATGAAATCATCGGCATCGGCGTCGGGCCGGGTGACCGGCCGCTAAAGGGCATGGGGGCAGGCATGATGGAGCCGACCCGCCTGATCTCGGACGACCGCACATGCATTGCGCTGTCGGGCATCGATCTGGAATTGGTCATGGCGCCGGGCGAGACCCCGGATCATATGGTGGTCTGGTATCCGGAAAAGAAGATCCTGTTTTCGGGTGATAATTTCTATCGCTCCTTTCCAAATCTCTACGCCATCCGCGGGACAGCCTATCGCGATTTCGATACCTGGGCCGACACCATGGAGCTGCTGATGGGGTTCAAGCCCGAAGTGCTTGGCCCCGGCCATACCAAGGCTGTCTTCGGGGCGGCGGCGATACGCGATGTTCTTGGCGACTATCGTGATGCCATCCGCCATGTCGTTGACGCGACGCGCGCCGGGATGGATGCCGGGCTGACCATTGACGAGCTGGCCCATGCCGTGAAGTTGCCACCCGAACTCGCCAGCAAGCCGCATCTTCGTGAATATTATGGTCGTGTGGATTTCGCCGTCAGGGCCTATTTCGTTGGCACAATGGGGTGGTTTGACGGCAACCCGACATCGCTTGGCGCGCTGTCGCCCAAGGATGAGGCAGAGCGGATGATCAGGCTGGCCGGAGGCGGCGAGGCGGTCTGGGGCGAGATCGGGACGGCCCGCGCCGATGGTGACTATCAGTGGGCGCTGCAGCTTCTGGACAGGCTGATCCTTGTCGATATGGATGGTGACCGGGCGCGCCTTGCCAAGGCCGAGGTGCTGCGCGATCACGCTGTCGGACAGATCAACTGCCCGACGCGCCACTACTACATTCAATGCGCCAGGGAACTTGAACAGTCGGATGACTGATCGTCCGGACAGGCAGGCGGGACGGGCGCTGGCCCGGGGAGACAACAGATGACCGAACTTTTCCATATCGTCTTTGCGGCGTTGGTGCTGACGGAACTGACCAAGGGGCTGAGCGCCAATGGCACGCCGCCGGTCCTGCAGCGATTTTCCTGGCAGATGGATCTGGCGCATTTCATGTGGTCGAGCATATTGCCTCTCAGGATTATCTTTGTGCTGGGGCTAAGCGCCATCTTCTTCGGCATGCCGGCCGAAGAGCGCATGTCGGTAGTCCCGGGGGGGATCGCGCTGGGACTTGCCTGGGGGTTTGTCTACTGGCTGTTCAACCGGTATTGGGTTGGCCGATTCAAGTTCCTGCCAATCACCCGGAAACGTTTCGAAGGTGCTGCCGGCAATGAGGTCGGCATGAAGGAACAGGTGCTTGGCATCAGCCATGGCGGCGAGCAGAAAGCGTTCCCGGTCAACATGCTCTATTACCACCATCAGATTGCCGACGAGGTTGGCGGCCATCCGATCTGGCCGACCTATTGCGGCCTGTGCAACAGCGGCCGGATCTATGACCGGCTGGTCGATGGCAAGGCGCTGGAATTCACCCTTGTGGGGGCGATCAACTACAACGCCACCTTTCGCGACCTCAGCACCGGGTCCTGGTGGCGCCAGGAAGTCGGCGACGCCATCAAAGGGCCGCTGAAGGGACGCGCTCTGGAGGATTTGCCTTTCGAGCAGATGAGCCTTGAAAGCTGGCTTGCCAAATATCCGGACAGTCTTGTCCTGCAATATGACCCGCTGTTCCGGAAACAATATGATATCAGGACAGCGCTTCTGAATTACGAGATCAGCCTTCCGGGATGGCACATGCAGGCCTCGCCGCCGCTGGTTGTCGGGGTTGAGGTTGGCGATGTCGCGCGGGCCTATGACTGGAATCAGCTGGTCAAGCATCGTCTGGTGCAGGACGAGGCCGCAGGCACGCCGCTACTCGCGGTGACGGACGATGCGGGAGATTCCGCCTTTGTCTATGACCGCACGGTGGATGGAACAGCCCTGGATTTCGAGATGACCGGGGCCGGCATGAAGGATAGAGGCACCGGTTCAAGCTGGGATGCGTTCGGACGCTGCACAAAGGGCAAGCTGAAGGGCAAGACCCTGAGGCAGCTGCAAAGCTACAAACAATATGTTCGCGCCTGGGTGACATTCCACCCCGACGCTTCGTTCTATGATTTTCAGAGCACAGGACGATGACACACTCATCAAAACGCCCGGGAGGTATTGAATGAGACTGGCACTGACAGGTGGCGCGACGGGGATTGGCGCGGCGACGGCGGCGCGGCTTCGCGCCGACGGGCATAAGATCGTGATTTTCGACATCAGGAAACCGGAGAGCGATGACAGCTGGATTCAGCTTGACCTCATGAATCCAGACTCGATTGCCGCCGCGCTGCAGGCAGCCGATGGCGGGTTTGACGGGCTGTGCGCGATTGCCGGCATTCCGCCGCGCGATGACAATGCGGTTCCCTGCCTGACCGTGAACACGCTGGCGACATGCGCCTTCATCGAGGGTTTCATGCCGAAACTGAACGAGGGCGCGGCCATTGTGTCGGTGGCATCACGCGCCGGCATGGCCTGGCAATCGAATATCGACCAGCTTGAGGATCTGCTGGCCCAGACCCCCGCCAGCCTTGCCGAGTGGTGCGCCGCCAACGAGGTCGACGCCACCAAGGCCTACATCCTGTCGAAACAGGCGGTGATCTACTGGCACCAGCGGGCGGTCACCCCGTATATCGGCAAGCACCGGTTCGTGACTGTCAGCCCGTCCGCCGTCAGCACCGACATTCTGGATGATTTCGTCAAGGCCTTCGGCCCGATGGTCGCCGCGAATCTGGCGCGGGTCGGCCGGTCGGGAACGCCGCAGGAGGTTGCCGAGCTGATCGCCTTCTGCATTTCGCCGGCGGCAAGCTGGATGAATGGTGTCGATATCATCACCGATGGCGGCATGGGCGCCATGGCCATGATGGCGCAGCGAAACGGGGAATGATGCTGTGAATGAAGTGACAACCGGTCTGTTCATTGATGGTGCGGCGCGGCCCGCTACCGGCAACGCCACCTATCGGCTTGTCAATCCGGCGCGCCCGTCGCAGATCGTCGGCCATGCCGCCGCCGCCACCCGCGATGATGTCGATGCCGCGATGCAGGCGGCGCAGCGCGCCCTTGCCGGCTGGTCGGCATTGTCGATGGATGAACGCGCCGCCTATCTTCGCACCATTGCCGAGACGCTGAACGCCGATGCCGGGGACACCGCGGCGCGGGCACGGCTCTTGACCCGCGAACATGGCAAGACGCTGTTCGAAACCAATATCGAGGTCACGCGCGTTGCCGACAGGTTCGCCCAGGTGGCCGGCTTTGCCGCTGCGGTGGCGGCGGAGGATACCGTCAGCGGCCCGATGTTCGACACTGTCGTCACCCGCGCCCCGCGCGGCGTGGCCTTGCTGATCGTCCCGTGGAACTGGCCGCTTGCGATTCTGGGATCAAAGCTGCCGCACGCCCTTCTTGCCGGCAATACGGTTGTCATCAAGCTGTCCGAATTCGCCACGCTGGCACCTGCGCAGACGATCATGAAGATTGCGTCGATGCTGCCGCCGGGGGTGGTCAATCTGGTCACCGGCGACGGGACGGTGATCGGCGATGATCTGGTGACCCACCCGCTTGTCCGGCAGGTGAATTTCACCGGCTCCATCAGGATCGGCCGTCATGTCATGCAGCAGGCCGCTCGGAATATCACCCCGGTGACGCTGGAACTTGGTGGCAATGATCCGGGCATTCTTCTTGATGATGCCCCGCTGTCGCCTGAATTCTTCAAAAAGCTCTATATCAGCATCTTCCTGACAAGCGGCCAGGTCTGCATGGCGCTGAAGCGTCTCTATGTCCCGCGGGCGCTGTTCGACGATGTGGTTGACGGTCTGTCAGCGGTGATGGACCGGCAGGTTGTCGGCGACGGGCTGAAGGACGGCGTTACGATGGGACCGCTGACCACCCCGCAGCAGAAACGCACTGTGGAGACAATGCTTGAAGAGGCCGCCGGCGCCGGTCAGGACATCCGGTATTTCGGTCAGATCGATGATGAGGACGATTTCGCCGCCGGTCAGTTCCTGCGCCCGTCACTGGTGATCAATGCCGCCCCGTCACTCTCGGTCGTGAAGGATGAACAGTTCGGCCCGACCCTGCCGGTGATCGCCTATGATGACGAGGATGCGGCTATAGCCATGGCGAATGACAGCGATTATGGTCTCAGCTCCTCGGTATGGTCGGCCGATCCGTCGCGCGCCGTCGCGCTGGCGCGCCGGCTTGAGGCCGGGTTCACCAACATCAATTCGCATGGCCCGACAGCAATGGACGGTCTGTCGCCCTTTGGCGGGGTCAAGCAGTCCGGCATTGGCCGCAATTTCGGCCCTGACGGGGTGCGTCAGTTCCAGGAAGTACACTCCATCTCCGGCCAGTCCGGCCAGATTTTCCAGTGACGCAGGTATCCGTTCAATGACCAAGCCGCGCAACATCCTGTTCATCATGTTCGACCAGCTGCGTTTCGACTATCTCGGCTGTGCCGGTCACCCGCATCTGGATACACCGCATATCGACTGGCTGGCGAGCCGGTCGGTGCGCTTCGCGCGCACCTATGTCCAGGCGCCTGTTTGCGGCGCGTCAAGGATGTCGTTCTATACCGGCCGTTATATCAGTTCGCATGGCGCGACATGGAATGGTATCCCGCTGCGTGTCGGCGAGTGGACAATGGGGGACCATCTGCGCGAGGCCGGCATGGATGCGCTTCTCATCGGCAGAACACACATGAAGGTCGATTCCGGCGGCATGCAGCGCCTCGGCCTTGCGCCGGACAGCATCATCGGCGCGCGTCTTGCCGAATGCGGGTTTGACGTGATGGTTCGTGATGACGGCCTGTGGGCCAGTGGCCCGGACGGCAATTATGATGACAGGCATTCACCCTATAACGAATATCTCCGCGAACAGGGTTATGAGGCTGACAATCCCTGGCATGATCACGCCAATGCCGGAATCGACGATGACGGGGATATCGCCTCGGGCTGGATCTATGCGAACGCCAACAAACCGGCGAACATCCGCGAAGAGGATTCCGAGACACCCTGGCTGACCCGCGAGATGATCCGCTTTCTGGACGAGGGCGCGCCGCGGCGCGAGCGGCCATGGATGTGCCACCTGTCCTATATCAAACCGCACTGGCCCTATATCGTGCCGGCGCCCTATCACGATATCTACGGGTCGGACAGTTTCATGCCGGTTGTCCGGCATCCGGATGAACTTGTCGATCCAAACCCGATTTACGCGGCCTTTTCCGGCAATGTCATCGGCACCGCCTTCAAACAGGATTCGGTGCGGGAGGCCGCGCTTGGCGCCTATATGGGGCTGATCAAGCAAATCGACGACCAGATGGGGGTGCTGTTCAATCATCTGCGGGCAAGCGGGCAAATCGACGATACGGTGATCGTCATCACCTCGGACCATGGTGATTATCTTGGCGACCACTGGCTTGGCGAAAAGGATCTGTTTCACGATGCGTCGGTGCGCGTGCCGATGATCATCTATGATCCGTCTCCTCAGGCCGACGCCACACGCGGCACGGTGTGTGACGCGCTCGTCGAATCCATCGATCTGGTACCGACTTTTGTCGAGATGGCCGGTGGCACGCCGCGCGATGAGTGGCTTGAAGGACGTTCGCTGGTGCCCTTTGTCCATGGTGAAAGGCCGGATGGCTGGCGCCAATATGCGATCAGCGAATATGACTATTCCATCACCCCGATGGCCAGCCAGCTGGGGCTGTCGGCAAAGGATGCGCGGCTGTTCATGGTGGCTGATGATCGCTGGAAATTCATGCATGCCGAGGGTGGCTTCCCCCCGATGCTGTTCGATCTGCAGAATGACCCGATGGAGTTGCGCGACCTTGGCCGTGACCCGGCCTATGGCGATGCGGTGGCGGCCTGCTACGAAAAGCTTTTTGAATGGACGCGCCGCTGTTCGCAGCGCACCACGATAAGCGAACGGCAACTTGTGCAGCGCCGCGGCAAGACCCGCCGCAAGGGCATCGTGCTGGGGATCAGCGATGATGAGGCGGCCGATGCGAATGCCGAGATCCTCAGCCGCTATCGCGGCAAGGCCAGCAAGCGCCATATCTAGTCGCCATCTCTGGTCGCCATTTCTGGTCGCTATCTCTGGCCGCGATGTCTACTTCCGGACATCCGGTGTGGACAGATAGGGTTTCAGGCTGTCGGCAAAATGCTCCATGAATTCCAGCGTCACCATCGAGGGTTGCTGGGTGATCGGGCGGACAAGCGAGAGCCGGTGTGGCACCGCCGGCGCGAAGGGCCGGAAGCCGATGCCCTGCGACACATATTTCCGCGCATCAAGTTCCGAGACCACCGCAACCCCCATACCCTGGCAGACAAGTTCGCAGGCGGCCGTGAATTGCCGGATTTCAACAAGCGAATCAAACTCGACCTGCGCCGCCTGAAAGGCATTTGACAGCTCTATGAAGAATTCGCTGTCACGCCTTGTGTGGATGATGTTTTCTGTCGCCATATCGGTGGGAGTGATCCTCGCAAGATGCTCAAATCGATGACCGGTGGGAAAGACGCAGACAGTCCGCAACTGAAGGTTGGTGCTTTCCACCGCCGGATGACCGGCAAAGCCGTCGGTGACACCGAAATCATATTGCTCGCCAATCATCCATTCGAGAATCCGTTCCGGCCGGTCCGGTTCGATGGTCATGCTGACACCGGGCCGTTCGGCAAGGAATGAGGCAACGACATTCGGCAGGTGACTGGTGGCAAAGCCCGGCAGGCAGGCGATCCTGATATGGCCTGCCCGACGTTTCGTGATCTCGCGGCTGACATCCGAAATCTGCCGCATCAATTCCAGCACACGGCGAATGTCCGGTGTCAGAAACCGCACCTCCTGTGATGGCACCAGCTGCCCCCGACGCCGGTCGAACAATACAAATCCCAGCCTTTCACCAAGATCGGAAAGCAACCTGCTGACAGCAGGCTGGCTGATGCCAAGCTCGCTTGCCGCATTCGTGATCGAACCGTGATCGGCAACCGCCATCAATGCCTCCAGCTGGCGAAGTCGTAATTTCTTGCTTTTCATCTTGTCGACACCTGACACATGCAAAATATAATGTTATGTTATAATAAATATAAATTATGAGTGTTCAAATTATATTTTCGGGTTGTATCATGATTGTTGACAGGCAATCCGGTGGGAACGGATGGCCGAAGACACGAAATGAATGATGCACCGTCAAAAGGTGCTTTGGAGGAACCATGAGAAAGACATTAATTGGCGCCCTTGCCATAACCGGCACCTTGCTGGCACCGGTGGCAGCGATGGCGCAGACCGAAATCCATTTCTGGCACGCATTCACCGGTCGCCTTGGCGAGCTTGTGAAGGGCCAGGTTGCCGACTTCAATGCCAGTCAGAGTGACTATGTCGTGGTTGAAAGCCACAAGGGCAATTATTCTGAAACGCTGAATGCGGGCATTGCCGCGTTCCGTGCCGGCGAACAACCACACATCCTGATGGTGTTCGAGGTCGGCACCGCGACCATGATGGCCGCGGGTGGCGCGATCAAGCCGGTATATGAAGTGATGGCCGAAAGTGGCGCGAAGTTCGACCCGGATGCCTATATCGGTGCGGTGAAGGGCTATTACACCACCACCGATGGCGAGATGCTGTCGCTGCCCTTCAACTCGTCCACGCCGGTTCTGTGGGTGAACCGTGATGCGATGAGTGCCGCCGGCGTCGACCCCGATACCGACATGTCGACCTGGGAGCAGGTTGATGACGTGCTTGGCAAGCTGAAGGCTGGCGGCGAGGACTGCCCGCTGGTCACCGCATGGCAGAGCTGGATCCATCTCGAGAATTTCTCGGCCTACCACAATGTTCCCTTCGCCTCGAAGGATAACGGGTTCGCCGGCCTCGACACCGAGCTGATGCTGAATGGCAAGCCGCAGGTGGCGCATCTGTCGAAGATGGCCGAGTGGGCAAAGGACGGTAAATTCATCTATACCGGCCGCCGCAACGAGGGTGGTGCCAATTTCCGCTCTGGCGAATGCGCCCTTTTCACCGAGAGCTCAGCCGGTTATGCAGGCATCAGCGCGGAAGCGAAGTTCGATTTCGAGGTGCGGCCCCTGCCTTACTGGAAAGCCCTTGCCAGCGCGCCGCAGAACACCATCATCGGTGGTGCCTCGCTGTGGGTGATGTCCGGTCATGATGGCGCTGAGTACAAGGGTGCCGGCGAGTTCCTGAGCTTCCTGTCGTCATCGGATGTCCAGGCTGCATGGCACCAGAACACCGGCTACCTGCCGATCACCGCCGAAGCTGGTGAGGCGACGCGGGCGTCGGGTTTCTATGACAAGAACCCGGGCACGGATATCGCCGTGATCCAGATGACGGCGAACCAGCCGACCGCCAATTCAAAGGGTCTTCGTCTCGGGTCGTTTGACCAGATCCGCGGAATCATCGACGAGGAGCTTGAGGCCATCTGGTCTGGCGACAAGTCGGCCCAGCAGGCGATGGACAGCGCGAAGAAGCGTGGTGATACGCTGCTACGGCGCTTTGAGTCCGCCAACCGCTAGGCCATAAAGATGGGACGTGGGCCGTGTCGCCCACGTCCCTGAATGCCGGAGCAGGATTTTGGAAAAGCGCGTTACATTCCGCGGATGGTTGCTGCCAGCCTTGCTGATCGCGCCCCAGATCGTCATTTCGGCTGTTTTCTTCTTCTATCCGGCCGGCCAGGCCGTCTGGCAATCGCTTTTCATTCCGGACCCGTTCGGCCTTTCGGCGCGGTTTGTCGGATTGGGCAATTTCGAATTTCTGCTGTCCGATCCCTATTACCGGGCATCGTTCCTGACGACAGCGATTTTCTCGATTCTGGTGACGCTGTGCGCGATGATCCCGGCGCTGTTTCTTGCGGTGATGGCCGACCGCCTGATCAAGGGGTCGGGGACGTATCGCACATTGCTGATCTGGCCGTATGCGGTGGCCCCCGCAGTCGCCGGCGTTCTCTGGCTTTTCATGTTCAACACCCGTGTCGGCGTGGTGTCCTGGTATCTGGGGCAGATCGGATATGAATGGAACCATGTCCTGAATGGCGGCGAGGCGATGGGCCTTGTCGTGGTGGCGTCGGCATGGGGCCGGATCAGCTACAATTTTCTGTTCTTCTTTGCCGCGCTCCAGGCTGTGCCACGTTCGGTGATCGAGGCGGCGGCGATCGACGGGGCGCGTTTCTGGCGGCGGTTCTTCACCATAGTCCTGCCACTGATGTCGCCAACCACCTTCTTTCTGCTGGTGGTGAATATTGTCTATTCCTTCTTCGAAACCTTCGGGGTGATCCACACCATCACATCCGGCGGACCGCAGCAATCGACAACCATTCTTGTCTACAAGGTCTTTGCCGACGGATTTGTCGGGCAGGATCTCGGCTCGTCATCCGCGCAATCGGTCATATTGCTGGTCATCGTCGGACTGCTGACGAGATCGGAAGAGCG
>JAAZUU010000012.1 GCA_018624035.1 Rhodobiaceae bacterium | reverse complement strand
GGTGGTGGAGAAGAAATCAAAATATTGGGGAAAATCGCGCCGGATGGCGATGGCAAGCCGCGCCATGTCACGCGCCGTCGAGCGCTGCTGGCGGTTCGGCAGGCCCGAGGCGTTGCGGAAGGTGGTGCGTGTCATTCCAAGGGCGCGTGCCTTGCGCGTCATCCGCTTGCCGAATTCGCGCTCGGTTCCCGACAGTTTCTCGGCCACCACGGTGGCCACGTCATTGGCTGATTTCGTGATCAGCGCAAAAATCGCATCCTTGACCGAAATGCTCTGACCCTGGCGAAGATAGAGCTTCGAGGGTGAACGGCTGGCCGCAACGCGCGAGACGGGCATTCTTGTCGACATCGACACGCGGCCGGATTCAAGCTCCTCGAACAGCAGATAGAGTGTCATGATCTTGGTCAGCGATGCCGGATAGCGCGTCTTGTCGGCGTTGCGGGCGAACAGCACCCGCCCCGACGTTTCCTCGATGACAATTGCCGCATATTTGGCAGCCTGCGCCTGCGGCGCGGCGGTGGCGAGCGCGCCGATCAGTGCCATGCAGGCCAGAAAAAGGGTGACTATGCGGAGCCCCGACGCAGTGGGAACGCGGCGGCTATGTCGACTGACAGACATTGCAAGGACAGTCTTGACGCCGCGCAGCATTGATCTGAGCTCCATATATGGTGTCCACCACACCGCAATGCGCATAATCATAGTATTATTCAGCATTTCTTCAACCTTGCTGGCCGCCTTTTTGCGCCTTGTTGGCCCTTTTTGACGCATCGCTGTCTTTTTTGTCGCGACGCCCCTTCCGAAGGTGGGCATGACCGCCAATATCCATTGATGAAATGGTCTTGGACGACACTGTCACGGAGCGCGGACAGGTTGCTTTCGGTGGTTATTTCAAGAACAATATGCAGGTGATCCGGCACCATCGACGCCGGGACGCGCAACAGATCCCGGTCGGCCACGGATAGACCAAAGACAGGCAATGACAGACAGAAAAACAGACAAGGATGGCGGTCAGTCACAGGTCATACTGGAGACACGCCAGCGGACAAAGAAGCCTTCAATGTACAAGGTCATCATGCTGAATGATGATTACACACCGATGGAGTTCGTTGTCTATGTATTGCAACGTTTCTTCAACATGACGAACTCGCAGGCCACCGCCATCATGCTGAATGTCCACCAGCGCGGCGTCGGCGTGTGCGGCGTCTACAGCTATGAGGTCGCCGAGGCGAAAGCCACCCAGGTTATGGATCATGCCCGCCAGAATGAACATCCGCTTCAACTTCAGATTGAAAAGGAATAATCCAGATGCTGTCACGCGAGCTTGAGGAAACGCTTCGCCGGGCGATGAGCACGGCCACATCGCACAGCCATGAATTCGCCACGCTGGAGCATCTGCTGTTCGCTCTGACCGAGGACAGCGACGCGCTTGAGGTGCTTTCGGCCTGCAATGTGGACATTGATCAGCTGCGGACACGGCTTGCGGATTTCATCGAAAACGAGCTTGCCTCGATTGTCAGCGCAAGCGGTCAGGGCGACGTTCAGCCGACCGCCAGTTTCCAGCGGGTGATCCAGCGTGCCATCATTCATACCCAGTCATCCGGGCGCGAGGTGGCCACCGGCGCCAATGTGCTTGTCGCGATCTTCTCGGAGCGCGAGAGCCACGCTGTCTGGTTCCTGAAATCGATGAACATGACGCGCCTCGACGCTGTCACCTATATCAGCCATGGTGCCGAGGGCAATGGTGGTCGCGGCACGCAGGAAGCCAAGGAAGCAGAGAGTGGCGAGGTCGAGGGGCAGGACCCGCTCAGCCAATATTCGGTCGACCTGATCGCCAAGGCCGCCGCCGGCCGGATTGACCCGCTGATCGGGCGTGACCGCGAAGTCGACCGGACAATTCAGGTGCTCTGCCGCCGGACCAAGAACAACCCTCTTTATGTCGGTGACCCGGGCGTTGGCAAAACGGCGATTGCCGAAGGTCTGGCCCTGCGCATTCACAATGGCGAGGTGCCGGATGTGCTGTCGAACGCTGTCATCTATGCCCTTGATATGGGGCAACTGCTTGCCGGTACCCGCTATCGTGGTGATTTCGAGGAACGGCTGAAAGCGGTGGTCAAGGCGGTACAGGATGACGACAACGCGATCCTGTTCATCGACGAAATTCACACGGTGATCGGTGCCGGCGCAACCTCGGGCGGTGCCATGGATGCCTCCAACCTGCTGAAACCCGCGCTTCAGGAGGGCACGATGCGCTGCATCGGGTCGACGACCTACAAGGAATATCGCGGCTATTTCGAAAAGGACCGGGCGCTGGTGCGCCGGTTCCAGAAGATCGATGTGATCGAACCGACGGTGGCCGACACCATCAAGATTCTGGCCGGCCTGAAAAGCCGCTATGAGGATCATCACAAGATTCGCTTCACCAGCGCCGCGCTGAAGACGGCGGTCGATCTGTCGGCCCGCTATATCAATGACCGCAAGCTTCCTGACAAGGCCATCGATGTGATCGACGAGGCGGCGGCGGCGCAGAACCTGCTGCCACCCTCGCGCCGCAAGGCGACCGTCGGCCAGAAGGAGATCGAGGCGACCATTGCGACAATGGCGCGGATCCCGCCAAAACATGTCAGCCGAGACGACAAGGTCGCGCTGGCCTCGCTTGAGGATGACCTGAAACGTCTTGTCTTTGGTCAGGATGAGGCCATCACCGCGCTTGCCTCGGCGATCAAGCTTTCGCGCGCCGGTTTGCGTGAGCCTGAAAAGCCGGTTGGCAACTATCTGTTCTCGGGGCCGACCGGTGTCGGCAAGACCGAGGCGGCACGCCAGCTTGCCGAGGCGCTCGGGATCAAGCTGATGCGCTTCGACATGTCGGAATATATGGAACGTCATACCGTATCGCGGTTGATCGGCGCGCCGCCGGGCTATGTCGGTTTTGATCAGGGCGGTCTGTTGACCGATGCTGTTGACCAGACACCGCATGCCGTATTGCTTCTTGACGAGATCGAGAAGGCGCATCCCGACCTGTTCAACATCCTGCTTCAGGTGATGGATCACGGCAAGCTGACCGATAATAACGGTAAGGTTGTGGATTTCCGCAATGTCATCCTGATCATGACGACCAATGCCGGCGCGCAGGAGCTGTCGAAGAAGGCCATCGGCTTCAATCGTGACAATCGCGAGGGTGCTGATGTCGAGGCGATCGAGAAGATGTTCACACCGGAATTCCGGAACCGTCTCGACGCCGTCATTCCGTTCGCGGCGCTTGGCACGGATGTGATCCGGCTTGTTGTCGACAAATTCATCATGCAGCTTGACGCGCAGCTTGCCGAGCGCAATGTCGAGATCGAACTGACCGATGCGGCCCGTGACTGGCTTGCCGAACGCGGTTACGATCGCAATTACGGTGCGCGGCCGCTGTCACGCGTGGTGCAGGAACACATCAAGAAGCCGCTGGCAGACATGCTGTTGTTCGGCGATCTGGCGTCAGGGGGGCTGGCGCTGGTGGATGCTAGGGATGGCAAGATCGTCGTCACCGCCAAGGCAGCCCCGCAACGCGCGCTTCCCGGCAAACGCACCGCGCTACCGGCACCCGAGAAAGGCTAGGCCGGGATCAGGCTTTCCTGAACGGACTTGCCTCGATCTCGATGGCGTTTTTCTCGGCATCGATGCCGCGGCTTTCGGCCTCGAGAAACCGTTCGACGGCGGCGCGGAACCCGTCATGCCCGATCCAGTGCGCCGAGCGGGTGGTCACCGGCATATAGCCGCGCTGCACCTTGTGGAACCCCTGTGCGCCAGCCTCGACAACCGGAAGCCGCCGTTCGATGGCGAACTCGATGGCCTGGTAATAACAGGCTTCGAAATGCAGGCAGGGGATGTCGATATCGGCGCCCCAGTTGCGACCGAACAGCGTGTCCTCGCCGATGAAATTCAACGCGCCACCGATGATCCGGCCGTCATATTCGGCCATCACCAGCAGCATGCTGTCGGCCATGCTGTCCCGCAGGTGGTGGAACACCTCGCGGGTCAGATAGGCGCCGCCCCATTTCCGGTCGATGGTCGACATGTAGAATCGGAAGAAATCGTCGATATGCGCTGGCGAGATGTCATCGCCGCTGAGTCGCAGCAGACGCACCCCGGCCTCGGCGACGGTGCGCCGTTCCTTGCGGATGTTCTTGCGCTTGCGTGATGACAGCGCGGCGAGGAAATCATCGAAAGTCTCATAACCGTCATTGTGCCAGTGAAACTGGATCGAGGAGCGGATCATCCACCCCTCTGCCGCCAGCGGGGCTGTGTCGGCCTCGGGAAGAAAGTTGATGTGCGCCGATGACAGGTTGAGCCGGCCAAGATACTGCGTCATGCCGTCTGCCAGCGCGGTGCGGAGCCGGGCCGCCATCTCGGGCGTTGCATCACCGGTCAGGAAGCGGGGGCCTGTGGCGGGCGTGAAGGGGATCGCCGACAGCATCTTCGGGTAATAATCCCCGCCAGCCCGCGTGAAGGCGTTGGCCCAGCTGTGGTCGAAGATATATTCGCCATAGGAATGATGTTTCAGATAATGCGGCATCGCCGCCGTCATGCGGCCCTCGGCGTCGCGGAGCACCAGATGCATCGGGTCCCAGCCACTGTCGCCGCCGGTCGCCCCGCCATCCTCCAGCGCCTTCAGAAAGGCGTGGCTGACAAACGGATTGGCCGTGCCGGCAAGCCGGTCCCACTCGGCAGCCGGCAGCGCGTCGATCGAGGGCGTGAGTTCAAGGATATAGGCATCACCATCCATCATTCAGACATGGCGCGCTGTCGGCGTCCCCGCAAGGGGGCGCGACATTTTCGAATGATGAAGGTGGACCGCGGTGATCAGTCGATCTCGAAGATGCCGTCAACCTCGACAAGACAGCCAAGCGGCAGCGCATTCGCACCGACGGCGAACCGGGAATGTTTGCCAGCATCGCCGAACACCTCGACCATCAGGTCGGACGCGCCATTGACCACCCCGGGCTGGCCGGTGAAATCGGGCGCCGAGGCCACAAAGCCGCCAAGCTTGACAACGCGCCGGACGCGGTCGAGATCGCCGCCGCAGGCCACCTTGACCTGCGCGATCAGGTTGATGGCGCAGATCCGGGCCTGTTCATAGCCATCCTCGACACTGGCGTCCTCGCCGATGCGGCCTGTCGCGGTCAGCTTGCCATCGACGAAGGGCACCTGTCCCGCCACGAAGACAAGATTGCCCGATATCGTGAAGGGAACGTAATTCGCCGCTGGCGCCGGTGCGTCGGGGATGGTGATGCCAAGCTCCTGCAGGCGGGCGTCAATGTTGTTTGCCATGGCGTGAAGTCCTTTCCATACACGGCTGAATGCCGCGAGAGACTGGCACAGCGATGCCGGCGTTTCAACGGTCATTCAGCAACGATTCAGAGGAAAGTGGCGCGTTGTCGGCGGGCGTTGAGCAGGGAATGTCGGCGAAACGGGATTTATGTCTGCGGTCTTATGGAGCGAAGCAGTGCCTTGTGATCAAACATCTCATGATGCCAACCGATACTGTCCCCGAATAACTGTGTATCCGGGAATGACCGCAGATCTGCTCCCTCCAGCGCACCGAAACCGAATTGTTCGGTCATGTCGTCATGTGACGCCGGATTTTGCGCGCAGGCGCAAAGCAGCACCATGACGGGTATGCATATGGCGCATCTGGCAGGGTGCATGGCATCCTCCCTCGCGGGTGATCAATCAAACTTTGGAAAAAACACGCCGCACGGTCCCGGCCGGCCTGGCGTCAGGCCGGTCATCACACAACTACGCGAAAGCGGAGTCCCGCTTATTTCCCGGAAGGGTGTTTTATTCAGCGAGCAACCCGACAAGGGGTTGCTTTCGCGGATACGTGCGTGATGACGCAGAAACCATAGCCAGCCCCCTCGACCTTTGCAAATCGGGGGGCTTTCATCCTGAAAAGACGAATGTTTTCAGAAGGTTCGGCGCGACACAACAGGCATACCGGTCTTAACGGAGTATCATCGTACTCAACTGTGGGCGGCGTGTTAACGGAAAAGTAATTTATGCTGTTGGCCGGTCGTCAAAGAAAAAGGCCCCGCGCCGGAACGCGGGGCCAGTCTGCAGGTTGCTCTGCAGGGAGAGATCAGCTGCAGCCCGTGGTGCTTCCACAGGTGTTGCATTTCAGGCAGGTGCCGTTGCGGACAAGCGTGAAGTTCTGGCATTCGGGACAGGCTTCGCCCTCATAGCCCTGCATCCGCGCCTGCTGTACGCGCTCGGCGACAAGCGACTCACCGGCGTCGACCGCCGTCGTGGCGACCGCGGTGGCCTGCGGCTCCGGCGTGGGCGCGCGCATCGTGACGACCGCCTCCTCGCCGGTTGCCGGGGCAGCCGCTGTGGCGGCGCCGGCGTTCGAATAGACCACCAGACCCTGCTTGCGGATGAAGCCGCGGCTGGTGACCTTGTTCACCAGATCCGACTGCGCCTCGCCGGCACCGGTCGTTGTGACGTCCAGATCCTCGCGGTCGACATGGCCGAGATCGTCCCGGTCAAGATAGGAGATCGCCAGCTCGCGGAAGGTGTAGTCGAGAATCGAGGTCGACATCTTGATCGCGTCATTGCCGGTGACGATCCCCTGCGGCTCGAAGCGGGTGAAGGTGAAGGCCTCGACAAACTCCTCGAGCGGCACGCCATATTGCAGGCCGATCGACACCGCGATGGCGAAGTTGTTCATCAGCGAGCGGAAAGCCGCGCCTTCCTTGTGCATGTCGATGAAGACCTCGCCAAGCCGACCATCCTCATACTCGCCGGTACGAAGATAGACCTTGTGCCCACCGACAGTCGCCTTCTGGGTATAGCCCTTGCGGCGGTGCGGCAGCTTCTCGCGCTCGGCCGTGTGGACGATACGCTCGACAATCTTCTCGATCACCTGCGGTGCCGCGGCGGCGACGGGTGTGTCGAGAGCGGCCGATGTCTCCTCATCCTCTTCAAGGTCGTCGACGAGTCCGGAGGAGAGTGGCTGGCTGAGCTTCGAGCCGTCGCGATAGAGCGCGTTGGCCTTCAGTCCGAGACGCCAGGACAGCATGTAGGCCTCGCCGCATTCCTCGACGGTGGCGCTGTTCGGCATGTTGATCGTCTTCGAGATCGCGCCCGAGATGAAGGGCTGGGCCGCCGCCATCATGGTGATGTGGCTGTCGACCGACAGGAACCGCTTGCCGATCCGCCCGCAGACATTGGCGCAGTCGAACACCGGAAGATGTTCGTCCTTCAGATGCGGCGCGCCTTCCAGCGTCATCGATCCGCAGACATGCATGTTCGCCGCCTCGATGGCGTCCTTCTCGAAACCAAGCGCATCGAGCATGCTGAAATTGAAGTCGTTCAACTGCTCATCGCTGAAGCCGAGCGTGTCCTTGCAGAATTCATCGCCAAGCGTGAACCGGTTGAAAGCGAACTTCACATCGAAGGCGCTTTCCATTGCCGCCTCGACCTTGTCGATCTCGGCATCGCCGAAGCCCTTGTCGCGAAGGGCATTCATAGAGATCGACTGGCAGTTCTTGAGGCTGCCGGCGCCAACCGCATAGTTGATGATGTCGTCGATCTGCTCCTTGGCATAACCAAGATTGGCCAGCGCCTCGGGAACAACGCGGTTGATGATCTTGAAGTAACCGCCACCGGCAAGCTTCTTGAACTTCACGATCGCGAAATCAGGCTCGACGCCGGTGGTGTCGCAATCCATGACGAGGCCGATCGTGCCGGTCGGTGCGATCACAGTGGCCTGTGCGTTCCGATAGCCATGCTCGCTGCCAAGCTCGACGGCGCTGTCCCACGCCGCCCTGGCGGCGTCGATGAGGCCGCTATCCGGGCAGGAGGCGGAATCGAGCGGCACCGGCAGGATGCTGAGCCCGCGATAGCCCTTGTCCTTGCCATGCGCTGCCAACCGGTGATTCTTCATCACCCGCAGCATGTGCTTGGCGTTCTTCTTATATTGCGGGAAAGTGCCGACCTCGCTGGCGATCTCGGCCGAGGTGGCGTATGAGATACCGGTCATGATGGCCGAAATGGCGCCGCAGATGGCGCGCCCCTCATCGCTGTCATAGGAATGGCCCTGTGCCATCAGCAGCCCGCCGATATTGGCAAAGCCGAGGCCGAGCGTGCGGTATTCGTAGGACAGCTGAGCGATCTCGCGCGACGGGAACTGTGCCATCAACACCGAGATTTCCAGCGTCAGGGTCCAGAACCGGCAGGCATGTTCAAAGGCCGGAATGTCGAAGGTTCCATCTTCATGCCGGAACTGCATCAGGTTCAGCGACGCCAGGTTACAGGCCGTGTCGTCAAGGAACATATATTCCGAGCAGGGATTGGAGGCGTTGATCCGGCCGCCCTCGGGGCAGGTGTGCCATTCATTGATGGTGCTGTCATATTGCAGCCCCGGATCGGCGCAGGCCCAGGCCGCGTAGGCGATCTTCTCCCACAGATCGGACGCCTTGATCCGCTTGGCGACGCTGTTGTCGCGGCGCTTGATCAACTCCCAGTCACCCTTGTCGAGGACCGCCTGCAGGAATTCGTTGCTGACGCGAACCGAATTGTTCGAGTTCTGGCCGGCGACTGTCAGATAGGCCTCGGAGTCCCAGTCGGTGTCATAGGTCTTGAATTCGATCTCGGTATAGCCCTGGCGGGCAAACTGGATCACCCGCTGGACATAGTTTTCCGGGATCATCACGGCGCGGGCCGCGAAGATGGCCTTCTTCAGCGCCCTGTTCCGGCGCGGATCGAACCGGTCATCGCCATCGAGTGTTTCGTCCTGACAGGCCGCCATGACCTCGCCCATATGGCGTTGCGCCAGCTTCGAGCCGGCGACAAGCGCCGCCACTTTCTGCTCCTCGACGACCTTCCAGTCGACGTAATTCTCGATATCCGGGTGATCGACATCGACGGTAACCATTTTCGCCGCGCGGCGCGTCGTACCACCCGATTTGATGGCCCCGGCGGCGCGGTCGCCAATCCGCAGGAAACTCATCAGGCCTGACGACTTGCCACCGCCCGACAGGCTCTCGCCCTCGCCGCGGATACGGCTGAAATTGGATCCGGTGCCGGAGCCGTATTTGAACAGGCGCGCCTCGCGGACCCACAGGTCCATGATGCCGCCTTCATTGACCAGATCGTCATTCACCGACTGGATGAAGCAAGCATGTGGCTGGGGATGTTCATAGGCGCTTGCCGAACGGGTCAGCTTGCCGGTTTCGAAATCAACATAGAAATGTCCCTGGCTCGGGCCATCGATACCATAGGCCCAGTGCAGGCCGGTATTGAACCATTGCGGCGAGTTCGGCGCGGCCATCTGCGCGGCCAGCATGTGGCACATCTCGTCATAATAGGTGCGGGCATCTTCCTCGGTTGTGAAATAGCCGCCCTTCCAGCCCCAATAGGTCCAGGTGCCGGCCAGCCTGTTGAAGACCTGCTTGGTCGAGGTTTCACCGACGAAACGCTCACCCTCGGGCAGTTTGGCCAGTGCCGCCTCGTCGGGCACCGAACGCCACAGCCATGACGGCACCGAGCTTTCCTCAATGCGTTTCAGTTTCGCCGGGATACCGGCCTTGCGGAAATATTTCTGCGCCATGATATCCGTCGCCACCTGCGAGAACTGCACCGGCACCTCGACATTCTCCGCCCGGAAAACGACAGTCCCGTCAGGATTGCGGATTTCGCTGGAGGCAAAGCGGAATTCGAGGGCGGCAAATGGCTCGGCGCCGGAAGTTGTGAAACGTCTTTTGAACTGCATCTGTGTAACCCTTAGAATCTCTGTCTTCGAACCATCATGGGGGGGGATGGTTAGTGGTTGTTTTCGATCGGTTTTTTAAGGCGCCGACGTGCAAACTTACAAGATTTTGTGGTGCCGACCTCTAAAAACTACATGATGTTGAAGCTTGGGAACAAGTCACAAATTTGCAATTTCGTCTAAAAATTGCCTTGCCATCATCTCAAGATTATGAGTCGGGGGTGTTTCGCAGGCCGCTGGAGACGATGGGTCGCGGGATCAACAGGATTCTGTCGCGCTGCCTCTGGACGGCGGGCATGACGCGGGCCTATATTACCGCTCACGGATCCCGCGATGCTGTTCCGCAAGGAGCGCATGGAACGGATCGGCCGGTGCCACACGGGAAGGTTTCCAGCTCATGGATATCGTCACAAGACTACATCTGCATTTCAAGGCGCGGTTGGTCGGAACCGACGAGTTCGGCAACCGCTATTATGAAGAACGCAAGGCGCGCCCCGGCAAACCGCCGCGCCGCTATGTTCGCTATAAGGGCATGGTCGAGGCATCAAAGGTGCCGGCTGACTGGCATGGTTGGCTGCACCATACCGAGGACAGCCCGCCGCCGGAAGGCGGCTATCGCCGCCATGACTGGCAACAGGATCACGTGCCGAACACGACCGGTACGAAATTCGCGCACCGCCCGGCCGGGCATGTGCTGAGGGGTGGCAAGCGGGCGCCGGCAACAGGCGACTACGAACCGTGGAGCCCGGTCTGACAGTTGAGAGGGCGCGGCCGGCTGGGCCCGGCTGACAGGAGGCGAGGATGCAGAGAAACACACTCGAGATCATCATGGGTGCGGTTGTCCTCCTGACCGCCATTGCCTTCATGTCGGTTGCCTATGAGGCCGCTGATATCAAAGGTGGCAACGGGTATGAGATCGAGGCGGAGTTCGGTACCACCGGCGGGCTGGCGATTGGCGATGATGTACGTGTTTCCGGAATCAAGGTTGGTCGGATCACGCGTCAGAAACTCGACCCGATCACCTATGCCGCGCGAATCGTCATGTCGCTTGATCAGCGGGTCCAGCTTCCGGCAGACAGCAGCGCCAGGATCACCGCCGCCTCGCTTCTTGGCGGCAACTATCTGGAATTGATGCCGGGCGCTGACGAGGAAATGCTGCAGCCGGGCGACGTCATCTATGACACGCGCGACCCGGTCAGCCTGACCGATCTTCTTGGCAAGGCGGTATTTGCGGGCGGGCAATGACCCGTCCTGACCGTCGCATTCTCCTGCTTGCGGTGGCGCTTCTGGGCCTGCCCGGCGGCGCCGAGGCCAGCTGGATCGAGGGCCGCGCCGCAACCATCCAGGCTCTGGACAAGATCACCGCGCGGATTTCCACACTCCGCGTTCCCCTTGATGAGCCGGTGGATTTCGGCACGCTCAGCGTGACCGTGCGGCGTTGCGCCTACCATCCGCCAGAGGAACCGCCGGAAGATGCGGCCTTCCTTGAAGTGGTCGATAACGGCCATGACAGAAGCAAGCCGCCACAGCCGGTCTTTACCGGCTGGATGTTCGCCTCCAGCCCTGCTGTATCGGCGATGGAACACCCGGTCTATGACCTGACGCTCCTCAGTTGCAAATCAGAGTGAAGCTGCCGGTCGATTGTCGCTCAGTCATCCATGGCCGGTTCCAGCATCATGGCGACAAGTTCATCACTGGGGGTGTCAAGCCGCAGGTCGGCGGCCGCGCCAAGCGCGCGTTGCAGACGTTGCTGGAACTGCTCGCGACTGATCTCATGGATGCCGAACTGGCGCAGATGATCGTTGGTGAACTGCGCGTCGAGAAAATGAAACCCGCCGGCACGAAGCCGCGCCACCAGATGGACAAGCGCCACTTTTGAGGCGTCGGTCCGGCGCGAGAACATCGATTCCCCGAAAAAGGCGGCGCGCAGGGACACACCATACAGGCCGCCGACAAGCCGTTCTTCGTGCCACACCTCGATCGAATGCGCGAAACCAA
This sequence comes from Rhodobiaceae bacterium, assembly GCA_018624035.1. GTDB lineage: Bacteria > Pseudomonadota > Alphaproteobacteria > Puniceispirillales > Puniceispirillaceae > UBA8309. The sequence continues at coordinate 23,010 of JAAZUU010000012.1, read as the reverse complement.
GCCGATGAAGCGCGATATAGAGCTGCCGGATATCACGGTTGATCCAAGTTTCGGTCCGGCCATCTCCAGGCGCGGCGCATGCGTCGATCACGGCTGGAAAATCGTGGTCGATGGTGACGCTGAATCGCTGCTGGCGCACGGTGCGGGCAAGACGCCGCGGCAGATGGAATTCGTGCTGCGCCCCCTCGCGCCAGGCCAGCGGGATCAAGGCCCGCACATCCGGATCGTAGAATTTGATATCGCGGCTGTCCGCGCTCTCGGCCATCGGGAACACGCCGAGCGAATAGGCCTTGATCAGCGTTTCGGGTGAAAAGGCGAAGCGCTCGGCCATGGTCATTCCCCCTGATCGCGCCCCCTGATCGCGCCCCCTGATCGCGCCCCCTGATCGCGCGCTCCTGAACGCGGACCGGTAAGCCGAGCTTGTCAGCTGTCACCGTCGTTCAGGAAATGTTCCTCAAGCCAGCGAATATTGTAACTGCCGTCGATGACCGCCGGCGCGTCCACCAGCTTTTCATGCAGAGCCAGTGTTGTCGGGATCGGCTCTATGACGAATTCCTGCAAGGCCCGTTTCAGCCGTGACAGGCAATGCGCGCGATCATCGCCATAGACGATCAGCTTGGCGATCAGACTGTCATAATAAGGCGGTACGGAATAGCCGGCATAAAGACAGGAATCGACGCGAATGCCGGGACCCCCCGCCGCGTGATAGGCGGTGATCCGTCCTGGCGTCGGCATGAAGGTTTCGGGATGTTCGGCATTGATCCGGCATTCGATGGCGTGGCCGGTGAAGGTTACATCATCCTGCGTGAAGGACAGCTTCATGCCGGCCGCGATGCGAATTTGTTCACGGACCAGATCGACGCCGGTGATCGCCTCGGTGATCGGATGTTCGACCTGCAGTCGCGTATTCATCTCGATGAAGAAGAATTCGCCATTCTCATACAGGAATTCCATCGTGCCGACGCCAAGATAGCCCATTCGGCGTGTGGCCTCGGCCGCGATGCTGCCGATCTCGGCACGCTGCCCGGCGCTCAGAACCGGTGAGGGGGCTTCCTCGAACAGCTTCTGGTGACGCCGCTGGATCGAACATTCGCGCTCGCCCAGATGCACCACATTGCCATGGCTGTCGGCAATCACCTGAACCTCGATATGGCGTGGTTGACCAAGATAGCGTTCCAGATAGACAGTGTCGTCGCCAAAAGCCGCCTTCGCTTCAGAACGGGCCGAACTGAAAGCCTCGGCAAGGTCATCCGCGCTCGCGGCTACCTTCATCCCGCGGCCACCCCCACCCGATGCCGCCTTGACCAGCAACGGGTATCCGACATCGGCGCCGATGCGCCGCGCCTCATCAAGCGTCGGCACTGCGCCGGGCGATCCGGGAACAAGCGGCAGGCCGGCCTCGGCGGCGGTGATCTTGGCCTCGACCTTGTCACCCATCGACCGGATATGGCGTGGCTCCGGCCCGATGAAGGTCAGGCCATGCGCCGCGACGATCTCGGCGAAATCGGCATTCTCGGCAAGAAAGCCGACACCGGGGTGAACCGCATCCGCGCCGGTGATTCCGGCAGCGGTAATGATCGAAGCCGCATTGAGATAGGAATCGGTGCTTGAGGGCGGTCCGATACAGACCGATTCATCAGCCAGGCGGACCGGCATCGAATCGGCATCCGCCGTCGAATGTACAACGACATTCGGAATCTTGAGCTCCTGGCAGGCGCGAAGCACACGCAGCGCCACATCGCCCCGGTTGGCTATGAGAATCTTGTTGAACATCACTCGATAACGACCAGCACTTCGCCGAATTCCACCGGCTGTCCATTCTGCACCATGATCTGCGCGATCTTGCCGTCTGTCGGCGCGGTGATCGGGTTCATCACCTTCATCGCCTCGACAATCAACACGGTCTGGCCTTTCTTGACAGTATCGCCAACGGCGACAAATGCCGGCGCGTCGGGCTCGGGCGCGACATAAACGGTGCCAACCATCGGCGAGGTCAGGGCACCCGGATGGGACGCCATGTCCTCGGCAGATGAGGCGGCGGCAGGCGCCGGCATCGCAGCTGGAGTCGCTGCCGGGGCAGCGACAGGTGCGACCGCCGCGACCGGCGCGGTGCCGGCGACGCGTGACAATCTTACCGACAGATCTGCTGTTTCATATTCGAGTTCGGCCAGCCCGGCCTCGTCCAGAATATCCGCCAGTGCCTTGACGAGCGCTGTATCGCCCGCGCCCGAAACCTTTGGGCTCTTTGCCATTTATTCGGCCTCCCTAGCCATTTCCAGAATACCCCTGATCGCCATGACATAGGACATGGGACCGAAACCAAGAACAACTCCGTCGACCACCGCCGAGATCATGGAATGATGCCGGAAGGATTCGCGCTTGTGAATATTGGAAAGGTGAACCTCGATCTTGCGCCCCGGAAAAAGCGCCAGCGCGTCGCGAAGCGCCACCGATGTATGGGTCAGGGCGGCCGCGTTGATGACAATCCAGTCGGCGACGCCGACCGCCTGCTGGATGCTGGTGACAAGATCGCCCTCGCCATTGCTGTGAATCCAGTCAAGCGTTGCCCCTTCAGCCTCGCAGATCGCGCGGCATTTCGCTTCCATGTCAGCCAACGTGTCAGCGCCATAGATGTCCGGCTCGCGTGTGCCAAGCATGTTCAGATTTGGCCCGTTAATGGCCAGAATTTTCACCGGTCCTGTCATCTTGAAATCCTGCTTTGCTGGCGCGCGTCAGCTGTTCGCGGCGCGTTCGGTGGCGATGATCTCGCGCATCTGGTCAAGGCCGATCGCGCCCGGAATGACCTGACGCCCGATCACCAGGCCGGGCGTGCCGGAAATCTCCAGCTGCTGCGCGGCGGCGCGGGTGCGCGCGATGATGGCTTCAGTCGCCGGACTGTTCATATCGGCCTGCAGCCTGTCCAGATCGGCACCGGCAGATTTTGCCGCGGCAAGGATGCTGTTCATTGAGATGGCACCGCGCCCCGTCATCATGGCGATGTGAAACTCCTCGAAGACGTCCTGTGCCTGCGCCGCGATGCCGGCCTGTGCCGCCAGAAGCGAGGACTCACTCAGGATCGGGAATTCCTTGACCACCAGTTTGATATCGCCATCCGCCGCGATCAGTTCCTGCAGCGGTTTGAAAACCCGTTTGCAATAGCCGCAATTGTAATCGCTGAACTCGTAGATCACGAAGCTGGCATCGGGATTGCCGAGGAACGGGTCGCCATCATCGTTTTTCAGGATGAACATTGCCTGTTCGCGGCGCTCGGCGGCCTCGCGTTCGGCGAGCGAGAGCAGGGCGTCGCGAACGACTTCGGGATTGGCGCGGATATAGTCGCCGATCATCCTGTCAAGCGCCTCCCGGTCGACATTCTTGATGTCCGCCGAGGCTGGCAGGCTGACCCCCACGGTGATGCACAGCGCTGTCATGAGGCGCGCCGCCAGTCTGAGATAATGGCGGCTGGCAAGGTGGCGGAACATGATGATGTGACTCCTGTTACGACGTCGCCGAAAGATATACCAACCGCTGACGGCTTTGCCTAGCGGCAACAGCGCTTTCCTATTGCTGGTCCTTGCTGTAGCGGAACACGATATCGCTGGCCCGGCGATGCAGCACCGGGTCGAGCCCGTCAATGGCCATCACCCGGCGTGCCAGCTGCGCGGCACGCGCGCCGTCATTCAGCAGGATGGCCTCATTGGCAAGCGCCAGATCCGCTTCGGCAAAGCGTCCGGATTTGCCAAGTGCGATACCGTACTGGCGATGCAGGAAGCCCCACCTTGCCTCTTTGTCATGTGCGGCCTCGAGGGCGGTGATGGCGCGTTCCAGATTGGCCATGCCGCCGCTGGCGATCAGCGCCCGTCCCAGATTGATCTGGATCAGTGCGCTGCCCGGCCGGAATGTCAGTGCCCGTTCATAGGCCGTCGCGGCATCCATCGGGCGGGCCAGCGCAAACAGGATGTCACCGCGAAATTCATGGAAATACGGATCATCGGGACGTGCGGAGACAAGTTCGTCCATGCGGGCCAATGCCGTTCGCAGGTCGCCGCGGCGATAATCGGCGATGGCGCGCATATAGGCGCCAAGCGTTGCATTCGGGGCCTTGTCCGCCTCCGTGGTCTTCACCCGTTGCGGGGTTTCGGTCCAGGCAACCATTTTTGCCCTGATGCGTGCGAACCGCTCTGCGGTGGTTGGTGGTGGCGCGGTATCGCTGTGCGGCGACTGGTTGAGGTGATCCTGAAAGGTCTGCAAACGTTCGGCGGCGCCCGGGTGTGTCGCGTAATAGGGTGACTGCCGACTTTCAGGAAGGCTCCGCTGGCGCGCAAGGCGCTGCATCAGGTCACGAAGCCCGACAGCGGAATGCCCGGTCTTTTCAAGCAATTGCAGGCCGATTTCATCAGCCACCGCCTCGGCGCGACGGCGCGAGGCAAGGAAACCGCGCGTCGCATGGTCATTGCCACCGATCAGGACGCCGGCAGCCGCATCGCCGCCGCCGCCCGCGGCAACGGCGATCGCCGCAACAGTGGCCAGCGCGGCGGCGCCGCTGGCCTGCTGCAGCTCGTCACTGATGCGTTGAACATGGCCTTCCTTGATATGGCCAAGCTCGTGAGCCATGACGCCGATGGCCTCGAGCGATGATGTCGATTCGACGATCAGACCCGAATGGATATAGATCAGCCGCTTGCCGGCGACAAAGGCGTTGTAACTGGGATCGAGGATGACCCGCACATCAACGCTGCCGGCAGGATAGCCTGCGGCAACCTCCAGCGGTTTCAGCATGGCGTGAAGCCCGGCCTCGATCTCGGTATCACGGATCATCCCTGCCGATGCCGGCATGCTGGCGAGAAAGGCAAGGCCCGATGTCACCAGAGCGATGATACGCAATCGGCCGGTTCTGAAGAGGCTGACCATCGAATTTTCAGTCCTGAAATATCACAGTTAACAATACTATCGCACATTTGTGGCACTTTCGCGGCCTATCTGGTATCACGCTGCCGTGAACAAGCGCCAGTATGACCTCTGACAATATAGCCCGCACCGATATGGCCCGCACCAAAATGGATTTCATGTTATGCCGTTGAAGACGACGTCGACGAATTCGGTTCCTGCCTTTCTCGCCATGGCGGTGATGAACGCCTCCAGTAAACTTGAGGCGGCGGGCGCGGATGTGATCCATCTCGAGGTGGGCCAGCCGTCCTCGCCACCGCCCGAGGCGGTGAACAGCGCGCTGGCAGATGCGCTGGCACAGACCTCGACGCATGGCTATTCGCTGGCTTTCGGCGAGACAGCGCTGCGCCGGCGAATTGCCACGCATTATAGTGATTTCTATGGTGTCACGGCCGATCCTGACCGTATCGTCGTCACCCCCGGATCATCACTTGGCTTCGCGCTGGCCTTCCTTGCCGCCTTTGATCGTGGTGACCGGATCGCGCTGGCAACACCCGGCTATCCTGCCTATCGCAATCTGATGCTGGCGCTGGGGATCGAGCCGGTCCTGCTGCCGGCCCGCGCGGCGCAGGGCTGGGTTCCCGATCTCGAGGCTCTGGCGGCCAATGGGGCGCCGCTGCCGGATGGAATCCTTCTTGCCAGCCCGGCCAACCCGACCGGGGTGGTGATGTCGGATGACGAGGTGAAATCCATCTGTGAGTGGTGTGATCGCAACGGCGTGCGCCTGATCATGGACGAGATTTACCATGGTCTGACCTTCGGGGGCCGACCGGCCACCGCGCTGTCCTTCAGTGACAGCGCCATCATCGTCAATTCCTTCTCGAAATATTATTGCATGACAGGCTGGCGCGTCGGTTGGGCGATTGTGCCGCCGGACCTGCTGGAAACGGTCGAGCGGCTGGCACAGAATCTCTATATCGGGCCCCCGCGTCCGATGCAGGCCGGGGCTCTGGCCGCATTCGATGATTATACGGTTCTTGACCGTCATGTTGACCGGTACCGCGAGAATCGTGACATCCTGATTCGCGATCTTCCCGAAGCATTTCTGGGCGATATCGCCCCGTCGGACGGAGCCTTCTACCTGTATGCGGATATCAGCCATCTTGGCATGAAGACGCCGGATTCGACGGTGCTGGCCGATGCCATGCTCCGCGAGGCGCATGTTGCCTGTACACCCGGGGTTGATTTCGACCGGGAACAGGGACACCGGCACCTGCGACTCTCCTTTGCCGGCAGCACCGAGGACATGAAAGAAGCCAGCCGCAGGATCAACGACTGGCTTCCGAGATTTCTGGTTTCGCAATAGGGCGCGGTGAGCGCGTCAGCCGCGGTTCCACCACCCCTTGCGCTTTGTCGAGGGGTCGTTCTGGCCAACCTCGATGACATCCTGCAGTGCCGAACTGATTGGCGTGCGTGACGCGGTGGCCTCGTCGCCATCTGCGCCATTTCCACTGTCCGGTGTCGGCGTCTCTGCCGGCGACTTGGCCTTTGCGGCTTTCTTCGCGGCTTTCCTGGCAGCCTTCTTCTTTGCCGTGCCGGCCGATTTCGCCGCTTTTGCGCGTGTGGCCTTTTTCTTTGCCGGTGCCTCGTCCTCGGACGTTACCTCATCCGCGGATTTGGCCTTGGGGCCGGATCCGGCGCCGGTTTCTTCAGACTGCGTGTCATCGGTCGATGTCGCGGCGGCCTTGGCGGCCTTCTTGCGGGTGCGCCGCTTCGGTTTGGCTTCGGTCTCGGCGTCATCTGCCGGATTGGCCTCGGTTTTGTTGGCGTCGGTGGCCTCCGGCGTATCGGCGTTGTCCTCGGCCGCGACAGCCTCGCCCTTCCTGCGGCCACGTGACCTGCCACTGGACTTGCTGCGTGTCCGTGTTCCGGACCCGCCCTCAGCATCCTCCGACGGCGTCTCCGCCTCGGTTGCGGCACTGTCGGCTGCGACCGGTTCGTCATCATTCGCAGGCGCATCCGCCGCGTCGTCGGCGGATGCCGCCTCGACCGCGTTATCGCCAGCCTCACCGCCGCGCCGCCGCCGCCGCCGGCCGCCGCGGCGGCCACGTTTGCGTCGTTTCGGCTGATCTTCCTCGCTGGTCTCCTCTTCCTGGCTGTCCGGCGTGTCGTCATCGCTGCTTTCGGTCGGTGCGGCTTCCTTTTTGGCCGGCCTTGCCTGTTTGCGATTATTGTTGCCCTGGAAGCCGATTCGCTCGGCTTCATGCTCGGTCGCGATCAGGCTGTCACCGGCGAGAATCACGATCCGCATCTCGAACCGCTCTTCCAGCGCGCTGATGGCGTCGCGCTTGTGATTCAGGATATAGAGGGCGACATCGCGGTTGATTGTTACGCGAAGCTCATCCATCCGGCCTTTCGAAGCCTCATCCTCGATCACCCGCAGCATTTGTAGCGCGGCCGTTTCGACCGAGCGAACCCGGCCCGACCCCTCGCAATGCGGGCAGACCGAACTGATCGATTCATTGAAGCTGAGCCGCAACCGCTGGCGCGACATTTCAAGAAGGCCAAAATGGCTGATCGACCCGATCTGGATCCGCGCCCGGTCGTTGCGCATCGCGTCCTTCATGCGACGCTCGACAGCCTGCTGGTTCCTGTTGTCCTCCATATCGATGAAATCGACAACAATAAGGCCTGACAGGTCGCGAAGGCGGAGTTGCCTTGCCAATTCGTCGGCTGCCTCGAGATTCGTTTTGAGGGCCGTTTCCTCGATGTTGCGCTCGCGGGTCGACCGGCCTGAATTGACGTCGATGGCGACAAGCGCCTCGGTCTGGTTGATGACAAGATAGCCACCTGACCGCAATCTCACCTGCGGGCTGTGGATCGTGTCCATCTGCTGTTCGACCTGGTAGCGCTGGAAGATCGGAAGCGCGTCCTCATATTTCTGCACGCGCTTCACATGGCTCGGGATCAGCATTTTCATCTGCCCCCGGGCTTCCTTGTACGCATCCTCGCCCTCGACAAGGACCTCGTCGACCTCGCTTGTATACAGATCGCGGATCGAGCGCTTGACCAGGTCGCCTTCCTCATGGATCAGGCTTGGTGCTTGGGATTCCAGCGTCTTGGAACGGATTTCATCCCACAATTTGGACAGATAGGCATAGTCGCGGGCGATCTCGGTCTTGGTCCGCTTGGCACCGGCCGTCCGCACGATGACAGCCATGCCATCCTGGACATCGAGGCCGCCAACGATCGTCTTCAACCGCTTCCTGTCGGCAGCGTTGGTGATCTTGCGGCTGACACCGCCGCGCCGCGTCGAGTTCGGCATCAGCACACAATAGCGACCGGCGAGCGACAGGTAGGTCGTCAGCGCCGCACCCTTGTTGCCGCGTTCCTCCTTGACGACCTGCACCAGCATGATCTGCTTGCGGGATACCACTTCCTGGATTTTGTATCTGCGGACCTGGCGGTGTGGTCTGATGTCGTCTTCATCGGCACCTTCGCCGCCAACGGTCTCCGGCGCGCCATCGGCTTCCTGCGCGCCGTCCTCATCCTCGTCCGAGTCACGCTCTGCCTGGACAAGCGCCTCGCGGTCCTCGATCGGGATGCGGTAGTAATCCGGATGGATTTCGCTGAATGCCAGGAACCCCTGACGATTGCCGCCATATTCAACAAAGGCGGCCTGAAGCGAGGGTTCGACCCGCGTTATGCGCGCCAGATATACGTTGCCCTTGAGTTGCTTGCGGTTTTCGGTTTCGTAGTCGAAGTCCTCAATTCGGGTGCCGCTCAGCAGGACGACCCGTGTCTCTTCGGACTGTCGGCCGTCGATAAGTAATCTTTTTGTCATATATATGTCTCTTTCCAGCCACGTCTGCCGATGACCACATTCCGTGGATCGCATGTCGGCAACGTAGGGGATGTTGATTCGTGGCTTTCACATGACCGTCATCACGCAAAAGCGTTGTCGGGCGGATCGCCATCGACAGGTTCTGCTGGGTTGGACGGGTCATGGTTCGGTTCCACGAAAGGTTAACACAATGGTATCGGGCGCCTGTCGCACAAGCCGGCAGCCGCGGGACGTCATGAATGGTCTGGCATAGCTGCTCGGGGCGGTATCGCCCGAGGGATACTTCTGTCACGCTGTGATCGATCGGCTGGGCGCCAAGTGCCTCTTCGGGGACCTTACCACACTGTTTCGGGGTGGCCGGGTCGCGCCTCAGCGCGGACGTTCACTGCTGAGGTTGACTATATACACCCAAAAAGCAAAATGCCAATAAAGTTAAATTGTATCACGCGCCGCCGCCGGGTGCCTCGTCCCGGGATTGCGCTATCGGGGTTGGAAACAGAGTGACTTCAAACAGGTTCCGCCGATCCATACGCTCGCTGGCCGCAGGCTTGCTGACCATGATGATTTTTACGGCCTCGGTCCTTGCGTCCAGCCATGTTCTGGCAGCAGACAGCGCGATCACCGGGCTGCGCATTGGCGGGGTCGAGAGTGACGGGCGGCAGGTGCTTCGTGTCGTGGTCGAGACAGACCGGCCGGTGCTGGCGAAACTCACGCTTCTTGCCGATCCTTATCGTTTTGTTGTCGACATACCGAACGCCGACTGGCGTGTTGACGATGTGCCGAAGCGCGGCAAGCTCGGCGCCGCCCCGGCGACAGCCTATCGCTATGGCCGGCCCGACCCGCAAACCGGCCGTGTGGTGATCGAGATGACGGCGCCGGCGACACCGGTGCGCCGTTTTGCCTTGCCGGCGGATGACGGACGCGGTCACCGGCTGGTTTTCGATCTTGCGGATAACGGGCGGACGGCGTTTCAGGTTGCTGCGACAACGCTGGCGCGCGAGGGGTGGCGTGATTATGGCGATGCGGCCCGCCCTTCCAACCGACAGGCCGCCACCCCGCAAGCAAGACCGCCTGCCGCCGCTGGCGGCAAACCGCAATCCGCCTCATCCGCGCCGGCCACACCCCGCAAGGTCGAGGTCACCCCGCCCAAGCCACAGCCGGCACCAGCGTCATCGCGCAAAAAGTGGACCGTCTTCATTGATGCCGGCCATGGCGGCAAGGATCCCGGGGCGATTGGCAAGTCAAAGACACAGGAAAAACACATCACGCTGGCTGCCGCCACCGAACTGGCGCGCCAGCTGAAGGCGACCGGGGTGATCAAACCGGTGCTGTCACGTTCTGACGACCGATATCTGAAACTGCGTCAGCGGATCAATCTGGCACGCCGGCAGCAGGCCGATCTGTTCATCTCGCTTCATGCCGATGCCGCCCCATCCAGCAAGGCGCGGGGAATCTCGGTCTTCACACTGTCCGACACGGCCTCGGACAAGGAAGCCGAAATGCTGGCAAGGAACGAGAACAAGGCCGACCTCATTGGCGGGCCGGATCTGGCGGTCGAGGATCCCGAGGCCGCCGATGAATTGCTGCGCATGTTCCAGCGAGAATCAATGAACCAGTCAACCTATCTGGCAAGCACCATCCTGCGTCATATCCGCGATATGCCCGGCGGCGACAGGCGAGGCCATCGTTTTGCCGGATTTGCGGTGTTAAAGGCTCCTGACATGCCGTCCGTGCTGGTCGAGATGGGCTTCATAACGAACCGGCAAGATGAGGCAAACCTGAAGACCGCGGAATATCGCGCGAAGCTCACCGAAAGGCTGGCCCGCGCCATCGTTGCATATCTGGTCGAATACGGTCCGCAGGAGTGATGTGAAAGGTGATCGACAGGGGCATGGAAGATACCGCCAACAATCGTGACGGTGATGACGCGCTCGACCTGACCTACTCCGTGCCGGAGCGGCGCAGGAAACCCTTCCTTTTGCGGTTTGTCGGTGTCGTATCGGTGCTTTTCAGCCTTCTGTTCCTCGGGCTGGTCGCGAGTGCTGCTGGCGTTCTGTGGATTTTCTGGACCTATGGCAAGGGACTTCCCGACTATCACCAGCTTGCCCAGTATGAGCCGCCGGTCGCCACCCGCATTCATGCCGGCAATGGTGCGCTGATCGCCGAACATGCCCGCGAAAGGCGTGTTTTTATGCCGGTCGAGGCGATGCCGCCACGACTGATACAGGCATTTCTGTCGGCCGAGGACAAGGCCTTCTATTCGCATTTTGGCATTGACCCGCGGGCGCTGCTGCGGGCTGTCGTCACCAACGCGATGAATTACGGCACCGGTCGGCGCCCGATCGGGGCCTCGACCATCACCCAGCAGGTGGCGAAGAACTTCCTGCTGACCAACGAGGTGTCGATCGACCGCAAGATCAAGGAAGCCATCCTGTCCTTTCGCATGGAACGGGCCTTCACCAAGGATCAGATCCTCGCCCTCTATCTGAACGAGATCTATCTCGGTCAAGGAAGCTATGGCGTGGCGGCGGCGTCGCTGAACTATTTCGACAAACCGCTCGACCGGCTGACCCTTGAGGAAATGGCCTATCTGGCGGCGTTGCCAAAGGCACCGTCGAATTATCATCCGACACGCCGGATAAGGTCCGCGACCATCCGCCGGGACTGGGTCCTTGGCGAGATGCAGCAGAACGGTTTCATCACCGAGGCCGAGCGGATAGCGGCCGTCGCGGTGCCGTTGACCGTCGTCAGAAGGAGCGGGTTTGATTCAACCGATGCGCCCTATTTCGCCGAGGAGGTGCGACGCGAGGTTGTCGCCATGTTCGGCGAGGATATGCTTTACACGGGCGGTTTGTCGGTGCGGACGACCCTTGACCCGACCCTTCAGAAAGCGGCGCGGATGGCACTTGAACGCGGTCTCGAGGCGCTGGATCGGCGCCAGGGGTGGCGCGGCCCGCTCGGCATCCATGCCGGTGCCGGCGATGTCGACGAAATCCTCGCCGGCCATCAGAAGGGAATGCCCGACAATCATTTCGCCGCGCTTGTGACCGATGTCAAAAGAGGCGAGGCTGGAATCCATGTCGAGGGGCGGCAGGCCCGTATCCCGTTTGAACTTGCCTTCTGGGCCTATCCGCCGCGAGATGAGGATGGGGTGCGGCCGCCGCCATTGACAGATCTCCGTGACGCGCTGTCGGTCGGTGACATCGTGATGGTGCAGCCGCCGTCGGCCACGCCCGATCTGATCCGTGACGGATTCGAGCCGGGGCCGGAGGATATGTCGCTGTCCCAGCGGCCACTTGTCGAGGGGGCGATTGTCGCCCTTGATCCGCATACCGGACGGCTGCTGGCCATGAGCGGCGGCTACAATTACGCGGAGTCCGAGTTCAACCGCGCGGTGCAGGCACTTCGCCAGCCCGGATCGGCTTTCAAGCCGTTTGTCTATCTGGCGGCGCTCGACCAGGGCTACAACCCGACAACGCGCATTCTCGATGCCCCGCTGGTGGTTGACCAGGGACGTGGCAAGCCGAAATGGAAACCCGCCAACTACACACGTCGCTTTTATGGTCCGTCGATCATGCGTGTCGGTATCGAGAAGTCCCGCAACCTGATGACGGCGCGTCTTGCGATGAGCCTTGGCATGGAGGAGGTGCAGGAATATGCGCGCAAATTCGGGCTGAACCAGAACCTGCCACCGTTGCTCTCGATGTCGCTTGGTGCCGGCGAGACGACCCTTCTCAGGCTGACCTCGGCCTATGGCATGCTCGTCAATGGCGGCAAGAAGATCACGCCGAGCCTGATCGACCGGGTCCAGAACCGCCATGGCGAGACCATATATCGGCATGATGAACGCGACTGCGCGGCATGCCGTGCGGAGGATGGATGGTCTGGTCAGGATATCCCGACACTGGCTGACAGGCGTGAACAGCTGACATCGCCGGCATCGGCCTTCCAGATGGTCTCCATGCTCGAAGGAGTCATCAAACGCGGTACCGGTCGGCGCATCGCCAGGCTGAACCTGACCGTGGCAGGCAAGACAGGCACCACCAATGACAACACGAATGGCTGGTTCATCGGGTTCACGCCCGACCTCGCCGTCGGTGTCTTTGTTGGCTATGACACACCGCGCCAGCTTGGCAAGCGGGAGACAGGCTCCACCGTGGCGGTGCCGATTTTCGGCGATTTCATTGCTGCCGCCCAGGCGGACAGGCCGGTCATTCCGTTCCGACGCCCGAGCGGAATCACCATCATTCCGGTGAACGCGGAGACGGGTGAGCGCGTTCTTCCCAGTCACGAGAAAGCCATTTTCGAGGTGTTCAAGCCCGGCCAGCGCCCCGGTGGCACTCTGATCGATGTGCCCGGAAGCACGGTTCGCGCCGCTCCGTCCGATGAGATCACCACGCCGGGCCTGTTCTGAGAGAGCCTGGCCTGACCGGACCCGGCGGCGGCATGCCGGCGGCTTAACCCTTGTCAGTCAATGGCCGTCGCGCTACTTCTAGCCGCGTCCGGGGCCGGCCCGGCAGAATGATTGGACAGTCCATGCAAGCCGAAACGCAAGCCCAGATCGATATTGTCACGACGGCCATCGACCTTCTCAGGAAACATGTCGATTTCGAGGTCGCGACGGCACGTCTCGCCGAGTTGGAAGCGCTGAGCGCCGAGGGTGATTTCTGGAATGACCAGGCCGCCGCGCAGGAAGCCATGCGTGAGAAGAATCGCCTGCAACGTCAGATCGAGGCGATCACCACGCTTCAGGCTGAACTCGATGACGCGACGGGGCTCATCGAACTTGGCGAGATGGAGGGTGATGAGGAGGTTGTCGCCGAGGCCGAGGCGTCGCTTGTGGAACTTGTGACACTGGCCGAGAAGCGGCAGCTTGAAAGCCTGCTGTCGGGCGAGGCCGATGGTAATGACTGCTTTCTGGAAATCCACGCCGGCGCTGGCGGAACCGAGGCCCAGGACTGGGCCGCCATGCTGGTACGCATGTATAGCCGTTGGTGCGAGCGTCGCGGATTCAAGTTGCAGATGATTGAGGAGAGTGCGGGTGAGGAGGCCGGCATCAAGTCGGTCACGATGCGGATCGAGGGTGACAATGCCTATGGCTGGCTGAAAACGGAATCGGGTGTCCACAGGCTCGTCCGGATCTCGCCCTATGACAGCTCGGCCCGGCGGCATACCAGCTTTGCCAGCGCCTGGGTCTATCCGGTTGTCGATGATGATATCGAGATCGAGGTCGAGGACAAGGATCTGCGCGTCGACACCTACCGTGCCTCCGGTGCCGGCGGGCAGCATGTCAACAAGACGGATTCGGCAATCCGGATCACCCATCTGCCTACGAATATCGTGGTGCAGTGCCAGAATGACCGCTCGCAGCACCGCAACCGCGCCACCGCTCTGAACATGCTGAAGGCGCGTCTTTACGAACTGGAACTCCAGAAGCGCGAGGAAGCGGCGAATGATGCGGCCTCGTCAAAGACCGATATCGGCTGGGGAAACCAGATCAGGTCCTATGTGCTGCATCCCTACCAGATGGTGAAGGATCTTCGCACCAACATCGAAAAGGGCAATGCCGGGGGCGTTCTTGACGGTGATCTGGACGATTTCGTCGAGGCCAGCCTGGCGGCGCGGGTCGGGGCGCAGCGCGACAGCTGAGAACAGCGTGTCAGAGCGCCTGCGCGCGGGCTAGCACCTCCTCGGCATGGCCTGCCACCTTCACCTTCGGCCAAACCTCGACAACCGTTCCGGTACCATCGATCAGGAAGGTGGCGCGCTGGATACCCATATAGGTCCGGCCATACATGGATTTTTCGACCCAGACACCGAACGTCTCGCAGATGTCCGTTGCGTCATCGGCGCCAAGCTCACAGGTCAGGCCGTGCTTCGCCCGGAATTTGGCCTGTTTCGCCGCGGTGTCCTTTGAAATGCCGATTACCTCGCAGCCTGCCGCCGAGAAATCAGACATAAGCCCGGAAAAGGCGACAGCTTCTTTCGTGCATCCGCTGGTGTCGGCGCGGGGAAAGAAGAATACGACCACATTCTTGCCGACCTTGTCTGCCATCGAGAAGGATCCGGTGTCGGTCGGAATGGTAAAGGGAGGCAGTTTCGTGCCTGTTTCCAGCATGGTGATGATCTCCCGAGTTCTGGGTTCAATATACGAGGCCAGCATCTGTGATGGCTGGCCGGATTTTGGTGTCTTTCTGGAAGGTGGGAAGAGTTTCAATGATCGCAAGACAGTATGTGAACGACGTGATACAAACGGCGCGATGATCGGGCGCTGACAGGGCCGGTATGGTGCAGGGAACACAGCCAAGACAGACCGAGGCGAAGCCGCTACGTCGCGTGATGCGGTTCGTGCTGCTTGGTCTGCTGGCAGCTGTTCTGGCCGGTGTCATCATCCCGTTTGTGTACATTGCCAACGCTGGCGGCCTTGCCGGTCTGTTGCAGGCCGAACTCAGCAAGCGTCTTGGCGGGGTGCCGGTTGCGGTTGCCGATGTCGGTGTCGAGGTTCAGCTCCCGTCCTTCACACTGACCGTCCTCGCATCCGACGTTGATCTCACCCTCGATGACAATTCGCTGACAATACCGCAGGCAAGCGTTGTCATGTCACCCTACGCGCTGTTGCAGTGGGCACCGTCGGATATCGTGCTGACCGGCATTGATCTCGACCTCACGCTTGATCCGGCGAGTTGGCGCGCCTCGCCGCTTGGCGCGTTGGCGGCAACTGTGGCCACACCGACCGCCAATGCGGGCGATGACAGCATGGCGGGGCGTCAGATCACCATCGCCTCGGCTGGTTTGACGCTGCGTGATCCGACCGGCAAGGCTGATCCGGTGCGTTTTGAGAATGTGGAATTCGAATTCGCCTCCGCGGCGGATGGCACATTCGTCGGCCTTGTTGATGGAGAACGGCTGATTGAAGGTGCATCAGCCGGTATGATGTCGGTATCCGCCATTGGCGATCTGGTTCGCAAGGATTTCCGGATCGATATCAAACTGGATGAGCTCACCACCAGAGGCCTGCCGGCGATTTCACCACAAATCCCTCAGGCAGTTGGCGAGGCCGGCCGGCTGTCCGGCACTGCCAACCTGTCAATCAGTGCCGGTCTGCTGGATGTGGCGGATATGGATATCGTGGCGGTCGAGGGGCGTCTCGACCTTACGACCGCCGGACTTCCCGTCCTGGCATATGACACCGGGTCGGTCGTGATCGGATACAATCATGGCACCGGCGAATTGTCGCTGGCGCAGGGCGAGCTGGTTCTGACCAAGGGCCGCACCCTGTCACTGTCGGGAGATCTCCGCGGCCTTCGTGATGCGGTGCCGCAGCTTGCGCTTCGCCTTCGCGGCAACCGATGGCCGATAGAACAAATCTATGAGGAATGGCCTGCCGGGCTGGCATCTGGAGCGCGTGCCGCGCTGATGCAAAGGGCGGCGGGAGGACGGCTTGAGAATTTCGAACTCGAAATAAGTGGTGGTTTCCAGCGAGACGGCTCGTCGCTGGACATCGTGCAGCTTGACCTGGCATCGGCCGTCCGCGATGTGTTGGTTGATGTCGGGGCACAGCAATATGAAAGGCTGACCGGTGTCGCCGACGGCAATGTCGCGCTTCGGCTCGGCCGGCAAGGCGCCGTCGAGGCGCTCACCCTGTCAGTCGGAGTCAGTGACGGCAGTCCGAAAATCGTGGATCGCGACACACCCTTGCCACTGACCCGTGTCCAGATCAACGCCGCATTACAGGGAAGCAGATTCGCGTTGCAGGATATCAGCCTGACGCTGGCCAATGGCGGCAGTGTCGGTATCAGTGGCGATCTGTTCCTCAGCGATGGATGGGCCATTTCGGGAGCCGACCTGAAGATCGCGGCGGGTGCCATGGATGTCCGCGAATTCCACGCTATCTGGCCAGAGTGGCTTGTCAGCAAGACCAGAAACTGGGTCGGGCAGAAGATGCCGCAGGGGCGTGTCGAGGATATCCGGCTCGAGGTGATCAGCGATTTCACGGGCGAACGGCCACGGATCTCGCGCCTCGACGGGACGGTGACAATGCGTGATGCGCGTCTCGAACTGAATGCGAAACTGCCGGCATTCACGAATCTTGATGGCCGCCTGACCATTTCCGACAATCGCGGTGAGATCATCCTGACCGAGGGCCGTGTCGAGGGACTCGAACTGTCGACGGGCAAGGTGGAGATCGTACCCGTCATTGGTGGCAAGCCGGCAATGGGACGCACCGATCTGCGTCTTGCGGGAGATGTTGGTGAAGTCATCCGCGTCGCGTCACGTTTCGGTTTTGGTGGCAAGAGCGGCGAGCTGATGAAAGTCAAAGCCGCTGGCCATAGTGAACTTGCCCTCAGAACGAGTTTTCCTGTTCGTCGCGGGCTCAAGTCGGCCGATATCGGGTTCGAGGTTGAGGGCAGTGTCAGCAACGGGACTTTCACCAATCTGCCGCTTGGTGCCGAGGCACGGGAGGCAAATGTCAACTTCATCGTCGACAGATCGCAGTTCCAGATCCGTGGTGATGCCACGCTGCTTGGCCTGCCGTCGAAGGTGACCTATCAGCGAGGCGGCGCAGCCGGGCAGGGCCGGGCGATGCTTGCCGTGTCGACTGTCGACAGCGACCTTGCGCGGGTCGCGGACATCGCGGTGGCGCTTGGCTATGGCAGCGGAGACGGAATCGACCTTGGCGCTCTCGCCATGTCAGGGCGTGCCAATGTCGATCTGCGTGCGCGGTTCCCGGCGGGTGGCACCCCGCGACGTGCCGACGTTGAGATCGAGACTGATATCATCGTCCAGAAGGGAAGTTTCGATGGAGTGCCACTTGTTGACATGGTGCGGGATGCCGAACTGGTCATGCATCTGTCACGGTCGAAAACCGAGATTTCCGGTATAGCCACGGTGTTTGGCGCACCGGTGGATTTTGTCGTGACGAATGACCGTGACGGGGATCTGTTGCAGGTCAGGGCCGACGCGCCGAATGCGCCGGGTCTCGCCAGGCTTGCCTCGCGACTGTCTGGCCTTGAGATTGGCGGGGCTCTTGGTGGCCGTATCGAGCTGGCGACAGGGATCGATCTTGCGGATTTCGAAGTCGAACTCGCGCTTGATCTCAATGACGCCTCCATCAATGTGCCGGCTCTGGCCTGGGTCAAGCTGCCAGCCGAGGAAGGCCGTGTCACCACAAGGCTGATCCTTCGCAAGGGGAACCTGGTCTCGATTGAGGATATCGATCTGGTTGCAGGCAGCCTGAAGGCCGTTGGACGGGTGGATTTCGGACAGCGTGGAGATGGCAGTTTCGGACTGACGAAGGCGGTGTTTGAACGGTTGAACTGGCCCGGCAACGACATCAGGACCATGATGCTGTCACGGGACGAGAACCAGCATTGGGTGGTCGAGGCCGAAGCGGTGCAGATTGATCTTGTCCCGCTACGCCGCAATCTTGGCATCGGCGAGGGACGACCGGTCAGCTTCGACATTCTTGCCGATCAGATTTTCGTTGGAGACGGAATCACGCTGAGCGGTCACGTCACCGGCAACAAGGAAGGTGATGGCGGCGGTGAGGCGTCCTTCTCCGGCAATCTCCTCTACAACAAGAGACCTTTGATCAATGAGAGCGAGCTTCAGCTCAGCTTTGGCAAGGGCGGGGACTTCGTCAACGGTGTTGGGGTCATAGGCGGGGCCGAGACCACGCTCACCTACACCGCCCTCGACGGCAAGGTGCCTGAACTGACCCTGGCCTCGGAAAATGGCGGCGGCACGCTGAAGGGGCTGCGCGTGACCGACACGATCAGGTCTGGCGAGATGTTCCTGAAGACACGGTTTATCGACGGGTACGAGAATTTCGACACGAATATCCGGATCACCAATTTTTCGGTGGTCGAGGCGCCGGCCGCTGTCCGCGCCTTTTCGGTTCTGGCGCCGATCGGACTATATAATCTCGTCGAGGGTGAGGGCACCGGCTTTGCCTGGGGTGAGGCGGCGATCGAGAAGCGAGGCAGCGAGGTGATCCTCAGACAGGTCACCGGCCGCGGCCAGGCCGTGTCGGTTGCCTTTGTCGGCAAATATGACCGGGCAACACGTATCGTCGATGTCAGCGGCAATCTGGTGCCTGCCAGTTTCCTGAGCCAGATCATCGGCGTGATTCCGCTTGTTGGGGAAATTCTGACCGGAGTCGACAAGGCCGGCCTGTTTGTCACGCAGTTCCGGGTTGAAGGTGATGTCGATGATCCCGGTACATCGGTGACCCCGGCCTCAATCGTGCCGGGGCTGCTTCGTGACCTGTTCAGCCCGTCCTGGATCCGCCGCGAAGGCGATCGCATCCTCGGCCCGCAACCCGACGGCCCGAAAGACAGCTCGGCAGACAGCTAGCGTTTTAGGACGGATCAGGACAGGACAAGAAGCGCGTGACGTTTCTTGCCGGCCGAGATCTTGGCACGGCCATCGCTGAAATCGGCGACGCTCAGCAGATGTTCCTCATCGCTGATCGGAACGTCATTCAGACGCGCCCCGCCACCACGAATCAGACGTCGCGCTTCACCGTTGGATTTGGCAAACCCGACCTTGACCAGCGCGGCGATAATGCCCATCCCGTCGGCCTCATCGGCCGATACCTTCTCCTGCGGCAGGCCTTCACCAACACCGCCACCGGCGAAGGTCTGCTGGGCCGTTTCCATGGCGGCACGGGCAGCATCGGCACCATGGCAAAGGGCCGTCGCCTCGTTGGCGAGAATGATTTTCGCCTCGTTGACTTCGGCGCCCTCAAGCCCGCCAAGCCGCGCCACCTCGTCCATCGGCAATTCGGTGAACAGGGCCAGGAAGCGGACGACATCGGCGTCCTCGGTATTGCGCCAGAACTGCCAGAAATCGAAGGCTGACAGCCTATCCTCATTCAGCCAGATAGCGCCATCCGCAGACTTGCCCATCTTGGCGCCCGACGCCGTGGTGATCAGCGGTGACGTGAGCCCGTAGATTTCCTGGGTGTCGACGCGGCGTGTCAGATCGATGCCGCTGACGATATTGCCCCATTGGTCCGAGCCGCCCATCTGCAGCAGGCATCCATAGCGGCGTCGCAATTCCAGGAAATCATAGGCCTGAAGAATGGCGTAATTGAATTCGAGGAAGGACAGTGGCTGTTCGCGTTCGAGGCGGAGTTTCACCGAATCCATGGCAAGCATGCGGTTGACCGAAAAATGTGGTCCGAAATCACGCAGGAAGCGGATATAGGCCAGGCCATCCAGCCATGAAGCGTTATCGACCATGATGGCGTCGGTCGGTCCGTCTCCAAAGGTCAGATATTTCTCGAAAACCTGAAAGATGCCCTGCTTGTTCTGTTCGATATCATGCTCGGACAGCAGCGGGCGCGCGGCATCCTTGCCCGAAGGATCGCCGACCTTGGTTGTGCCGCCGCCCATCAGGACGATGGGCTTGTGGCCGGTCTTCTGCAGGGCACGAAGCATCATGATTTGCACAAGCGAGCCGACATGCAGGCTGTTCGCGGTACAATCAAATCCGATATAGGCCGGAATGATCTGCTGCGACGCCCGTTCATCCAGGCCGTCGATATTGGTCGCCTGGTGGATGTATCCGCGCGCGGAGAACAGCCTGATGAGGTCTGACCGGTGTGTCATCTGTCGTTTTCCCGTTTAGAAAAGCGGCGCTTCGGCTGGCTTTGGCAGTGCCTCATCAAGATAGGTCGACACATGCTCGATCAGCGGGTCGAGATGATCGGTGAAGAAGTGATTGGCCCCGGGAACGATGTCGACCTTGATTTCGACGCCTTTCTGGATCGAAAGCCGCTCGACAAGCTTGTGGACGGTTTCCGGCGGCACGGCCGCGTCCTGCTCGCCATGGACGATGAGCCCGGATGCCGGACAGGGAGCCAGGAAGGTGAAATCATGCGTCGCCGCCGGCGGTGTGACGGAGATGAACCCCTGGATTTCCGGCCGGCGCATCATCAACTGCATGCCGATCCATGACCCGAAGGAAAACCCGGCGATCCAGCACTGGCTTGACGCCGGTGTCTGTGATTGCAGCCAGTCCATCGCCGTCGCCGCATCCGAAAGTTCGCCATCGCCGTTGTCATAGG
Source organism: Rhodobiaceae bacterium (assembly GCA_018624035.1). Taxonomy (GTDB): domain Bacteria; phylum Pseudomonadota; class Alphaproteobacteria; order Puniceispirillales; family Puniceispirillaceae; genus UBA8309. Next base: position 2,206 of record JAAZUU010000012.1, on the reverse strand, counting down.
TGCCCTGACTTCTGCCGACGCCGCGGAAATTGAACCGCATGACGGCAAAGCCGCGCGACTGGAAATGCTGGTACAGCGCGTAGGTCACGCGGTTGTTCATGGTGCCGCCCTTGTCCGGCTCGGGATGCAGGATCAGGGCGGTTGGCGCGTCAGGGGCCTCGGCTGGCATGTACCAGCATTCAAGGCGCCCCTCGGGTCCGTTTATGATGACCTCGGGCATATTTATCCGTTACCTTGTGATTTTGTGAGATCGGCTTATATCTTAAACAGATCTGCAGGCCAACCCGGCTTGCACAGTACGGTGCTGTTTTTCTGGTATCAACAGAATCCGACCATGGAGTCCGGAGCCATGTTCGCAAAGCTGAACCGCGACTTGACCGCAATCCTCGAGCGAGACCCCGCTGCCGGCGGCCGTCTGGCGGCGATGTTCCTCTATCCAAGCTTCCAGGTGATGCTGGCCTATCGGATTGCCAACCCCTTTTGGCGCGCTGGTCTGAAGTTTCCCGGGCGTTTCATCATGCAGCTGGCGCGCTGGTTTACCGGGATCGAGATCCACCCCGGAGCGACAATCGGCTGCGGCTTCTTTGTCGATCACGGCTCCGGCGTGGTGATTGGCGAGACAACGGTGATCGGCCGTAACGTGACGCTGTATCAGGGGGTGACCCTTGGCGGTGTCCTGCCGGCGGTCGATGCCGAATCGCAGCGTTCGGTCAAGCGCCATCCGACGCTGGAAGATGACGTTATCGTCGGTTCAGGGGCGCAGATCCTTGGCGATCTGACGGTCCATCAGGGCGCCCGTGTTGGCGGCAATTCGGTGGTCACGCGCGATGTTCCCGCGGGGGCCACTGTTGTTGGCGTGCCGGCACGCCAGTTGGCCGCTAAGCGTGTGCCGCCCGCCGAGGAACGCCCGTTTGCCGCCTACGCCGTTTCACACCCCGATGAGGTCGACCCGCGCGCCCGCACAATCGAGGCGCTTGTCGCCGAGGTGCAGACGCTTCGCGCCAGGCTGAATGACATGGAGGACCGGTTGTCGCCGACCAAGCTTCATGATGAGGCCGGCAAGGAGGCGATTGGCGATCGGGACGGGCTTGATCTGCCGAAAGGCGAGAGCTGAGCTGCCGCCATGCCGCCCCGGCCACAACTCTATTTCGACAACAACGCCACCGCTCCGCTCCGCCCCGAGGCGATGACCGCGATGCAGGCGGCGATGGGCCCGCCATCAAACCCGTCCTCGGTTCATGGTTATGGCCGTGCGGCGCGAATGGCGGTGGAATCGGCGCGCGCCGAAATCGCCATTCTGGCCGGGTGCCGCGGCGCCGATGTGGTGTTCACCAGTGGTGGCACCGAGGCGAACAACCTCGCCCTGTCGGTATTCGATCATGTCATCACCAGCGCGGTGGAACATGATTCAGTCCTCAGAGCGGTCCCCAAAGCCACCATCATAGGCGTTGATGGCGAGGGCCGGATCGACCTTGATCAGCTTCGCGATGTTCTGGAATCGCTTCCCGATGACAGGCGCCGGCGGACTCTTGTCTCGGTGATGTATGCGAATAACGAAACAGGTGTTCTGCAACCGATTGCCGAAATGGTGGCGCTGGCGCGGGAGGCCGGTGTGGCAACGCACAGCGACATGGTGCAGATTCTTGGCAAACGGCATCTGGATTTTGCCGCATCCGGACTGGATTATGCCAGCCTGTCGGCGCACAAGATCGGCGGGCCGACCGGTGTTGGCGCGCTGCTGGTCAGGCCAGGCCTGCGGATGACGAGCCTGCTTCGCGGTGGTGGCCAGGAACAGGGACGGCGGTCCGGCACCGAGAATTTTCTGGGAATTGTGGGTTTCGGCGCGGCGGCGACGGCGGCATTCGACGACATGGCGCATTACTGGGCCATGGCGGGCTGGCGCGACCGGCTGGAATCACTTCTGACAGCTGGGCGCAATGATGTGCGGCTGTTCGGGGCGGCGGCTGGCCGGATCGCCAACACCGCCTGTCTGGCGGTCAATGAGAAGAGTGCCGAGACGATGGTCATGTCGCTTGATCTTGCCGGTGTCGCGATCAGCGCCGGGTCCGCCTGTTCATCCGGCAAGGTGCATGAAAGCCACGTATTGAAGGCCATGGGCGCGGGCGTGGATGCCAGCCGTGCCATTCGGATTTCCGGTGGCTGGAACACCGGTGAGGCGGATTTTGAAAGGCTTGCGGAACTGCTG
>JAAZUU010000167.1 GCA_018624035.1 Rhodobiaceae bacterium | reverse complement strand
TGGCCTGCAGGCCACCAAAGCTCTTGCTCAGGTTACGAGTTTCTAGCAGCGTCACCCAACTTCTCCTCGCTTCTCTGAATGAATCTGCGGTTCCGGCGGACGCCCTCGAACCAGCCGCCGATGCCGCGCGGCATGAACAGCACCAGCAGCACCATGGACAGCCCGAACACAAGTGGCTGGATGACGATCGGCCGGTCCATGAAATAGACCACCAGATCCTTTGTCTGGTCGTAGGCGATGGTTACCACGATGGCACCGATGACACCGCCCCAGACATTGCCGATGCCACCGAGAACCACCATCAGCAACAAGGTCACCATCTCGATGACCGTGAAATTGTTATGGTGAAGATAGCCCGGCGGCATATGCGCGAACAGCGCGCCGGCGAGCCCGGCATAGACAGCGCTGAGAACAAAGGCGAGGAGTTTGTATTTCACCACATTGATGCCATTCACCGAGGCGGCGATGGTATCCTCGCGAATGGCCTGGAAGGCACGGCCGGTCGCCGAACGAAGGATCGCGAAAGAAAAATAGATGCCGACAACCGCCGCTGTCATCACAAGATAGTAATAGCTTGTAAAGCTGTCGAAGACGAAACCACCGATGCTTGGAGCCGGGATCATCATCAGGCCGGTACTCGACCCCAGCGCCGGCGTCACGGCGATGAAGATTCGGACCGACTCCCCGAGCCCAAGCGTCGCCAGCGCAAGATAGGCCCCCTCAAGCCGCACCGATGGCAGCCCGACAATGAGGCCGGCGAAGGCGGTCACGATCACGGCTATCGGTATCGATACCCATACCGACAGGCCGAAGCCCAGAGCGCCGCCGAAACCACCCGGCTCAAGAGACAGCACAGCCGAGGTCACCGCCCCGATGGCGTAGAGGCCGATATGACCAACCGTGACCTGACCACAAAATCCCTTCACGATGTTCAACCCGACGGCCAGCATGATAAACAGGCAGGCCCGGTTCGCCAGATCGATCAGATAATCATTGAAAAGGGTCGACAGGATGAACGGCAGGGTCAGAAGCAGCGCATAGGCAATCAGCCATGGCAACAGCCTGTGGCGTTGGGCCAGCGCGTCGATCAGGTCAGCAATACGCGATAGAAATAACATATCGAGCTGTTCCCCCGGGTCCGTCCAAAGACCCAAAATAGAAAGACCAAGACAGGATGATCGTCAAAACAGGATAGTGGCCGGGGAAATGATCCCCCGGCCACAAGGTTTAATTCTTATTCGAGGCCGAAATCCGGCTCCATGGTCACCCGTGCAAGAACCTCGGTTTCGAAGTTCTCACCACCCTTGGTGTAACCGATGAGAACCGCGGTGCGGTTGCCGTCACGGCACTGCGGGGTCGGGGCCGCGCAGAAGCTGATCGGTCCCGAAGCCAGACCTTCATAGCCCTCGACGCTGGCGATCGCATCGCGGATGGCGGTGCGGTCAGCAGCAAGCGAGCTGTCGGACAGGTTCAGATCAGCACTGTTCAGCGCCATTTCCATGATCCGCACCAGGTCATAGGCCTGCGAGAAATCATGGTCCGGTGCATGGATGCCATAGCGTTGACGGGTCATCTCGTTGAACAGCTTGGCGATCGGGCGATCGTCAGCAGCGGCATAGGCAGCCGTGAAGAACACACCCTTTGCAGCGTCACCGGCAATCTTCGGAACCGGCGCATTGGAGGCCGAGGACGATCCGATACGGCGAACATCCTCGCCGATGCCGGCCTCATAGGACTGGATCAGCGCACGGGCCATGGTCTCGGCAAGGGCCGCCACCAGGATGCCATCAACGTTCATCGACTTAATCTTCTGCATATGCGAGCGGAAGTCGACTTCCTTTTCCTGCACGTCGGCACGATAGGCAGGCTCAACGCCGAAGCGCGCGCGCATCTGCTTTTCCATATTCGCACAGTCACCGACAGAGGCGGCGTCCGCGGCACAGATATAGGCGATCTTGGTGCCGATGTTCTCGCCGACATATTTGGCGTTCACACCACCATAGTAGCGGCCCGATACCGGAATCCGGAACACCCACTCACTACCCTTCTGGGTGATCTTCGCATTGGTCGAATGCGGGATCATCTGAGGCACACCTGCCTTTGCCGTCACATCGACGATCGGCAGCGACACCGACGAGCAGGTCGAACCGATCAGAAGGTGGATCTTCTCCTGGAAGATAAGCTTGTTCGCGTTGGCAACGCCCTTGTCGGACTTGCACTCGTCATTCATCAGCGTGGCTTCGATCATGTTGCCATTGATGCCACCGGCATCATTGATCGCCTTGATCTCGTCCATGACCATCTGGCCATAGGCCTGACCGTTTTCACTGACCATCCGCATCGTGATGCCGACACGGATGTCACCAGCGAAAGCAGCAGTGGCGGCAAGGCCGACACCTGCGGCCATAACGCCAGCAAACACTTTGTTCAGTACTCGCATGTTTTCCTCCACTTAGTTTCGGGCTTTGCCCTTATTCATAGTGATCACACTCACTATGCCTTCACCTTTGCCTCAACCCCGAACAGGCCTGATGGCTTGAACATCAGGACCAGGATCAACAGCAAAAATGCGTAAATGTCCTTGTGGCTCGCCGAAATATAGGCAGCGCCGAGATTCTCGAAAATGCCAACCATGATGCCGCCGACAATGGCCCCCGGAAGCGATCCGAACCCGCCGACAACCGCCGCGGCGAACGCTTTCATCAGCATCAGATAACCCATCTCAACCTGCACCGACTGCATCGGCCCGATCAACACCCCGGCGGCGGCGGCAAGACCGCAGGCGAGGCCGAAGATCAGCGAGATCATCAGCGGTACATTGACCCCCATCAGATAGGCGATGTCCTTGTTGTGGGCAACGGCCCGTACCGCAAGACCGGTCTTCGTGTGCCGCAGGAAATAATGCAGGCCGGCCATCAGCAGAACCGAAATGATCGCCGTCAGAACATAGCTTTCCGGCACGTTGATATCACCCGGGAAAGTGAGCCGCGGGATGTAGTCGAGATTGGCGCGGAAAGGCTCGGCCTCCGCGCCAAAGAAGAAATAGGCGGCATTGACCAGCGCGACGGACATGCCAAAACCGCAGATGATCATGCCCATGCCGGCAACGGTGTAACCACCGCCGGCGCGCGTCAGTCGTCGATAGAACACACGTTCGACCGCCATGCCGAGAAGCGCCGTCAGGATCATCGCCCCGATCAGGGCGATCGGGTACGGCACACCGACATTATGCGCCAGCACAAGCCCGAAAAAAGCACCGAACATATACATTTCGCCATGCGCGAAATGCACGATGTCGAGCCCGGAATAGATCAGTGAGATGCCAAGCGCGACAATGCCATAGACGACACCGATGGTGACGCCGAAAATAATAAAGGCCAGCAACGAATTGAAGTCGAATCCCATTATGTCTGTCCCCGCTTAGTTCCTGAGCGACTTTGAGGTGTCGGCCACCGACCCGCCAAGGAAGGAATCCTTGACCGCCGGATCACTGATCAGATTGTCTGCCTCGCCCTGCATCATGATGACGCCATCACGTATGATGTAGCCGTACTGGGCCAGAATCAGCGCCATCCTCACATTCTGCTCGACCACGAGGATGGTGACGCCGGATTTGGCGATTCGGTTGATATTGGCAAAGATTTCAAGCACCACCTTCGGGGCCAGAGCGGCGCTCGGCTCGTCAAGCATCAGCATCTTCGGCGCCGCCATCAGGCCGCGTCCGATCACCAGCATCTGCACCTCACCGCCTGACAGCGTGCCAGACAACTGCTTGCGGCGCTCACGCAGCACCGGAAAAAATTCATAGACCTTCTCGAGATCGGCCCTGGTGCCCTCACGGTCCTTGCGCGTATAGGCACCCAGCACAAGGTTTTCCTCAACCGTCATCGCCGGATAGGCTTCCTTGGCCTGCGTCACCTGCACAAGGCCGAGGCGCATGCGCTGGTGGGGTTTCATTTTCGAGATGTTCACGCCATTGAAGAAGACATCCCCCTGCATAAGGGGGATCAGCCCGGAAACAGCCTTTAGAAGCGTCGATTTACCGGTGCCATTGCCGCCAAGCAAGGTGACAATACCACCGGTCGGCACATCCATATTGATGCCACGCAGGATTTTCAGATTACCGTAACCCGCGTGTACGTCCTTAACCTCAAGCACCGCTCCCCCCCGAGCAAGGTACGCATACTTTACTCCTCACCCTACGGTGATATCCCCGTAACAGGCAAGAAGCCAGCATGCTCTGATCTTCATAGTATGGCCCATTGCCGGATTCGGAACCACAAATTTGATGGTTTTCCATCATTTTGCATGTAAATGGGGTCTCCGCCTTCTCTGACGGGCTGTTCAGAACGCACTGTTCATCCGCTCCAGAATCACTTCTGTCATTCTTTCAGGCGATTCCTTCCACCATCTGTCGCGGGAAAAGATCTCCACCTCGACCGGACCTTGATAGCCGGCAG
>JAAZUU010000166.1 GCA_018624035.1 Rhodobiaceae bacterium | reverse complement strand
TATTAGAAGAGTAAATTGTCTCAAAATGGAAATGGATTATTAGAATACATACCGGGCTCTCATTCATTATTAATTCAGAAAAATTCTTCCCCACCACTAGAAGGATTTTCAGAAAATATTCAGGGTAGTATCAAAGATTATGCTGAAAGTGCCAAAAATGAAACCAGAATGCAGACCAATGGCGACGGGATGATGTTGGTGATTCTGGGCAGAAGATAAATGATCAGAAGCCCGAGTATCAAAATGCCGTATGTAAGATGCGGAACGCCGATCAATTCAGGTAGCTGAGCAAGGAAAATGAGAATTGCCAGAGCATTTACAAAGCCGGTCAGCACCGACTTTGAAACAAACCTCATCAGGCTCCCCAAACGAAGAAAGCCGGCAATGATCTGGACAAGGCCCGCCAAAACAGTGGTGGCGAGCAGATATTGCAAACCATGCACCTTGACCAAAGTGACCATCAGAACGGCCGTGGCGGCCGTGGCGGCCGAAATCATGCCTGGTCGGCCACCGGCAAAGGAGCTGATAACAGCAATGGAGAATGAGGCGTACAGCCCAACCTTTGGATCAACACCCGCGATAATTGAAAAGGCAATCGCTTCAGGTATCAAGGCCAGCGCCACGACAAGGCCAGCCAAAATGTCACCACGGACATTTGAAAACCAATCATTTTTTACTTGAGCAAGGCTGAAGTAGGACAAATGTCGGACCTTTGGTAATGCGCGTTTGTGTTATGACTGGCCCGGATCAGCGTCCCGGTTGCGATGTCGTGGTCAAGGAAGTGAAAGACAAAGCGATATTGGCTAGCGCCAGTGCAACTATTGAGCGTGATATCTAATCTTTACTTGTCGAATTCCAAGGCTTTGCACGTAACTTAATTGGTTTGCATGAGCCCGGGCATGGTCCTAAAGCTTACTTGTCCTTTAGATCAGCACGCCATAACCCGTTAACGGGCCGAGTTGCGGGCGGTGAACTTCTGGGCCGAACAGAGAAATATCATAAGAGACAGTTAAAAGTGTGGTTTGGCGGAAGACCCCTCCGCCATTGCCGTTCAAGGCTCGCCGTCGACTTTCGAATGTCTGATGACACCGCCCGCGATTGCCTTGCGTGTTGCTCGTGCGCTGTTTCACCCACTCGCCCCATCTGCCCTTAACCAACACTTAAGTTACTTCCCGCAGCTGTGAAATGGCGGGGTGTTTTCGCGTGATACGCTGTGATCCGGAATTCAGAAGAAGTTCCTCGAAATTCCATGTCACCAACAATTCGATTTGAATTGAGGGTCCAGGGGGCCGAGGGCTGGATCGAGGGCTAGGGGGAGGACAAAATGGCCGAAAGGACGGCGGGCAAAGCGACGGAACCGAGACAGGACCCGGATCCGCGGGCATGGGGCAGGACCAAACACACGCTTGGTGACAGTAATATCCGGCCCTTCGGGCTTGATATCCACAACCCGGTCTTTCTGATCTCCAGCGTGGTCATTGCCGCTTTCGTGCTTATTGCGCTTGCCAATCAGGACGCGACGGCCGTCTTCTTCGGCTGGTTGCGGCCATGGCTGACCAGCACCTTTGACTGGTTCCTTGTGTTGTCGGTCGATGCCATCACCCTGTTCTGCCTTGTGCTGATCTTCCATCCTGTCGGCAAGGTCAGGATCGGCGGCAAGGATGCAAAGCCTGATTATTCCTATACCGGCTGGATCGCGATGATGTTCGCCGCCGGCATTGGTATCGGCTTGCTGTTCTTCGGTGTGCTGGAGCCTGTCTATTACAATTTCGCGGAAGGCGGGGCCGCACGCCCGCTTGGTATCGACATCGCCGAGAATGAATATATCGGCGTTGTCGGCACGATCCATCACTGGGGGCTCGAGGGATGGGCTGTCTATGCCGCTGTCGGCCTCTCGCTTGGCATCTTCAGCTACAATCTCGGCTATCCGCTGACCCTGCGCTCGGCCTTCGTGCCACTGCTTGGCGAGCGGGTCTGGGGTGCCTGGGGCCACGCCATCGACACGGCCGCGGTCTTTGCGACCCTGTTTGGCCTGACGACCTCGCTTGGCCTTGGCGCCGGTCAGGTCGCCGCCGGCCTTCATGAAATCTTCGGCATCACGCCCAGCCCGACCGTCACCGTCCTGCTGATCATCGGCATTACGGCGATTGCGCTTGGGTCGGTGATGCTTGGCATGGATGCCGGCGTGAAACGTCTGTCCGAGATCAACATGGTGATGGCAGTCTGCCTGTTCATCTTCGTGATTCTGGCAACCGGATTCGTCTCCGCCATCGGTCGCTATTTCACCGTGATGACGGACTATGTCGCGTTGCTGCCCGCCCTCTCCAACCCGTTTGGCCGCGAGGATACAAGCTATTTCCACGGCTGGACAACATTCCACTGGGCCTGGTGGATCGCCTAGTCGCCTTTTGTTGGCATGTTCATTGCGCGAATTTCCAAGGGCCGGACTGTGCGTGAATTCGTGCTGTGCGCGCTGATCGCGCCAACGTTTGTCTGCGCGCTGTGGATGTCCACTTTCGGCGGTGCCGCCATCGATATGCTGAATGTCGGCGGTGCGGAAGGCGTCAGGGCGACAGTCATCGATTCCTACAAGCCCGAAGGCGCCCTGTTCGGGTTGTTGAAGGAACTGCCACTCTATGAGGTGGTCGCACCGGTCGCCCTTGTACTGATTGTCATCTTCTTCGTGACATCCTCTGATTCAGGATCACTTGTCATCGACACCATCACGGCTGGCGGCAAGATGGATGCGCCGGTGGTGCAACGCGTCTTCTGGTGCACCCTTGAAGGTCTTGTGGCCATCGCGCTGCTGCTTGGCGGCGGCCTCAACGCACTGCAGGGCGCTGCTGTATCAACTGGCATCCCCTTCACGCTTGTGATCCTTGTGATGTGCTATTGCCTGTGGCTGGCATTGAAACGGGAACACGCAAAGCTGTAGAGGGGCCGCCCGGTATCTGTCGTCATTCAGGTTCCGCCTCGCCACATCCAGTGCCGTTTCCCCATGCAATGCCGTTGACAGGAACGCGCTGCTCGACCGAAATGTCGGATTTCCTGTTTTCCCGGCGCAATCTCTCAGCCATTATCGATTCCCGGCTTGCGCGCGTCAGGATTGCCAGATGAGGCAGGACCGGTATGTTCACCCTGCGGAGTTGACAGATGCGCCGGTTCATCCCCTTCCTGATGCTGACAATACTCGTCTCAGCGCCCGCCATGCCGGCGCTGGCGCATCAATGCATACTTGGCGGTGGTTCGACCACCGACATCCAGATCTATAACAGCTGCAAGGCTGATCTCGCCGCCGGCAGTGCCGGCCATGACCATCAGAATGCGGACATGTCCGGCGAGATCCTGCGGCTGAAAACCGAGAATGAAGCTTTGAGGGCACGGCTGAAAATAATCCGCCAGCGTCTTCTGACCATTCTCGGTGACCTCTAGTCCGGCTTGGCGCTCCGGGCTGGAAGCGAGGAGTTTCCGGGCACATCTTCACCCCAGCCGCAGCCCGCGTTCCTGCTGATCATCACGCCGGGATATCCTGGCAGGCTGACACTGCAATTCACCAATCCCGAGGCCTATGCGGTCACCGGCGTGCTCTGAACATCGGTGGAAACGGCTAGCCCCTCGCGGCAAGCGCTTTCTTGGGATCATAAAAAGGCTTCGGCACGATCTGACAGTGTCGCGCCTCCCCCGCCATGTCGATGACGGCCTGGGTTCCAATATCTGCATGGTCGGCGGCAATGAGAGCGAGGGCGATGTTCTTTTCGAGCCGTGGCGAGTGAACCGCCGAGGTGACATAGCCGACATCCTCGCCGCCCCGCCGGATGGGCCAGAATTCATCATTCGAGCCAACAAGAGGTGGCCCGTCAAATTCAAGCCCGACCTGAAGCTGTTTTACGCCCTCGGCCCGTATCCGCGTCAATGCGGCCTTGCTGACGAAATCGGCCTTCATATCGAGATCGACAAGCCGGTCCATACCCAGCTCGAAAGGATTGTTTCGAAGCGTCATGTCGGCATGGTAGGACAGCATCGCTGCCTCGATCCGGCGGATGCTGGACGTGTGGCCGGGATGAAGCCCCATCGGCCCGCCAACCTCCATCAGGTAATCCCACAGCCGGTCGCCATATGATCCGTCACGAAGGAAAATCTCATACCCGAGTTCGCTTGACCATCCGGTCCGCGAAATGACAAGCGGCACGCCGTTCCAGTCATATTCCATGAACCGGTAATATTTCAGTTCCGCCGGCGCATCGCCAAAGGCCGCGCGCAGGATGTCACGTGACTTGGGCCCCTGGAGCTGTAGCGGTGAGACATCGGGTTCGCGCACCTCGACATCCATGCCGGCGGTTGCGGCAACCCCCCGCGCCCAGAGCAGCACATCACTGTCGGCAATCGACAGCCAGAAATGGTTCTCGCCAAGCTTCAGCAGGATCGGGTCGTTGATGATGCCGCCATCCTGATCGGTGATCAGGACATACTTACACTGGCCAACGGCGCAACTGGACAGATCGCGACAGC